>NC_011060.1:722500-1022500 GCF_000020645.1 Pelodictyon phaeoclathratiforme BU-1
CCGTGGTTGTGCAGCAGCCCAACTTTTATGGCTCTCTTGAAGATGTTGAAGCGATCGGGGCCATTGCCCATGAAAACGGGGCGCTTTTTGTTGTCTCCGCCGATCCGCTTTCACTTGGCATGCTTGCAGCTCCCGGAAGTTACGGGGCAGATATTGCCGTCGGTGAGGGCCAGCCCCTTGGTACGCCTCAGAGTTTTGGAGGCCCATACCTTGGCATTTTTACCGTGAAGCAGCAACTTGTCCGCAAAATTCCCGGTCGTCTGGTCGGTATGACCAAAGACAGGGATGGAGAAGATGGCTTTATTCTTACCCTTCAGACCCGCGAGCAGCACATCCGGCGTGAAAAGGCCACGTCAAACATCTGCAGCAACCAGGCGCTCAATGCCCTTCAGGCGGCCATCTATCTTTCACTGCTTGGAAAAGAGGGGTTGCAGCAGGTTGCCACACAATCAGCACAGAAGGCCCACTATCTGGCAGGAAAAATAGCTGCGATTCCTGGATTTTCCCTGAAATACAAGGCGCCATTTTTCCGGGAGTTTGTTGTTGAAACACCAATTCCTGCAGCCGCAGTAATTGAACGGATGCTTGAGCACAAGCTCTTTGCAGGCCACGACCTTGCTGTTCACGGAGAAACTGGATTGCTTGTTGCTGTTACGGAGAAAAGGACAAAAGCGGAGCTTGATAGTTTTGTTGACAAGCTTGAGGGGATTACTGGAATATAGGAGGGTATGGGACTCAGGGGACTTATAAGCTTTTCAGCTACCGAGTTGTCGGTAGCTGAAAAGCTTGAAGTTGGTGTTGTTATATGAGTCCCAGTGACTCCAGTTCCTGGTCGATAAGCAGCTTGTTCTCTGCTGATAGTGGTACCAGGGGCAGCCGATAGTTCTCCTCAATCATCCCCATTCGTGACAGGGCGTATTTGACGGGTACAGGATTGCTCTCAATAAAATTAAGTTTCAACAACTTGCGATAACGGCGGTTTATCCTCCGTGCCTCCTCAAGATCGCCCAGCCTGGCAGCTTCGACCAGTTGCTTGATCTGTGAGGGAATCTGGTTTGCCGCAACCGAGATTACCCCATCCCCACCCATGGCCATAAAGGGCAGAATCAACGAATCCTCACCGGTGAGTACAGAAAAATGGTCTGGACGCTCCTCAAGAAGTTCCGAAATCTGGCTCATATTCTCGGTAGCCTCTTTGACAGCCGCAATATTTTCAAAATCTCTTGCAAGCCGCAGAATGGTTGAAGCCGCAACATTGCATCCTGTTCTTCCCGGAACATTGTAGATGATAATTGGCACCGTGACGGCCTCGGCAATATGGCGGTAATGCTGATAGATTCCCTCCTGCGAAGGCTTGTTGTAATACGGAGCCACGGAAAGAAGGAGTGATGCACCCGCTTTTACCGCGTTCTTTGCAAGGGCTACGGCGTGTGGGGTAGAGTTCGTGCCAGCGCCTGCTGCCACCAGGGCTTTCCCGTCCACCTCATCCTTTACAATGCGGATAATGTCAAACTGTTCATCTTCGGAAAGAGTTGGCGACTCACCCGTCGTGCCGCAGGGGATGATGATATCGGTTCCTGCTGCGATCTGAAACTGTACCAGTCTCCTTAATGCATCGGTATCAACCGTCATATCCTTTTTGAACGGGGTTACCAGCGCAACGGCAGATCCTGAAAGGTATCGTGTGGACATACTATTTTCTCTAAACTTTACAAATTCAACTGAAAACTCTCTTTTATGTTCCTCTGTTTTTTTTGTCAGGAAGATCAGGAATATACAGAGAAAGGTAATTTGTAAAACGGAATTTATCGCAAAACCCCTTAATTGTCAGCAAGCGCAGGCTAAATCAGCAGCAACTTGTCCCAAATGCCCACACATCCAGTTCTCTTCCGTACCATAACCCAAGTCACCCAAACAGCTTTTCTCCTTTAATCCCGGCAGAGGTTACGACTCACCTGGTGTTGAAAAATACGGTTCAACGTTTAATGTGATTATTTTGGGGTTGTTATTTTTTCGTGCATAACTTGAATGAATTTATACTTACTTAAGCGTATTAAAGAGAACCGGGCATCAATAATCGATTTATGGATATGATGGTGGAACACGTGCGAGAACAGGAAGAGGAATATCTGCAGATGAAGGCTTTGCTGGAGGAAAAAGATGCGAAGCTGGCTGAATATGAAAAACAGGTTGAAACGCTGGGGCTGGTCATTGCCGGTACCAATGCTGGTTCCTGGGACTGGGATATCAGTTCGGGAGCAGTTGCCATAAACAACCGCTGGGCGGAAATCGCAGGTTATACGAAAGAGGAACTCGAACCGGTCACGATTGAAACATGGATGAAGTTTTGTGACCCTGACGATCTGAAGCGCTCAACACTCTTGCTCGAGAGGCATTTCAGCGGGGAGTCTGATTTCTATGAAATCGAACTCAGAATGCGGCATAAGAATGGTGATTGGGTATGGGTGCTCGACAGGGGTATTGTTTTCGAGCGTGACCGGACGGGAAATCCGGTTCGAATGGTAGGTACCCATCAGGATATAACCAAGAGAAAGCATGCCGAGGAAAGGCTTCTCAAGGAACGAAATATGTTCATGGGGGGGCCGGTTTCGGTATTTCGCCTGAAAAACAGTCCCGGTTGGCCTATAGTCGATGTAACGAAGAATTTTGGAATATTGCCTGGTTACCTGCCAGCCGAGTTGATTGGCAATGTTGTCGGCTACACAGAGCTTATTCATCCGGACGACAGAACACGGGTTTTGGGGGAAGTTGAAGCGTTCGCCGCAGACAACAGCCGGGAATCGTTCGAGATGGAGTATCGGCTGCAGGGGAAAGATGGTTCCGAAATCGAGGTCTATGATTTCAGGTTCATCCATCGCGATGAAAACGGTGCGGTCTCCCATTACGACTCATTTATCCTTGATGCGGCTTCTCATGGTGGCATTGAGCCATCCCTCTCATACAATCGAAGGTTCGAGCGTCTCGTTGCCACCCTGGCCAACCAGTTTATCAACCTTCCTGCCCACAGGATCGACGAGATGGTCAATCTTGCCCTCGAAAATATCGGAAAGTTCGTACAGGCAGACCGGAGTTATATCTTTGAGTACTACGACAACCATCGCTTGATGGACAATACCCATGAGTGGTGCGCCGAGGGTATCGAGCCGCAGATCCAGATCCTGCAGCATCTGCCAACCGATCTGTTTGCATGGCTGACTGAAAAGATCAACATGAATGAGGCAATTATCGTACCGAGAGTATCGGAGCTGCCGGAGGAAGCTGCGGCGGAAATGGAGATCCTCGAACAGCAGGATATCCGATCGCTCATCATCATTCCCCTCGCGTCCGGTAATCTTCCGTTTGGCTATATCGGTTTCGATGCGGTTACCCAAGAGCGCCACTGGCCACAGGAAACCGTTTCGGTGCTTAAGCTCGCTGGAGGAATCATCGCCAACGCCCTTCAGAGGAAGCAAGCTGAACGCATGATCCAGTGTGAACTCGATCTTGCCCTGAAATTGAGCGCATCGGCCTCATTCGAGGAGACTTTGAAAATTTGTCTGCAGAGTGCGCTTGAAATTTCAGGCATGGATTGTGGAGGGATCTACCTCGTAAACGAAGCCGATAAAAGCCTGAGTCTTGTCTATTCTGAAGGGCTTTCGGAATCGTTTGTCAGTAAAACAAATCATTACAGCGGAGATTGCACCCAGCAGCACATCGTCTTCCAGGGTATACCACTCTACAGTCGTTATACGGAAATCGAACTCACTACCGATCTACCAAGTCTGGATGACGATCTGAAAGCAATCGCGGTTGTTCCAGTCATGAGCAAGAATGTTGTTGTAGCATGTCTGAATGTTGCATCCCATTCGCTTAACCAGGTACCGGAATTTTCACGCAAGGCGCTTGAGACTGTGGCTTCCCGGATTGGCGCAGCTATTATTCAGGCAAAACATGAGGAAAAGATCAACGCAGCGAACAGGAACCTGGATGCACTATTCAACACGATCGACGACATGCTTTTCATCGTCGGAGCTGATGAGATGGTCAAACACACGAACTCTGCCGTGCTCTCCCGCCTCGGCTATACACAGGAAGAGGCATATCGAATGCATGTGCTTGACTTTCATCCTCCGGCACAGCGGGAAGAGGCCAGAAGAAATATCGAAGGAATGCTTGCCGGCACTGAACATGTCTGTCTTGTTCCCCTTATGACGAAAACAGCTTCCCTGATCCCTGTGGAAACGATTGCGACCCATGGGAGCTGGGACGACCAACCTGTGATTTTCGGCATTTCGAGGGATATTACTGAGCGCATAAAACATGAATCGACCGTCAAGGAAAGTGAAAGAAGGTTCAGAGAGCTCATAGAATTTCTTCCTCTTCCGGCTATTGAGGCTGACCTGGATGGCGTGATCACCTACTGCAACAGGCAAGGGTTGCTCTTTTTCGGATATGATGCGGGGGAAATGCAGAACAATTCGGTATACACCCTGGTTAACCCCTCTGATTTGAGCTATTTGAAAAGTGTGCTGCACGCCATCACCCTTGAAGGTAAAAGGGTAAGTGTCGAGATGACCGGGCTCAGGAAGGATGGAACTGAATTTCAGGCGATGCTTTACGGTGCACCGGTGTTCACAGGAGGTGTGATCACTGGCGGGCGAGGGGTTGTTGTAGACCTTACGGAAATGAAAAAAAACGAGGCGGCGCTTGCGGCATATACCCTGCAGTCGAGGTTGCGTGAAGAGTTAAGCTCCATTATCGATAATATTCCTGGTGTCGTTTACCGACTCTCCGGTGACGGGAGCATCAAGTATTTCAGCGGTTCGATCCATTCTGTTGCAAACGGACTTTTCCCTCAAATGAATGGAAAGAATTATGAAGCAATGAGCCCCATTCATCCCGATGACCGCGAAAAAGTTGAGCAGTCCAACAGAGAGCTCATGAGTAAAAAAAATTCCCTGATCATCGTCTATCGGGTCATGGATGAAAATGGTTCAGTCAAGTGGATCGAAGACCGGAAAACCTCGACCTTTTCCGAAGAGGGCCAGTTTTCTTTTATTGACGGCATCCTTTTTGACATTACCGAGCGGGTCAATGCACTGAACAGTCAGAATGAATTTGAAAGCCGCATGCGCAAGACCCAGCGGCTTGAAACCATAGGAACACTGGCCGGAGGTATCGCACACGATTTCAACAATATTCTCACCCCCATCATGGGCTATGCTGAAATGGGATTGCTTACCCTTTCGGGTGATGCTCCTCAGCATGACTATTTTTCCGAAATTGTCAACGCGGCAGACCGTGCCCAGAACCTCGTTTCACAGATTCTCACCTTCAGCAGGGCCCAGGAAAGTACCCCTTCGGTTGTTTCTGTCCAGTCCATACTTCAGGAAGCGCTGAAATTGCTGCGTCCCTCCATCCCTGCAACGATCAGCATCAGCCAGAACATTGAGAGGGAGTGCAGGAACATTCTTGCCGATCCCTCCAAAATCCACCAGGTTGTCGTTAACCTCTGTACCAACGCATTCCAGGCAATGGAGGGAAATGGCGGGGATCTGAGTATCGAGCTTAAGGAGATCACTCTTGAGGGTGAATTGGGGAAAGAACTGCCAAAAATCGGGCCGGGGCGGTTTGTGAACCTGACCGTTTCCGATACCGGCTGTGGTATGGATGATGCAACCATGGAACGTATTTTCGAGCCTTTTTTTACGACGAAATCGGTTAACAAGGGTACCGGGCTCGGACTTTCGGTGGTTCATGGCATCATCAAGAGCTTTGGAGGCGAAATAACTGTTCAAAGCCGGAAGGGGAATGGAAGCTCATTCAGCATTTTCCTGCCGGTTATCGAAGAACAGCAAAAAAAATGTGAGCGTGAAGAAATCCCGATTCAGGGCTCTTGCCAACTGCTCTTCATAGACGATGAAGTGAGCACCCTGAAAATGATGTCAGCCTTGCTCACGCAACTTGGGTTCAGGGTAAAGGTTTTCAGTTCTCCCCTTAAGGCTCTTGAAGTTTTCCGCCAAGAGCCCGCTGCGTTCGACCTTGTCATAACCGATCTCACGATGCCGGAGATGAACGGTATCGAGCTCGTCTCGGCATTGCATGAAATACGGGAGGATCTGCCGGTTATCCTTATGACCGGTTATGGCAAGGAGATCGAAAACAATGCCTCTCTGGCCCGCTACGGTATCAGCAGACTTCTGAAAAAACCGGTCAAAATAGCCCAGCTTAGCAGGGAGATCAATGAGGTCATTTCAGCTCATTACAAGGAACCCGTTCGGAATGAAAAAACTGCAGAAAGAGGTGGAAAAGCAGCGCCGCAGGATTACGATAGTTATTTGTAAAAAGAGGGGTTTGTGAAGTTCAGCGAGCAGCCCTCTCAACCAGTTCTGCTGCAAGTGTAAGTGACGAGGGGGAGATGTTTTTGCCGCTGATGAGCGCGGCAATGGCCTGCAGGCGGCTCTCATGGTCAAGAACGGTCACTTCCGTTATGGTTCTCTCCTGCTGGACGGATTTTTGCACACTGAGGTGCAGGTCGGCCATTGCGGCAATCTGTGGCAGGTGGGTGATGGCGATGATCTGGTGCAGGCGTGAGAGGTTTTTCAGGCTTCTTCCGACCGCTTCGGCGATTCTGCCACTGATGCCGGTATCGATTTCATCAAAGATAAGGATTGGCAGCTCGGCCGACTCAGCCAGGGCGCTCTTCAGGGCAAGCATGACCCGTGAAATTTCTCCGCCGGAGGCCACTTTGACAAGCGGTTTTGGCTTTTCACCGGGGTTGGCTGAAATCAGGAACTCAATCTGGTCGTAACCGCCCGCAAATGCGGTATAGCACTTCCCATCGACGGTGATTTCTCCCTCACGATTTTCTTCGTGCCTCATGCTGACAACGAAGGTGGCGTGTGGTATGCCGAGTTCCGCCAACTGTTTCTGGATAAGGAGTTCAAGCCGATGGGCGGCATCCTGCCGTTTGCGGCAAAGGGTGTCGGCGTACCGCGACAGTTCAGCTTTCTGCCGGGCTATCTGCTGGCGGATACGATCAACTTCCTCTTCAAGGTTCTCTTCGAGGGCGCTCTTTGCTTCAAGCTCATTTTTCAACTCAATCAGTCCGGAGAGGGAGCGGCCATATTTTTTCCCGATGCGCTGGAGCTGGAGCTGGCGTTCCCGTAACGATTCGAGCCTGACGGGATTAAAATCAATGTTTGCGGTATAGCTGCGGGTGAAACGGGCGAGTTCATCGACTATGCTTTGTGCACTGCGACTCTCTTCAAGATGGATGTCGAAGCGCCTGTCGATGGTTGCAAGTTTTTCGAGGAGATGCAACGCTTCGCTTATGGCAGAATAGAGGGAGTGTTCGCTGTCGTAGAGCAGCTCACTCAGGGATGCGCTGAGCGTGAACAGGGTTTCAGCATTTTCAAGGAGCGTTATTTCGGTTTCAATGCTCTCCTCCTCACCGCTTTTCAGGTCAAGCGCGTTGAGCTCGTTGAGCTGAAACGTAACGATCTCCCTCTTTTCGCGGATTTCTGCCGCCTCTTTTTTCAGGGTTTCGAGCCCTCGCTGCATCTCCTGAAGCGCTGAACGAGCCTCTTTGTAGGCGGTGACCTCCTGTGCTGTTTTGGCGAAGTCGTCAAGCAGGCTCTCGTGCGTGTCGGCATGAAGCAGCAACTGGTGGTCATGCTGGCCGTGCAGATCAATCAGCATCTCGCCGGTCTGTTTCAGGATGGCCGCCGTGCAGGGTGTGTCGTTGATGAAGCAGCGGGATTGACCAGTTGAGGAGAGCTCCCTTCGGAGAATAAGCTCCTGTGCCGTTTCAATGTTCGCATCATGCAACAGCCTCTCAATCTTTTCAGAATGAACGTCGTTGAGTATCGCTTCAATTACGGCTTTGCTGGTGCCTGATCGCACCAGATCACTGCTTGAACGCTCACCAAGAACAAGACTCAGCGCTCCGACAAGAATAGATTTGCCAGCGCCGGTCTCTCCGGTTATAATGGTCAGTCCAGGGTTGAATGAAACCGTTAGCTCCTGGATCAGTGCGAAATTTCTGATATAGAGGCTGACAAGCATGGCCGGTTATCGCACATGTTAGCTTTGCGTTGACGAGGCTGTTTTTTCCTTTTTCGGCTTTTCATCAACGACTGAGTTAAACTCCTCTTCTATCTCAGTCTGTGCTTTTTTGAACTCCTTCATCCCTTTTCCCAGCCCTCTTGCAAGTTCCGGAAGTTTTTTTGCGCCGAACAACAGCAGAATGATCAGCAGAATGAGAATCAGTTCCTGTCCACCTAATCCAAACATCGGGATTCCTCCATGGCATTTTTATTGCTGAAATGAGTATTTCTTGTCAATTATATAATCAATATGCTCTCCTAAACCAACTCTTTTCAGAGGAAGGCTGGTTGTTGTGTTGCCTGGCTCAATAGCGGGCAAGGATGGTTTCGCCGGCACGGGTTCTCTGACCTGGCTGAAGCAGTACGGTTGCTGAAGGGGGCAGGATGAGATCGACCCTTGAGCCGAACTTGATCATGCCGAACCTGTTGCCGAGTTTGACGTTCTCTCCCTTTTGCAGTTGACAGACAATTCTTCTGGCCAGAAAACCGGATACCTGGCTGAACTGTACCTCAATTTCACCGTTGTTTATGCCGATTTCCATTTTTTCATTGCTCTCCATGCTCCGATTGTCAAAGGCCATCAGGAACTGACCGGGGCGGTAGTGCAGGCGGGTTACCTTTCCGCTGAGTGGTACGCGGTTGACGTGGACATTGAGGGGCGACATAAAAATACTGACCAGCGTTGAGGTTTTTCCGGCAATGTTTCCGTTTTGCTTCTGGACGAGAAGGATTTTCCCGTCGGCGGGTGCAAGGATAATTCGCTTTTCGTCGGGCGCAACCCGTTTAGGGTCACGAAAAAAATAGAGGGTGAAAAGGAGTGCGAGGCCTGTTGTAAGGTGTATCGGTATTTGTGCCCAGAGGGGAAAAATCAGTGCAGCCGCGCTGATAGCCAGGCAGAGAAGAAACACCTTGATCATGGTGCTGTAGCCATAGGAAGTAAACATCTTTTTTGGGGCTCTTGTCGTTTTTTTTTGATAAGCTCCCTTATGATAATTATTTATCTTGAACCTGAGGTAATGGTGGAGAGTTTTTTCCGTTTTTTTTGCAATTCAGGGGCGGTGAAGAGGTGAATCGTTTAGAAAAAAAATTTCTTGAACAACTCAGAACAAGGCGGCTGGTCGAAGAGGGTGACAGGGTTCTTGTTGCGGTTTCCGGGGGGCCGGATTCCATGGCCATGCTCTCACTTTTCTGTGCGGTAAGACCTCTTCTGCGTGCTGAGCTTGCGGTGGCTCACTGTAATTTTCAGCTTCGTGGCGCCGAAAGTGACGGCGACGAGTCTTTTGTGCTCGATCATTGCCGCTCACTTGATCTGGAGTGTTTTGTCGATCATTTTGACACCTTGCGTTTTGCCGGGGAGTGGAAGCGATCGGTCGAGGAGAGCGCACGGATATTGCGATATACTTTTTTCAGGCAGGTGATGGAGCAGAAGGGATTTTCAAAAATCGCTACCGGTCATCATGTCAATGATAATGCTGAAACCATTCTTTTCAATCTTTTCAGAGGGGTCTCACTTCCGGGACTGAGAGGCATCCGGGCTCTTAACGGTAAAATTATTCGCCCCATGCTGTTATTTCACAAGGCGGATATGGTTGCCTACCTGAAGGAGAAGGGGATTACCAGCCGAACGGATACGAGTAATTATGCCAATGATTATGACCGGAATTTTATCAGGAACCGTGTTATTCCGCTTATTGAGGAGCGCTTTGCCGGTAAATTGATGCCATCACTCCGCAGAGTGTCGGAACAGGCGGGTGAGCTTTCAGAATTTCTGGAACTCTATTTTGAAAATCTCTGTGAACGGGAGCCGGGGCTTGCCCTCAATGAGGGGAAGCTTTCTGTTTTTGCACTTCAGCAGCTTACGGTTTTTGAGCAGAAGGAGGTGTTAAAAAGGGCGCTACGGGATCTGCATGCTGTGGTTGACGCCCGGACGCTTCAGAAGCTGGTTGATCTTCTTGGTAGTCAGCCAGGAAAAATGGTGATGGCTGGCGGGCAATTGCGAGTGCTCTGGAAAGACGGGATGCTCTGTTTTTTTCGTGACAGCGCTCCGCCTTGATGCCGAGCCTTTATTTACACCCCCTCGGGAGGGGAATCTCGGGGGAGGGGGGCAGTGTGCGGAGTGCTTTATTTCAGGGCAACTCTTTCTGTTTGGCAGCCTGAAAAAATTCGAGAGGAAGTTTCGTGTGTATGATTATGGATTCCATGTTCTGCCGGATCTCGATTTTGTTGAGCAGTTGTCTGGTCTGTTCGCTGGTTCTCGTGCCAGAGAGTTCAGAAAGCTTGACTGCGCCCCAGAGGAACGTTGATGCAAAAAAGGCTGCCTGGGGTGTTGTATAGACCCATTCGCTTTGTCCTTCAATTCCATCATTGAACTTTACGGAGAGAGCGAGGTTCTGGATACGGTTCAGGTTGCCGAGGCTTTTTACCCCCTGGTTGGTCGAGGTGAGGCTTTGCAAGGCCCTGATGGTCCAGGCTGCAGAAGGGAGGGCAAACCAGAGATGCGATTTGTAGAGAGCCTTGTTGATCAGCGCAACCGAGAGTGAATCCCTCTGATAAAAGCTGCCGGTTGGAACAAGGAAATCCGTCAGCATTTTTTTGTTGTTGGTCAGGGCTATTTGTTTCGTTCCGATTGGACAGAGCCACAGTGTGCTGTCAAGTGCATAACATTGGTGACCACCGATGGTTTCAACCGTTGTACTGTTGGTTCTGAGAAATGATTCCGGAAGTTTTTTTGAAACAGGCCCCCATACGATTCCAAGAAAGTTCTGCTCTTTGTACCCATGGCGCTTGAAGCTGATCAACAGGGTATCGATGTCGAGAGAGGGATTGATTTTTGCCGCTCTCATCAGGGTGTCGAGTCGGCCCTGTGGTTTGAAAAGTGGAGCCTTTTTCAGTGAATCCGGGATGACCTCCACCCAGAGCCTGCTTTCACGGATATCTTTAAGGCCAATGTAGATCAGGGCATCAGATTTTCCGGGAATGCGATCAACAATCGAGCGAAGCGCAGGAGTAAGTGGTTCGGGCTGAAGGCGTGATTTCGACCAGTTAACCCAGAGTACTACCAGCAGAAAGCAAAGGGTACTGATAACGCTCATGGAGAGGAGGAGCCCTGCCCCTTTTTTCAGGGAGCGTTTCGGGGGTGTTGCTTCAGGCACGGCGTTTCGCGGCATAGATCAACAGGTTATGATTTCTTTTTAATGGCCTCGCGAGCCAGAGTGTCGCAACGGTTGTTGTAGGGGTTGTCGCTGTGGCCCTTGACCTTATGGAACGTTATGGTATGTAACGTAAGTAACTTCAGGATTTTTTTCCAGAGATCGATGTTTTCGACATTTTTTTTTGTCGATGTTTTCCAGTTATTGATGGTCCAGCGTTTCAGCCACCCTTCATTGATGGCGTTGACAAGGTAGCTTGAGTCGCTGTACAAATCGACACGGCAAGGCTCCTTGAGCGCTTCGAGCGCCTCTATTGCAGCGCTGAGTTCCATGCGGTTGTTGGTCGTGGCTGGTGAGTATCCGGCTATTGACGAATCGTGAAGCCGTACATCAACAGCGCACCCAGACAGCAGGGCCCGGATTTGCGCTGCAATGCGCCGTCCAGTGTATATCGTTATCTTTGTTTCCATCGACAAAAAAAAGCTCAAACTGTTTATGATTGAGCCTTTACAAGATATTAAAAAATCTTTTGCAACCGATCTTGCCTGTGCTTTATTTCAGCAGTTTGGCAAGCGTTGCGGTACCTGTTTTCGCGATAATTGTCATGGCTTTTGCTGAAAGCTTGACCTTTACAAACCGCTTCTCCTCTTCTATCCAGATTCTTTTGGTATGGAGGTTTGGCTCAAAACGGGTGCGGACGTGGTTGTTCGCATGAGATACCGTATTGCCGTATATGGGTCTTTTACCGGTCAGTAAACAAACTTTAGACATGGTGCAATAAATTGTGTTAAAAAAACGAAAGGGAATATAACAATAGTTTCATAAAACCCGAAACGTATTGTTTCATGGTCGGATGCCAACAGCGCAAACCATCATGGATAAAACATAGAGCAGGGTACCGAAGGCATTGTACCAGACCGCTTTCTCCTTAGGATTTGCTATCAATATCTTTTGCATGGGCAGTTGGGCGAGCAGCAGTATCAGGGCAATGACAGTTGTGGTGATGGAACCTTTGACAATCAGGATGGTGATGGCCGAGAGCTGTGCAACATCCATAATAATGGCTGCAAGGAGAGCTGCCTTTTTCTCTCCAAGCTGTACCGGAATGGAGGCGACCTTGCGGATCGTGTCGCCAACAATGGATTTGAAATCGTTCAGCGTCATGATGCCATGCGCTCCGATTGAAAAAATGATGGCAAGGGCAATGGTTTCCGCAGAAGGAACACCCTGGGTAATGGCAAAACTGCCCGTCAGCCATGCCACACCCTCATAGGCAAGCCCGACAATAAGGTTGCCGAACCAGCCATTTCTTTTTGCTCGGATTGGCGGGCCGGAATAGGCGTGCGACATGAGCACTCCGACAAAGGCAATGACGACAACATAGGGATGAATGGAGAGCGCGACAAGAAAGCCCGTAATGATAAGGGCGAAAGTAATCAGCCAACTGGCCGATTTTGATATTTTTCCTGCAGGAATAGGACGTTCGGGCTCATTGATGGCATCAACCTCCCGGTCAAAGTAGTCGTTCATGGTCTGCGACATGGCGCACATGAGCGGCCCGGCAAGAAGAACGCCACGCAGGAGAATATCCCAGTTGTCGGCAATATTCTCTCCGGTTGACACGACGCCGCAGGCAAAGGCCCACATTGGCGGAAACCAGGTAACCGGCTTCATGAGAGGCACGATAGCAGATGGCTCAATCCTGAAGCCAGGCTTGTTGACATTCTCAAGAGCCTGTTCAATGATTTTTCGTCTTGAATTGCTTACTCCTGACTGGAGAAGCTTTTCAGCGATACCTTGCTGCTTTTCAGGGGTTGGAATGTCGCGTCCGTTCATGGGCATAATGGTTCTCGCTTCGGCTTAAAAACAAGGCAGAGTATACAAGTTTTTTGGGAAAAAGATAAGGATTTTAGTTGACGACTGACCGGTATTTCCGTGAGAGTTCAGCGTTAATTTTCAGAATTTCATTAAATTTTTTCTCCGATTTGCCACTTTCGAGCGCCTCTCTTGCGATGTCGAGTCCATCATCAATGCAGCGTGCTTTTCCGGAAACATAACAGGCCATGGCTGTTGTGAAGAGGGCGGCATCACGATGTGCTGCCGGAGCGCTTCCGTCAAGGATCTGGCGAATGATGCGTGCGTTTTCATCTCTCTCTCCTCCCTGGATTTCCGAAAGCGAGTGCCTTGCCAGACCGAAATCTTCGGGATAAACGGTGTGCTCGGTTACAGTGCCCCTGTGAATCTCGACAATATGCGTTGGCCCATTGAGGCTTGGTTCATCAAGCGCGATGCCCTCTGCAGTCATGGCATGAACAATCATGGCACGACGCGCCCCGGTCTGTAGCAGCACTTCGGTATAGAGCTCCATCAGCTCCCGATTGAACACCCCGACAAGCTGCCGTTTTGCCCGTGCCGGATTGATCAGCGGGCCGAGAATATTGAATATGGTTCTGATCCCAAGCTCCCGACGGACAGGGGCGACCCGCTTCATTGAAGGGTGATAGAGGGGGGCAAAGAGGAAGGCAAAGCCGCTCTCCTGAAAAAGCTCTTTTGTCGCCTCAGGCGGCAGATCGATGGTGAATCCAAGCGCTTCAAGCACATCAGCGCTTCCGCAACTGCTTGTAACTGAACGGTTACCATGTTTGGCAATGCGGACTCCGGCACTGTTGGCAATGATTGATGCCGTTGTTGAAATATTAAAGGTTCCTGCGTGGTCACCGCCGGTTCCGCAGGTATCAACAGCATTTTCATCCAGCTCGATGGTGACGGCTTTTTCCATCAGACTATAGTATGCTCCAGCGGTTTCAGTTGGGGTAACACCTTTTTTCTGCAGAAGAGCAAGCAGAGCCGCAATAACCATCTCGGAAAAAAGACCATCCATAATGTTGTTCATGCAGAGGATCATCTCTTCCTGTGAAAAATCCTCTCCTGCAAGCAGCTTTTGAAGTAACTTTTTTTGTGGCATGAAACTGATTGGTTGGCAAATGGTTGCGAATTGTGTAAATGTAAATAATAACAAGAAATGGTGTAAATATAAATAATAAAGAGCATTGATTCCCATTGAACAGGCTGTTGCGGAGTGATGCCCGGTATTTTTGTGAATTATGGTACTCATTTTTATATGGATAGCAAGCAGATAGCATTTTACCGGGAAGAGGCCTTGCGGAAGGTTTTGAACAAAATGATGAGCCAGGCGCTCGATTCGGCTATTGTTACCGATCTCGCCGTTATCCGGTGGCTGACGGGTTTCAGTGGTTCGAGTGCGAGGCTGCTGATTACCCGAGAGAAAAGCTGGCTTTTTACCGACTTTCGTTACAGGGAGCAGGCTGCTGAAGAGGTTGTAGTGGCAGAAACCGTTATTGCTGGCGACGGGTTTGCTGCGGAGCTTGGTTCAGGCCGCTATCCTCTCGGTGAAACGGTTGCATTGCAGTCCGACAATGTTACCTGGCATGAAGCAACCCGCCTTATCGAACAGATGGTTGGCAAACAGCGGGTGATACCGGTTGACTCCTTTTTTGATGAGTTCAGGATGGTCAAGAATGCAATCGAACTCATGAAAATGCGTCGTGCGGCAGAAATCAGCGAACTTGCCTTCGAAACCGTGCTTCCCATGATTTCGCCTTCCGTAACGGAACTTGATATTGCCGCAGAGATCAGCTATCAGCATAAAAAGCTTGGCGCGGAAAAGGACTCCTTTGACCCCATTGTGGCCGGGGGTGCCCGTTCTGCCATGCCTCATGCAACGCCCTCAACCGCCCGCTTCAAATCGGGAGAGCTTATTGTGATCGACATTGGGTGCGTTTATGAAGGGTACGCCTCCGATCAGACAAGAACGGTTGCGCTTGGGCATGTTTCAGCCGAGGCCCGAAAGGTTTATCGCATTGTGCAGGAGGCTCAGGCGCTCGGCATTGCTTCGGCGCGGTGCGGCATGAGCGGCAAAGAGCTTGACGCCCATGTTCGCGATTTTATTGCTGCGCACGGTTATGGTGATGAGTTTGGCCACGGTCTTGGTCATGGTGTTGGCCTTGAGGTGCACGAAGAGCCACGGATCAGCCCGAAAGGGGAGTGTGTGTTGCAGGAGAATATGCTCTTTACCATTGAGCCCGGAATCTACCTGCCCGGCAAATTCGGGGTGCGCATTGAGGATACCGTGGTGATGGGCCCGCTCGGTGCAACCCCCCTGCAGCGCCTGGGCAAAGAGCTTATTGAATTATGACGGGGTTATCAAAATTTCAGGAGAGAGCGAAGTTCTCCTCTCAATCAAGACCACAGAGGCCCGATACAGCAAGCTCGAAGCCTATATCGAGGAGTATCACCCCTACGACGTGCCGGAAATCATCAAACTGCCCATAACCGGCGGACTGCCCGGCTACCTCAACTGGCTCGACTCAACTACCGGCAAGCCTTGACCTCAAATAGTTTGATAAGGCTGAAACAAAACAGACAAATACAAACAGCAAAAAAGAACAATTGATACGGCACTATATTCTGTCGTATCAATTGTTCTTTGCTATTATCGTGTTAAGGGTTAAATGATAAATTAACTCCCAAAAATCAAGTAAAATAACTAAATGCCAACGTAGAAGTGTCACCTGCATCTATTCCAGAAAAGTCTCCCAATCCTGCGGTATTTGTTATCCCGACAACCTGAAGAATTGTGTTTACCCAGGTAGCACAATTCCCATTATCTAAATTGTCAGCATCAGCAGTTGGAAGTAGAGTATAGTCAACACTTTCATCGAGATAATTTGTATAGGCGGTATATAATGCAGCGATTAACTCATCATAGCTTACTCCAGCCGGCAATGGAATCAAGTGGGATTCTTCATTAGATCCCAGAATAGCAGCAATATCGGCAGCGTCATTAAGGTAGGCAACTAATTTTCCGCTTTCTTCAGTACCACCAATAGTAAATCCATCACGTACTCCATCTCCATCAAGATCAACAGTATCAATGGTTCCATCCCGGTTAAAATCAAAAGTTTCGGGCCATGAGGGCAAAATTTCGAGAAAATGATGATTTGCGGTACCCAGAATAATATCTCGGGCACTCCAATAAATACCTGCTTCAGGCTGTACCGTTGGAGTATCCGCAGTTCCGGGAGAACCCTCAAATCGGAGAAACTCGGTATCATATAGGATATCAACCCCATCTCTGTTTGAAATCTTATCTTCAACACGAAGTCCGCTGCCATCTTCAAGAGTTGTTATCGTATAGTCCCCGATAACTCCAGTGAACACAGCAACGTCATTGCCTCCTATAAGCGCTCATCAAAAAGTCATTACGTAATCAGTACCAAAACCAGCTAAGATTTTTCGAACATCTTCTTCAAGGGTTTTTTCATTTCGCGTCTTGAATTCCATCAATTCATACTTCACCTTGTGCCAATACTTTTCAATTCGATTGAGTTCTGGACTGTAAGGTGGCAAGAAATAAAGAGTCAGCCCCTTTTGAGCCAGCACCTTTAACATCGGTTGAACCGCTTTCGCTTTATGGAATGACGCATTGTCCAGAATGACCGTTAAAGGTTTACCCACGTAGTTCATCAGCAGACCAAGAAAGCCGGTAAATATAAGTGAATCTGTTGTTTGCCACAGCGCAACTGAGAACAAATCACCCGTTGAGAGCATGGCTCCGATGACATTCAGGCGTTTTCCCCGGTTGGCGTCAATCTTGTGACATTTGCCTATCGGAGTCCAGGCGCTGCGGTTTGGCTGGGCCAGTGCGAAACCAGTCTCATCTACAAAGGCTAAGATCCTCTCATCGCGTTCGACTTCATCTTTCATCAATTCTATTTCTAACTGTGCTTGTCGAAACCGGACTTCATCTCGTTTTTTTTTAACCACAGGCGTGTACGTTTCCAGACAAAACCAAGTGCTTTCAACGCATTAGTTGCGGTACCAACGCTCACGTTTACATTGCACTCTTCCTTTAACCGAGCCACTATCGCTGGAGCTGTCAGTGCTTCCTTTTCCGCCCAAATCGTGATCTGTTCAAGGTGAATGGCGTTTAGTTTCGGAGGTGCGCCGCTTCGATGCCTGTCATATAAAGCAGCAAACCCCTTTGATAACCAGTTCTTACGTCGGTCATAAACCGTATCGATATTCAGGTCTTGCAATGCCACGATGGTCTTTGCACTCAACCCGTCGTTGAAATATAACAGTGTTTGAGCCCGATGACGTGCTTGCCAATCTCTTCCTTTTGCCACAATTTGTTGTAGCTTTGCACGATCGATGGCAGATAATTCAAAGTAACTTAACTTCATGATTTACAAGGGCAGGTGTTTGTGTTTACCTTCTTGCCCTTATATTACGGAATAATTTATTGTTGAGCGCTTACCGCCATCAATGGTGTCATTTCCGACAAGACCTTTCAATATGTCATCACCGGCGCCACCGTCAATGTGGTTATCAAGGCTGTTTCCGGTAAGGGTGTCGTCATAGGCAGTGCCTTTGACATTTTCGATAAAGTCATGTTTGTAATTTACAAATGCGCTGTTAATTGCCGACAAGATATCGCTGCTGTTTGATGCCATGCCAACGACATCACCGACACCCAGTTGAACGACAAAGTCTTCGTAATATGAAACCAAATCATTTGTAACAAGAAAAACAGGATAGATGTCAACTGCCTGCATATCAGCAGCCAACTGCGGAATATTTATCGGAATATCTTCATAGAATGGTTCATCGGTGGAAATCAACAAAATCCGCAGTGCGTTTCTTCCATATCCTATTTCAGCAGTTTCTGCCCGATCAACAACTGTCCTGATTGCAGTAAGCAACTCCTCATCACCCCATATTCCAAGTTGATTTACTGCATCCTTAAATAGATTAAGATCAACTGATAACGGCAACAGTGTTTCATAATATGGATTTGTTCCACTTGGAGGATTGAAGATACCAAGACCAAAAAAGCTGTCTGGTTGTATATTGCGAATATCTTCAGCCAATCCATCAGGAGTAGCAATAATTTGTTTCAAATTTGCAATATCGTCGCCATAAGAACCTGAAATATCCTGAAGAAGGAATAAATCTATCGCCTGTTTTGTAATGGCGGTTGTTCCACTGCCTAAAATTATGGTAGCACTGCCGGCAGTACCTCCATCACTTAAATTAACCGAGGCGCCAGAAACAGACCCGGAAAGATCAAGGGTATCATGATCACCACCACTGTCAATAATTGTTTTTTCACCACTACCGTTGATTTTGAATGTGTCGTTTTCCTCTTTGCCTGATAATAGATCATCACCGTTTAAGCCATCAAGGGTATCATCAAACGCTGTACCAATTATGTAATCATTGTCATTTGTACCAAAAATTGTGTCGAATACTCCATTGTTATCCAGGTCTCTATGTTCACCATTGATAACAGACATTATTTCCGGATTATCAAGAGTGATATTCACAACCTGCAAGGTATCCGTCAGTATATAAGTCGAAGGTATATCAAGGCTTCCTGAGAGAGCTTCAATTGTGCCTGATCCAGTAAGAATCCTTGCTCCTCCCAACTGGTCAAGGTCATTGATTCTCAGAATAACATGCTCACCCAATGAAATTTGGCCGATACGCGCAAGAATAGCTGCATCTGTAGTGGTTAAATCAATAATCAGTGGATCGGCTGCAGTGCCACCAGTCAAGACAATCGTACTGGATCCATCACCGGTCAAGGTGACTCCTCCTGTTGCGATCAGGTTATCAAGAAAGCTTTGGCTGAATGTAACGTAAGAGCGTATCTCAAAATGTTCAATGCCGGAAATTACATAGTGGGAAAGATCGGCAGTACCATAGACGTAAAGCGTATCGTTTCCTTCTCCACCGACAATCGTTTCCACAGCGCCGTTGTTATCCTCATTCAGATCCTGACCGTTCAGATCAGAAAGGGGGTGCCCAAGTGCTACAGTATCTTCAGGGGAACCCACTTTTCCGCCGCCAGAAAGATCGCCAACAATGACAAAGGTATCGTCACCAGCGCCACCATCCATACTATCTGTTCCGGCGCCGCCTCTCAAGATA
The DNA here is from genome assembly GCF_000020645.1 of Pelodictyon phaeoclathratiforme BU-1. Classification (GTDB taxonomy): domain Bacteria; phylum Bacteroidota; class Chlorobiia; order Chlorobiales; family Chlorobiaceae; genus Chlorobium; species Chlorobium phaeoclathratiforme. The sequence goes on from NC_011060.1 coordinate 741,774, forward strand.
TCATTGCCATTACCGCCAACAAGGGTGTCGTTACCGGTGCCTCCGGTAAGTCGGTTATCATTACTGTCTCCTTCAAGCAGTAAACCTGTATTTTCGAAAATATCGGTCAGGTTGACTGTAATGGTTTTTGCTGTGCTGTTTGTGCCGTCGGTAGCAGTTACCGTTACTTCGTAGCTGTGGGCGTCGGTTTCGTAATCGGGAGCGGCCTTGAACTGGAGGTTTCCTGAAACGATCTCGAATAACGCTGCGTCTGTGCCACCGGTGATGCTGAATATCGCCGGGTTCGTGCCTGCAGTATCGACGTCGGTTGATGTCAGTGCAGCAACCAGAGTTGTGTTTTCAGCTACCGTCTGGGCAGCGGCTGTGGTGATGACAGGGGTTACGTCATTAACGTCAGTAATGCCGACTGTAATGGTTTTTGCTGTGCTGTTTGTCCCGTCTGTAGCAGTTACAGTTACTTCATAGCTATGGGCGCCGGTTTCGTAATCGGGAGCGGCCTTGAACTGGAGGTTTCCGGCAACGATCTCGAACAATGCTGCGTTTGTGCCACCGGTGATGCTGAATATCGCAGGTGTGTCAGCAGAATCGACGTCGGTTGATGTTAGTGCGGCGACCAGGATTGTGTTTTCAGCCACAGATTGTGTGGCGGCAGTGGTGATAACAGGGGCGATCTCGTCAACGTTGGTCAGGTTGAGCGTGATGGTTTTTATTTCATTGTGAGCGGCGACGCCATCGCTGGCCATAACCTGCAACGTATAGCTTTTAATAGATGATTCATAGTCGATACTTGCAGCTCCTGCTGCTGTAAGGTTTATCTGGCCTGTTGCAGCATCAATGCTGAACAGTGCGTTACCGCTGCTATTGGCAGGTGCATTTACCAGGCTGAAGGTGATGGTGTTGCCATCTGCATCGGTCGCATCGGCATCAGCGCCGATAATTGCACCGGAAACATGGTTTTCAGCCATAGTGACTATGGCATTGTCGACGGTAAGTGTTGGGTGGTAGTTATTTACTGCACGACCTTCCCTATATCCATATGTCACATAATGTATTGTGGCAGCAAGAGTATCATTTCCGAATGCATTCCGCAAATCTTCATAGGATGCAAGATATGCCGCAGCATCGAAAATCATTGTACGGCCCTCATTATATCCATATGCAATGAAATGCTTCGCTGCCGTGATGGCATCAGCATCAGTTATGCCATCAGCTCCAAGCCAATTCATCAGGTCCGGGTTAGAGGCAAGATACTCCCATACATCAAAGGTGATGGTACGCTCTTCATCATATCCATATCCAATGAAATGCTTCGCTGCCGTGATGGCATCGGCATCGGTGACGCCATCAGCACGAAGCCAATTCATCAAGTCCGGGTTGGAGGCAAGATACTCCCATGCATTAAAGGTTATGGTACGTTCCTCATTATATCCATATCCAATGAAATGCTTAGCCGCAGTGATAGCATCGGCATCGGTGACGCCATCAGCACGAAGCCAATTCATCAAGTCCGGGTTGGAGGCAAGATACTCCCATGCATTAAAGGTTATGGTACGTCCTTCGCTAATTCCATGCTCAATGTAATGCCTCGTTGCCGTAGCCGAGTCAGCGTCTGTTACGCCATCAGCACGAAGCCATGTCATTAAATCGGTGTGGGAAGCAAGGTATTCCCAACTTGCAAGAGAGCCAGCAACCATTGATGGAGTAGCCATACTATTTCTTGATTAAATGATTGATAATACGTGTTAACGCGGTAAACAATACGCCCATGTTACCTGTATTATATTTCATTACAAAGAAATAATTTGAATATTACATATTATATATGTCGTTTATATGTAAAAATTATGATAGTTCAGTGTGTGTATATAGTGGGATACGAAGCAAATCCACAAAATTTACGCCTTCTGCAGCAATCCCTTGATTTCAGCCGTAAAAGAGGCCATGACGAGGAGCGGGCTGGCGTTGCGTTCGATGGCGCGGATGGCCTCTTCGGTGATGGTTGAGATTTGGAAGTAATCCGGGTTGGGGAAGTTTTTTGCAAAACGGTTGATGGCTTCGCTGATGTCGGGGTTATTCAGCTCCTGAAAGTCGGGGTTGATCCGGCGATGGTTGGCATCCTGAAAGAAGAGCAGGAGTGCGGCAAGAAAGAGGGTCAGGTCGCTGCGCGAGAGGTTTTTGGCGCTCTGCTCGCATGAGGTGATGGCTTCGTGAAAGCGGCTGGGGGTGAGTACCTGGCGCAGATAGTCGAGCGCCTGGTTACGGAGAAGAATGGTTGGCGTTTCTGATGAATCGTTGCTGCGGTTGTTGATGAGCTCCCAGGCAAGGCGAAGGTTGCCTCTTGAAAAGCTGACGATAAAGCTCAGCTCGGGTTCCTTGATCTCCGGACGGTTTTCCTGCAGCCAGAGTCGCAGCTCCTGGGGGGTAATGCGTGAAAACCTGACGGCCTGGCATCGTGAACGGATGGTGGGCAGCAGCGCTTCCGGTCTGGATGAGACAAGAATGAAAACCACGTGGGCGGGGGGCTCTTCGAGCAGCTTGAGGAGCTTGTTTGCCGCCGATGGGTGCAGTCGCTCAGCCTGTGAAATAATGAAGATCTTTTTGCTCCCCTCACTCGGCATAAACAGTGCCTTATGCTGCAGGGAGATAATCTGTTCGGTCAGAATGCCCATGGAGCGCTCCATGGCGGGGGAGAGGTAGGGGTTCTCTTTTTTTTGTTCGAGCAGGGCATCATAGCGTTCTTTGGCATCGGTAAAACGCTTGTTCTCTTTTTTTGCGGAGTCTCCCGGATCAAGCAGGGCGGATTCTACCGGAAAAATATACTCCACATTGGGATGCATGAACGACTGGATTTGCAGGCAGTCGGGGCATGTTCCGCATGAACCTTTGTGCACATCGGTTGCCGCATTCTGGCAGTTGAGCAGAGAGGCGATTTCGAAGGCTACCGACTCTTTCCCCGACCCGTCGGGGCCGGTGAAAAGGTAGGCATGAGCAAAACGTCCTGTTTCAAGTGCATTTTGCAGAACGCGGATCTGCTGTTTTTGACCGATAATGTTTTTCCAGCTCATGCGAGATTTTGCCGTGCTCAGATAAAGGTTAGCCAGTTGTAGGGATCTTCACCGGTCTGGACGATTTTAAGATAACTCGCCTGCAGGATTTCGGTAATCGGGCCCCGTTTTTCATTGCCGATCGGGTATTTATCGACGCTTCTGACTGGAGTGATTTCAGCCGCTGTGCCGGTCAGGAAGATCTCGTCAGCAATATAGAGCGCTTCCCTGGGAATCAGTGTTTCACGAACTTCGTAGCCATGCTCTTTTGCAATGTGCATGATGGCGTAACGGGTAAAGCCGGGAAGTATTGACTGACCCGACATGGGGGTATAGATGATGCCATCCCGAACGACAAAAATGTTTTCGCCGCTTCCTTCGGAAACATAACCGTTCACATCGAGTGCAAGCCCTTCTGCATAGTCGTCCATCAGCGCTTCCATTTTGATGAGCTGGGAGTTCAGGTAATTGCCACCCGCTTTTGCCCATGCCGGAAGGGTGTTGGGGGCCGGGCGGTTCCACGAGGAGACGCGGACGTCAACACCGGTTTCAAGCACATCTTCTCCCAGATAGGTTCCCCACTCCCAGGTAGCAATGGCGACCTCAATGGAGGCACGGTGCGGGTTGACTCCCAGAGCTCCCTGCCCGCGATAGACCAGCGGACGGATGTAGCATGATTTGTGATTGTTGGCCTGGATGGTGCTGATGATGGCCTCTTTCAGCTCTTTTTCGGAGTATGGAATTTCAATACGGTATATTTTAGCCGAGTCTCTGAGGCGTTTGATATGTTCGTCGAGAAAAAGAATTGCTGAACCCTTCAGGGTTTCATAGCAGCGGATTCCTTCAAAGAGAGATGAACCGTAATGGACAACATGGGACAGAATGTGGATTTTCGCGTCAATCCAGTCAATCAGTTCGCCGTTCATCCAGATTTTAGCAGACTTGTTCATGGTGCAGGCATTGGGTGTTAATGGCATTAGCAGGAGCAAACTCCAAGATATAAAAACCCCGCGTTCTGTTGCGGGGTTTTTTATGTCCGAAATCGTGAAAAGGTCAGTAGATTCTTTCGTAAACGCCTTCGACTTCACGCAGAATCGGTTCGTAGGCGCTGGCCTTTCTGCCGAAACAGATGCCGAGTGACTCGTACAAGGCGACCTGATCGAGATCAACATGGCGTTGCACAATCGCCTTGCTTGATTCAATGAACTCTACTTTACGTCCCTTGACCTTGGAGATGGTGACGCCGGTTTTGCCATCGAGCAGGAGCAGTATGGCTGCTGCACCGGCTTCAAAACCGAAGTTGATGTCGTATGCTGAAGAGTTGCCTGAACGGACAAGGTGGCCGGGATGAATTTCACGTACTTCCGGAATTTCATAGACACCTTCAACGAACATGCCGGTCTCTTTCATGAAAATTGGCATGGCCGGGTCAGCTTTCATTCTTTTCTGAATCTGCTGGCAGGTAAATTTCCCCGCTCCGGCGAGTTTTTTGTGACCGAATGCATCAATGCCTGCGGACTCATCGACAATATCACTGCCGTCAGCATTTTTCAGTCCCTCTGCAACAACAATGGTATAGGTTCCGCTGTGGACATCGCTCTCCCTGATTCTGCGGGTAAAGCGCTCTGCGAGGTGTTCGTAAACAATATCCCAGTTTGCCGGAATCTCGGGTATGAGAATACAGTCAGCTTCAGCCGCTACACCGCTGCGGAAGGCCGTATGGCCTGCATAACGGCCGAATACTTCCGTGACCAGAACCCTGTTGTGGGTTTTACCCGTCGTTTTAAGGTCATGCACAAATTGTGCGATGCGGTTGATGGTTGAGTCGGCGCCGACCGAATAGGTCTGGAGGTCGAGATCCATGGTTTTCGGTGCATGGATGCACTGAATGCCCTGCTGGTTTAAATCGACCATGACGCTGCCTGAATCGTCTCCTCCACTGATAACAAGTGCATCAATGTCGAATTTTTTCATACCGGCCTTGATGCGGTTGTATTTTTCAGGATTGCTAATCGCCTTGATCTTGACTCTCGAATGACCTGCTTCGGAGCCGGCAAAACTTGCGTCAAACCGGTCGAGCCGAACCTGGTCGAGCCGGACAATGCTCTCCTGGTCGACGAGGTTGTACAAACCGGCATAGCCGTTAGGAATGATATAAAGTTCCAGCCCTTTTGAGAGAGCCATCATTGCTGCGCCTTTCAGCACCGCATTAAGTCCGCCGCAATCCCCACCGCTTGTGAGGATACCAATTTTTTTCACAGTTATGCTCTCCTATTTCAATGCCAAGGTTAGTATTTAATGGTCAAATTTATTTATTTGTCGGGGGGTAACCTTTCCCGCTTCGTGCAGTCAAGATAGATTTTTTGTGTCATTTTTCCACGACAAGTCTAAAAATTTAATAACAGACCGTGTGTCAGAAGATGACTGAACTATACATGTTTTCATGAACTACAGAGATCAGGCGAGGATAGCTTTTGTGCATTTACGGGAGAGAAAACGCCAGACACTCCTTACGGCTCTTGGTGTTGCCGTTGGCTCGGCTATGCTGGTGACCACTATTGCCGTATCACGGGGCTCCTCATCAAACGTGGTGGCCAAGGTTATTGATACGGCGCCGCATGTGGTGATCAGCGCAGAAAGGGTCGTGCCGCTGGTGCCTGACAACATCATTGGGCAGCATGGGGTCATGGTTTCGATGGTGACGAAAAATATCAATCTGGATGAACAGGAGGTAATCAAGAACTATAGCGAGGTTATTGAGAGCATCAAGCCGGTCAAGGAGCTTCAGAGCATCTCTCCTTTCGTGCTCAGTAAAGTGATTGCCCGCAACAAAACCCGCTTTACTCCCTGTATTGCCCGGGGTGTCGTACCCCGTCTTGAGGCTGAGATAGCGGGGTTAAAGAAGAACCTGATTGAGAAAAATGCCCTTGATGAGCTGGCCGCTACACCGAATGGTGTGCTTGTCGGTGATCTTCTTGCAAAGAAACTGAATGTCGGTTATCGCGACAGAATTGTGCTTGTGACAAAAAACAGCGAAGAGTTCCCTGTAACGCTAGTGGGACGTTTCAGCAGCGGTTTTAATGCAAAGGATGAACGGGAGGCTTATGTCAATCTCCCTTTTGCCCAGAGGATGGAGGGGATTGCCTCCAACTCAGTGAGTGGCGTCGGACTGAGAACGGCGCACGTTGAGCGTGCCCAGGAGACCTCCGACAGAGTGGAAGCGCTCAGTGGCTATAAAAGCGAGAGTTGGGATGAAACCAACCGGAATGTTATTGAGTTTTACAACCGCAACGGACTGATTACTCTGGTTCTTGTCGGGTTTGTTTTTATTGTGGCGGGTCTTGGTGTCTCATCTGTCATGACGACAGTTATTTTGCAGAAAGTCAAGGATATTGCCATCATGCGTTCCATGGGTATGCCGGCGGGGAACATCATGCGCATTTTCATGCTCGAAGGGTTTATGATTGGCCTCCTCGGAGTACTCATCGGCAGTCCTGCCGGCCATCTCATCTGCAAGCTTGTTGCCTCCATCCGTTTCGAGGCAAGCACGGCAGGAGTGCTGAAAAGTGACCGGATCAATCTTATCGAAATGCCTGACGCTCATCTGATTGTGATCGTTTTTGGTATCCTCATTGCCGTGCTCTCCTCATGGAGCCCGGCAAGAAAGGCGACACGTTATGTTCCGGTCAGTATTCTCAGGGGTGAAGTCGGGGGTTAGAGCGAACGGATAATGCAGACGGCATGTGCCGCCGCTCCCTCTTCACGTCCGATGTAGCCCAGTTTTTCATTGGTGGTAGCTTTGACCGAGACCATTCCGATCTCAATATCGAGACAGCGTGCAATGTTTTTGCGCATCCCGGTAATGTAGGGGGCAATTTTGGGCTCTTCAAGAAGCAGCATGGCGTCGATGTTAACCGTCTGGTAACCATGCTTTTCAAGCAGCTTTCTGACCTGTTTAAGCAGAATCATGCTGTCGATATCCTTGAACTCCTGGCTTGTGTTGGGAAAGTGCAACCCGATGTCTCCCAGGGCTGCTGCACCAAGCAGGGCATCACTGACGGCATGAAGCAGAACATCGGCATCGCTGTGGCCGTCAAGTCCATTATGTCCGGGGATGTGAACGCCTCCGATCACAAGCTTTCGGCCCTCTGCAAAAGGGTGTACATCGATACCAATTCCAATACGCATGGCAAGAGGGGTTTAATAGGGTTAAAAATGCAGGCAACAAAGATAGAATAAATCATGGAAATATCAGAGCCGCATGTTGGCAGATCACTCTATGGAACAAACAGGTAAAAAGAGAGTGCTTTTCCTGATTGGTTGTTATGCTGTGGCAGGTTAACTTAACAGGGTATAGGGGTGAGAGTGTGGAAATTTTGTTAACGCAGAAGGAATGGAGAGTACTTGCATGACCTTTTCACGATTACAGCGTTTTTTCTGGATATGTGCCGGAACCCCGCTCGTTATGATTGAGAAATACCCGACCGAATACAGCAAATATTCCGGTATCGGTGCAACGATTCTTTTTACTGCGCTTTTCGCCGGTTTGTCGGGTGGGTATGCACTCTATTTTGTTTTTGCCGGTAGTCCTTTTGCTGAATTATGGTCTGTGCTGTTTGGACTTCTCTGGGGTCTGGCAATTTTCAATCTTGATCGCTATATCGTTTCAAGTATCAAAAAGAGTTCGAAAGGGCTGAAACAATTTTATCAGGCCTCCCCGAGGCTGGTTTTTGCGGTGCTTATTGCTCTTGTCATTGCTCGTCCACTGGAGTTGAAAATATTCGACAAGGAGATTCATGAACAGTTAAGGGCACGCTATCTTTCTGACCAGAAAGAGCGGATAGCCAAAGTACAGGACTCTTTTCGGCAGAAATATGCTCTTGAACTTGCCCAGATCAAAACGTACCAGGAGGAGTATGACGGGCTGAGCCATGAGGTAAATCGTCTGCGTGAGGAGCTGAAGGAGGAGGTGTTTGGTTCCCGAACCTCTACAACGTCCGGTGTTGAGGGATATGGCACCTATGCCAAAAACAAGGAGCAGGTTGTGATGGTTAAACAGGCACGCATTGAATTTCTTGCCAGTAAACTTGCCTCTCTTCAGGAGTTCATGAACCAGCAGAAAGCTGTAGAGGGGATCAATAATCAGATGATGCTGAGCGATGAACTGCTCGACAGGAAAGCCGCTCATGCCGGTTTTGCCGACCGAAACTGGGCGCTGGGCGAGCTTACCCATTCGTCGAACGATGTGAGTCGCTCTTCTGCCGACGCCATTTTTTTTATTACCCTGCTTTTTATTGCCTTCGAATGCGCACCGCTGATTGTCAAGCTGTTGTCTGACGTTGGGCCTTCGGATGTTGATATTCGGGAATCGGAATCCCGTATTATCGCACAGCTTGTCAATCCATCCCTCTTTTCCCGCAATCGCCTTAATCGGGAGTACCGACGCCCGACTTCAAAAATCACCGTACCGCGTACAAAGAGATATTTTTCGAATAAAAGGGGAGCTGGACGACAGGGTTAATCGACAAGAAGACTCCCGCTGTACTCTCTCAGAGAAGGGGCTCCCGGAGTTGAAAAGTACTGTTCAATAGCCGTGGCGATCTTTTCGCCGATGTCAGGGTAGACGAAATTCATGGTTCCAATCTGTATGGCCCTTGACCCTGCAAGAAGGAACTCCATGGCATCCTCAAAGCTTGCAATACCACCCATGCCAACAAGTGGAATGGTTACGGCGTTGTAAACCTCCCATACTTTTGCAAGGGCAATCGGTTTGATAGCCGGTCCTGAAAGTCCTCCGGTGATGTTTTTCAACAACGGCCTTCGGGTCTTAGAGTTGATTGCCATGCCAACTACCGTATTGATGAGAGAGAGGGAGTCTGCACCAGCCTCTTCTGCCGCAAGGGCGATCGAGCTAATAGAGGTGACGTTCGGCGTCAGTTTGATCATGAGATGCCGGTTGGTGATCCTGCGCAGTTCCGAGACAATCTCAAAGGTTGCATCCCGGCTTACCCCCATAATCATACACTCTCCCTTGACGTTCGGGCAGGAGAGGTTGATTTCATAGCCATTCAGCCCATCGACTTCGTCAAGTCGTGATACCACTTCGCAGTAATCGTCGATTGAACGCCCCGCAATATTGACGATTACGGCCGTCTTGAGCTGGCGGAGAAAGGGGACTTTTTCTGTTATGAACCTCTCTACCCCTACATTGGCCAATCCGATTGCATTGATCATGCCTGATGGCGTTTCAGCAATGCGCTGCGGGGGATTGCCCATTCTTGGTTCGAGGGAAATTGCTTTGGTTACGATACCACCGATTTTGGAAAGATCGCAGAGTTGACTGAGTTCTTCGCCGTATGAGACGGTGCCTGAGGCAAGAAGTACCGGTGATTGCAGATCAAGTCCTCTGCCGAGAGAGAGTGCAGTTTGGTGTTGGCTCATGGTATAGCGATGCTTGACCGGGATGGGAACAATTCTACTCCTGACCGGCGTTTGCCAGCCAGGAATAAAAAGGGGATGCAGATCTTCTTATCAGTTCTCTTTCTTGTTGAGATAGTACTTGGTTGCATAATCCCGTACCATTCTGTGTGTATTGTATTCCGGTGCGATTGTTGCAATGGCGCTCCGAATCTTGTTAATCCACTTTTCCGGTATGTTCTGCTCGTTGCGTTCGTAAAATGCCGGAATGAGCTGTTTTTCCAGAACAGTGTACATTTTCTCCGCATCAAAACTGTCCTGCTCCTCATTGTTTTCAAAGCATTCACCGTTGGCGATGGAAAAGCCGTTCTCGCCATTATAGGCTTCTGGCCACCAGCCATCAAGGACGCTGAAATTCAGTCCGCCATGCAGAACGGTCTTTTCGCCGGAGGTACCGCTTGCTTCCATCGGTCTTACCGGTGTGTTCAGCCATACGTCAACGCCCGAAACCATCCGCTTGGCAACACCGAGGTTATAGTTTTCAAGGAAGATAACCTTGCCGCTGAACTGTGGCCTGCGTGAGTGCTGGACGATCTGGCGGATATAGTCCTTTCTTGCATCATCGTGCGGATGAGCTTTTCCTGCAAAAACAATCTGCAGCGGCATGGTCGCATGATTGATGATTTTATCAAGGCGGTCAAGGTCTCTGAAAATAAGTGGTGCGCGCTTGTAGGTGGCAAACCTCCTTGCAAAGCCTATGGTCAGCACATCGGGAGAAAAGGTGTTTTGTGCTGATCTCAGGGTATCGTATTCGTTCTGGTACGAATTGATGTGCTGGTGAAAAAGCTGGTTTGCCAGATAGCGGTCAATGAAGTCGATAAGATTGCGTTTCAGGATGTAGCGCAGCGCCCAGAGCTCACTGTCGCTTACCTTCGCCAGAACAGCTTCAGCCGCTTCGCGTGAGAGAGACATTTCATCAACGCTGACTGCGAATTTCTTCCAGAAGCTGTCGGTATAACCGCATGTCCAGCTACTGGCGTGCACGCCGTTGGTGATATGGCCAATCGGCACCTCATCAACACTCTTACCGGGATAGAGATGTTGCCACATAACGCGTGAAACCTCTCCGTGCAATTTCGATACACCGTTTGCAGAGCGTGACAGATTCAGTGCGAGCACTGTCATGGTGAAGAGGCCATAGATATTGCCTTTGTCTTCAGAACCGAGCATCATCAGATCATCGAAATTAATTCCGATGGCAGAGAGGTATTTATCGAAAGTGTAGTGCATCATGTCTCTCGAAAAACGGTCATGACCTGCAGGAACCGGCGTGTGCGTGGTGAAGACGCAACGCGAGCGAACCGTTGCCATGGCCTCTTGCTGTGTCGAGCCCTTTGCAAGTTCCTTGGCGAGCAGTTCGAGCGTCAGAAATGCCGAGTGGCCTTCGTTCATGTGATAGACCGTTGGCGTGACGCCGAGTTTATCAAGCAGTTTAACGCCGCCGATACCGAGCAGGATTTCCTGATTGATACGCATATTCTGGTCGCCTCCATAAACCCTGCAACAGATATCACGATAGTGAGGCTCATTGGCAGCAATATTGGTATCAAGCAGGTAAAGTGTTGCCCTGCCTACCTTGAGGCGCCAAGCCTGTGCAAAAACTTCGCTTTGTGCTATATTGACCGAGATGATCAGATCTTCACCGTTAGCATCGGTGACTTTTTCGATCGGAAGGTTTTCGGCCGACTGCAGGGGATAGTCTTCCATCTGCCAGCCATCATGATTGAGGTACTGGCGGAAGTAGCCCTCTTTGTAAAACAGGGTTATGCCGATAAAGCTGATGCCGAGATCACTGGCAGATTTCAGGTGGTCTCCGGCAAGAACACCAAGACCGCCGGAATAAATTCTGACACTTTCATGGATACCAAACTCAGCGCTGAAGTAGGCAACCGGATCTTTGACCAGTTCAGGAGCGTTATTTGCTGCCCAGGTGTTCTTGTCGTTCAGGTAGGCAGTATAACGTGCATAGACCTGATCAATTTTGTCGCCGTATTCGAACTGGCAACGGGCCTGAAGTTCATCATTGGAGATGTGTCGCAGGAGTTCTACGGGATTGTGATTGTTTCTCTCCCAGAGCAGAGGAGAGAGCTCCTCAAAAAGCTGTTTTGCTTCTGTATCCCACGACCACCAGAGATTTCTTGAGAGTTTATTAAGCGAGGTTATTTTATTTTGCATAATTAACAGGAATGATAATTGCCATGCATAAGCAGGTTGAAGAAAGGCTGTATATTGTGGCATGTGAACTCATGCCACTTGGTAAATCTATGGCCAATTTACTGTTTTAGAATTAAAAACCGCAAGCCTAAAAAAATTGATTACAGAGCCCATAAAAATAGCGCATATATCGGACCTTCATATTTTGGGTAAACAGGATCGACGCCAGCTTGACGATCTTGATCGACTGTTTGCTCATTTCAATATTTCAGGATTCGATCATCTGGTCATTACCGGCGATCTAAGCAACAGTTCCAACCCGGAAGAGTGGCGTATTGTCAAGGAAAAACTGGAGAGCCATGGTTTGTATCACTGGGATAAGACGACAGTTATTGCCGGCAATCACGATTTGATCAATCTGGAAGAGGAGATGCGATTTTATAACGCATTGAACCCCCTTCCGCTGCTCAGAAAAAAGGCTTTTGATCGCAAGATGGCTGCGTTTTGCACTTTTTTTCAGGAGCTGATATCCGGTGAAGAGCATGGAGAGAGGGCATTTCCTTTTGTCAAAATCATCAACTACCCATCGGTAAGGATCGCTTTTGTTGCACTTAATTCCGTTTACCCCTGGTATCCTGCCGATAATCCGCTTGGAGCCAGAGGCGTCATCAGTGCAGGGCAGTTACGCGCCCTGAGTGCACAAAGTACTCTTGCCTCTCTGAAAGAGTGTTTCGTGATCGGGTTATGCCATCATGCTTACCGGGTATATGGAACGGATTCCCTGATCGACCAGGCTTTCGACTGGACCATGGAGCTGAAAAATCGGGAAGAGTTTCTTGCCCTTATGCAGACCATGCAGGCAAAACTGGTGCTCCATGGCCATTTTCACCGTTTTCAATCCTATGTGGTCAACGGAATAACTTTCATCAACGGAGGCAGTTTCCGTTACACTCCGCAGCGCTACAGTGAACTGCTTATTGCCGGGCAGGGAGAGTTCAGCCAGAAATTTATCAATTTTGGCCTCTCCGGATAAGCCGCCGCCCGGCTCTTGTACCTGTTTCTTGATGAGTTATTCGTTTCCCTCTGCAGCGATGTTGTTCTGCTTCATGTACTCAAGGATTCTTGCGGCATGATCGCAATCTTCCTGGTTGAGCTGCTTGAAGATGTTCGCAGCAGGTGAACTCGTGGGGCTGTCAAGAAATTGCTGGAAATGGGATTCTCCAGCCGCCAGTTCAAGATCATGCGCCGTATGCAATGCCATCTCTCTTGAGGGTGGCTGCTCTTTATAGCTGCTGATCAGTTTTGAAATTCTTGTGTTGGAGTCAACAAGAGATTGCAGGTCTTTGGCCAACAGGTTTTCAGGAAAGAACTCTTTTTGCTGGGGTTGCTTTTTCTCTTGCTGGAGCAGCGATGCGTGACCTCTCTCCTCCATTGCAAGATCCCACCAGAAATCCTCATCCTCCGCAAAAGAGTCATGAAAAAGGGTGTAGAGCGTTGCAAGGTTCAGTTCAAGTTTTATCGACTCGTCGAGATGTTTATGGAGTGTTTCGGGCATGGCGAATAGCTGTTTGGTGAACGCCTCGTTTGACGGAGGCGTATAATGCTCTTGAGGCTCCCTCTATTTGTTGCGGTAGGAGGCATACTCCTGAAGACTTTTGACCCCGAATTCCTGATGGCGTATGCAGTCGATTGCCTGTACCGACGCTTCTGCGGCTTCGATGGTGGTCACAAAGGGTACATTGTTCAGCACTGATGCGGCTCCAATGGCCTCTTCATCATGCAGCGCTTTTTCACCTCTCGGGGTATTGATGACAAAATTGATCTTGCCGTGTTTGATAATATCGAAGATGTTTGGCCTGCCCTCTTCGCCGACCTTGAAGACCTTTTTACATTCAATGCCGTTTTTGGTCAGGAAGCTGTGTGTTCCCTCTGTGGCAATCAGGTCGAAGTCCATGCGGTAAAGTGACTGGGCAATAGCAAGAATGCGCGGGTTTTTATCCTGGTCATTGACGCTGATGAAGACCGCTCCCGAAAGTGGCAGATGCATGTTTGCAGCCTGATATGCCTTGGCAAAGGCTTCCGGAAACTCGTCGGCAAGGCTCATGGCTTCACCGGTAGAGCGCATTTCAGGGCCCAGATAGACCCCTGACTTGACAAACTTGGAGAACGGGAAGACCGGTTCCTTGATTGCGAGGTGTTTCATTCCGAGCTCATCGCAATCTTTCAGATCATACTCCTGGCGCAGGTCGCTGAGCTTTTCTCCAAGCATGACGCGCGTAGCAATTTTAACAACAGGAATTGCAGTTGCCTTGCCGACAAACGGCACCGTTCTGCTTGCTCTTGGATTGACCTCAATGACATAGACGCTCTCATTCTGCACCGCATACTGAATGTTCATCAGTCCAACGACCTTAAGGTTTGCTGCCAATGTGCGGGTATAGGCCTTCATGGTGGCGATGGCCTTTGGACTGATATTGTAATAGGGCAGAATGGATGTTGAGTCGCCGCTGTGAATACCGGCAGCTTCAACGTGTTGCATGATGCCGCTGATGACGCAATCTGTGCTGTCGGCAATGGCATCAATATCGAACTCAACGGCAGTTTCAAGAAAGCGGTCGATCAGGAGGGGATATTTTTCGGTAATGAAAAGAGCCTGATCGATATACTCTTTCAGTGAGTCGTCACTGTAGACGATTTTCATCGCCCGCCCGCCGAGAACGTAACTTGGCCTGACAAGGGCAGGGTAGCCGATTCGCCGGGTAATCTCCTTGGCCTCTTCGAGATTTATGGCCGTTCCGTATTCGGGATGGGGGATAGCAAGTTCTTCAAGAAGGGCTCCGAATTTTTTGCGGTCTTCGGCCAGGTCAATCCCTTTTGAGGAGGTACCGAGAATGGTTACGCCAGCCTCATGCAGTTTTTCTGAAAGTTTCAGCGGTGTCTGGCCTCCAAAGCTTACAATAACGCCGAGCGGTTTTTCATGCTCAATAATGCGGATGGTGTCCTCAAAGGTGAGTGGCTCAAAGTAGAGTTTATCGGCTATATCGTAATCGGTAGAAACGGTTTCAGGGTTGCAGTTAACCATAATGGTTTCGTAGCCAGCCTCCCTCAGGGCAAAGACCGCCTGCACACAACAGTAGTCAAACTCAATGCCCTGTCCGATCCGGTTAGGGCCACCGCCAAGGATAATCACCTTTTTCCGGTCAGAGGAGACCGACTCATTCTCCTCCTCATAGGTCGAATAGTGGTAAGGGGTTTTTGCATCGAATTCTGCTGCGCAGGTGTCGACAGTCTTGAAGACAGATTCAACACCGTAATGTTTTCTGAGCGCTCGTATGGAGGGTTCGGGAGTATTGAAAATGGTGGCAAGCTGAAAATCGGAAAACCCGTTCTGCTTGGCTTTCAGAAGCCACTCTTTCGGGAATTTCCTGGAAAGGTCAATAACCTCCTGTGTCAGGACGGAAGCTTGAATGGTCATGCAATCTTGATCAGGTTTAAGATGCCTCAGCACAGAGCTGGATAAAGGTAACAATTTGCCTCTTGGGAATAGAAAAGCCGATGCATTATACAAAAATGCTCATGCTTCTCAAAGTACCCGATTGCGCCTCTCTCTTCTTCTTTTTTTGCCCAATGAAAATGGTTAGGGATTTTTTTACATTGCTGATTCTTCCTCTCTTATTCGTTTTGAAAAAAGGTGTAATAAAGAAGCATGGATAAAAAGAATTTCGATACTATTGATGCCGCTCTTGAAGATATTCGTCAGGGAAAACTGGTCATTGTTATTGATGATGAGGATCGTGAGGATGAGGGCGATTTTATTGGCGCTGCCGACAAGGTGACCAATGAAATGGTAAATTTTATCACGAGGGAGGCGCGGGGGCTGCTCTGCGTTGCTGTCACCATGGATCGCGCCAAAGAGCTGCAGCTTGATCCGATGGTTCAGAGAAATACCTCCCAGCATGAGACCAATTTTACGGTCTCCGTTGATGCGATTGCCGAGGGGGTAACTACTGGTATTTCCGTTTATGACAGGGCAATGACCATCAAAATGCTTGGCGATCTCTCTTCGACGGCGGATGATTTTTCCCGTCCTGGCCACATATTTCCGCTTCGGGCGATGGATGGGGGTGTTCTTCGGCGTGTGGGGCATACGGAAGCCGCAGTCGATCTTGCCCGTCTGGCGGGTTGCAGTCCGACAGGATTGCTCTGCGAAATTCTGAACGATGACGGCAGTATGGCCCGGCTTCCACAACTGATCAAGCTGAAGGCGAAATTTGGTTTGAAGCTGATCACCATCAAGGAGCTGGTTGCCTATCAGATGCAACGGAATAAACTGGTGCAACGGGCAGTCGAATCAAGATTGCCGACTATATACGGGGAGTTCAGACTGATTGCCTATGAATCGTTTACTGACCAGCATAACCATATGGCTTTTGTGAAGGGTGATGTAACCACTGACGAGCCGGTTCTTGTCAGGGTTCACTCGCAGTGTGCTACCGGCGATACCTTTGCCTCACTTCGCTGTGATTGTGGCAACCAGCTTGCTTCTGCGCTCACCATGATAGAAAAAGAGGGGCGCGGGGTGTTGATCTACCTCATGCAGGAGGGTCGTGGTATTGGACTGATCAATAAACTGAAAGCCTATAATCTTCAGGATCAAGGGTATGATACGGTTGAGGCCAATGAAAAGCTTGGTTTCAAAGCCGATCTGCGTGATTATGGTATTGGTGCACAGATTCTCAAGGATCTTGGTGTCCGCAAAATGAAGCTGATGACCAACAATCCAAAAAAAGTGGTTGGTCTTGAAGGGTACGGTCTGGAAATCGTTGAGCGCGTCCCGCTTGAGATGGCCTCAAACCCGATGAATCAGTTCTATCTGGACACAAAACGTGACAAGTTGGGCCACATGATCGGCTGTTCCTTCGGCCCCGAAAATTTTCATATAGAAAAAACAGCAACGAAACCGTAAACTTCCGTCAGGAAAAGGAATAAGAGACGATGGATACCGACATCCTTCAAAAACAGGATAGTGAGCTTTTTGAGGCAATTGCCAAAGAGACCGGCCGTCAGACAGAGACGCTTGAACTGATTGCTTCCGAAAATTTCACCAGTCGTGCGGTCATGCAGGCTTGTGGTTCAGTGATGACCAATAAATATGCAGAAGGCTATCCCGGCAAACGCTATTATGGCGGTTGTGAATTTGTTGATATAGCCGAAAACCTTGCGCGTGACCGGGCGAAAAAGCTTTTTGGCTGTGATTATGTCAATGTGCAGCCTCATTCAGGCTCAAGCGCCAATATGGCGGTTCTTTTTTCGGTACTGAAACCCGGTGACCGCATCATGGGACTTGATTTGTCACACGGAGGCCACCTGACTCATGGCAGTTCTGTCAATTTTTCCGGACAGATGTACGAGGCACACTCCTATGGTGTCGATCGCGAGACAGGCTGTATTGATATGAACAAGGTTGAAGAACTTGCCCTGCAGGTTCGTCCGAAACTGATTATCTGTGGTGCAAGCGCCTATTCACAGGGCTTTGATGTAAAGGCCTTCAGGGTAATTGCCGATAAGGTCGGAGCCTTTTTGATGGCTGATATCGCTCATCCTGCAGGGCTCATTGCTGCCGGTTTACTGGGCAACCCTTTACCACATTGTCATTTTGTGACCACCACGACCCACAAGACTCTTCGTGGACCTCGTGGAGGCATGATCATGATGGGTTCCGACTTCGAAAACCCGATGGGCATTACCATCAAGACGAAAACGGGTTCACGGCTGAAAATGATGTCTGAGGTTATGGATGCTGAAGTGATGCCGGGTATTCAGGGAGGTCCGCTGATGCATATTATTGCCGGCAAAGCCGTTGCTTTCGGCGAGGCACTGCAGCCT
This sequence comes from Pelodictyon phaeoclathratiforme BU-1, assembly GCF_000020645.1. GTDB lineage: Bacteria > Bacteroidota > Chlorobiia > Chlorobiales > Chlorobiaceae > Chlorobium > Chlorobium phaeoclathratiforme. Next base: position 759,335 of record NC_011060.1, read on the forward strand.
GCATTCCGTGACTATGCTGCCCAGGTCATAAAAAATGCTGCAGCAATGGCTGAAAAATTTACAGAGCTTGGTTACAAAATTGTCAGTGGCGGAACCAAAAACCATCTTATGCTGCTTGACTTGCGCAGCAAGAACGTTACCGGCAAGGTTGCCGAAAACCTGCTGCATTCGGCTGGCATAACCGTCAACAAGAACATGGTGCCTTTTGACGATAAGTCGCCCTTTGTCACGAGCGGTATCCGCGTCGGTACCCCTGCCATGACAACAAGAGGCATGAATGAAGCCGACAGCGTCCTTATTGCCGAGCTTATCGACAGGGTCATCACCTCTGCCGAAAAGCCTGATGTTGCCGACCTCTGTCGCAGTGTCCGGGAGGAGATCAAGGCGCTTTGCCTGCGTAACCCCATTGACGGATACACGGTATAGTCATTTTCCTGACCCACCCTGCATCTGCAATGGTGCAGGGTGAAACGGGCAAAGGGTTCAGCTCTCTTCCAGAATGGCAGTGATCATTTTTTTGAGGTCAAGGGAGGTTTTCCGGATTTTCTTATCAAGAATGATTTTTTCCCTCAAGAGCTCTATTTCACGATCGGTATCGCTTTCAAGACGGATATCCTCAGTCAATCTGTTTTTTTGACAGAGCAGCGGTTCAAGAATAAGATTTTTGAACGCATCAAGGAACATCGCAAGGCATCGTTTTGCGTTATCAGCGTGTACATTGGATTGTTCGAGCCACTTCTTGCTGATCGGTTGTTCAATCAGTAATTCCGAAGCGAGATCCCGTGACTCAGGAGTTCCGAACGAACTTATTTCAGACGCAATGTTAATCCGTTCGTCAGGACGATCGGCGATGTCGTGGTAGCGCCGGATGAGATGGATAAAAATCTCCTGAGCTTCATGGTGTGGCAGCTCCAGCATCTCTTCGTGCGAGGCTGCAAATTCAAGCACCGCATTTCCATAGCCGGTACTTTCAAGCAGCGCTTTCAAAAAGGTTTTTTCAAGTACCGAGATCTTTGGCGCCGGTTTGCCTGGAGGTGGAAGTTCCTGACGGTTTTCGGACGACAACCTCTTGTTTTCTGTTGCACCCTCCTCTTTTTCGAGCAACTCCTGAAGAGCTGAGAGAGTCAGACCAAGCTTTTTCGACAGCTCCTGAAGGTAGAGTTCGCGCCGGATTCGGTCGGGGATCTGCGCAATCGTGTGTGTCATCACCTTGATCGCTCTTGATTTCAGGTCAGGTTCTGCAAAGTCTCCCGATTCCCGGAAAAAACGGATCTGAAAATCCTGAAACGAAAGCATCTTCTCTTCTGTAAACCGCAGAAATTTTTCTCTCCCTTCACGGCTGACAAAACTGTCGGGATCGTCACCTTCGGGAAGTATGATGACAAAAGGGGTGAGGTTCTCTGCCAACAGGATGTCGATACCGCTCATCATTGACTTTTGGCCGGCACGGTCAGCATCATACATGAAAAGAACCCTGCTGGTGTAACGTCGGAGGATTTTTGCCTGGTAACGTGTCAGTGAGGTGCCGCATGAGGCTACTGCATTGGTCATGCCCGCCTGGTGCAGGGCCAGAACGTCCATATATCCTTCAACGAGCAGGGCGTTCTCCATGCGCCGAATCTCATTTTTTGCAGCGTGAAGTCCATAAAGAAGTTTTGATTTTTCAAAGAGCTTGCTCTCCTGCGAATTAAGGTATTTCGGTGCCTTGGGGTCACTCTCAAGGGTGCGTCCACCAAAACCGACGACCTGGCCACCGACTGAAAAAATAGGAAAGATCACTCGATGGCGGAAGGTATCGAACCATGAGTTGCCCTGTTTGTTTGCCGATATAAGTCCGAGATCAAGCAGGTGCTTCTGTGGTATGCCAGCCCGTTTTGCCGCAGTGAAGAGGTGATCCCATGCATCGGGCGCATAACCGAGGCCGAATGTTTTAATCGTTTTTTCCGACAAGCCCCGCTTTTCTGCAAGATAGATCGAGCCCAACTTTCCTGCATCACTTTCCAGCGTTCCGCGAAAAAATTTTGCAGCCCAGCGGAGCGTTTCAGTCAGGCTCTCTTCATGCGCCGATTTCTGCTCTTTTTTTTCGGTAAATCGGCTGATGTCCATGCCCGATCGGCGGGCAACCAGTTCAACCGCCTCCGGAAAGGAGAGCTTTTCCACCTCCATGACAAAGTTGAAAACGTTCCCCCCCTTTCCACTTGAAAAGCATTTGAAGAGCTGCTTGTCGGGTGAAACAACAAACGACGGTGTTTTCTCCCTCGTAAAGGGAGAGAGGGCCTTATAGTTATGTCCTGCAGGCTGCAGCGTGAGGTAATCAGAGATAATCTCAACAATATCAGCCGCCTGTCGGACCTCATCAACGATTGCCGGAGGGATCATGCGCCTCTTCTTTGTCTGTAATATTGTTGCAGGAACACGTACCTTTTTTTCTTTTGATGATCGATTACTGTTGAAAAATCATCAGCTTATTTACTAAATTCAACACTGATACCGTTGTCGTTTCAACTGAGCCTCTCTTTTTCAGCTTTCTGTGCATGACAAGAGTACTGTTTTTTATCGTATTCCCTTTGCAGACGATGGTTTCTGCAGCTTCTCAATCGGTACTGCAGTATAGCAAATTGCAGAGTGGTTCATAACGCTTCGTTTACTTTCAGGATAGTCAAAAATAAATAAGAGTCTATGAAACAGGGTTTTTTTACTGCTGCGCTCATTGTTGTAACCTATGTGGTTTCTCTGGGCTTCTATGTATGGATGGGTACTACGCCTCCGGAATCAATATTCCATGCCATATGGAAAGGCGGCCCGGTTGTCTCGGTGCTGATGGCGCTCATCCTGATGCTGATAGCCTATATTGTCGAGCGTATCATCGCTCTCAACAAGGCTTCCGGAAAAGGCAATATTCCGGAATTTGTGCGCAGCCTTAAACAGGATATTGATAACGGCTCTATTGACCAGGCCATTGCAAAATGTGACGATCATCAAAGCTCTCTTGCCGCCGTCCTTCGTACAGTGCTTGACCGATACAAGAAACTCGTTCAGCATAACGTGACTGATCGTGAAAAAAAGATCAGTGAGATGGAAAAGGCTGTTGAAGAGGCAACAATTATGGAGATGCCGCTCCTCGAAAAAAACCTTGTAGCAATTTCCACCATTGCCTCGATATCGACCATGGTCGGTCTTCTTGGAACAACGCTTGGCATGATCCGTGCCTTTGCCGCCATGGCCACCAGTGGCGCCCCTGATGCCGTGCAGCTTTCGCTTGGTATCTCTGAAGCGCTCTTCAATACGGCAATCGGTATTCTTGGAGGTATTATGGGTATTGTGACCTATAACGTCTTCACCAGCAGGGTTGACCGTTTCAGTTACATGATTGATGAAGCGGCCTTCTATATTATACAGACTCTTGGAACCGGTAAACCGGAATAATTGCTGATGTCGAGAATCAAGGCTAAACGGATCGGGTTCAGGATTGATATGACTCCCATGGTGGATGTCGCGTTTCTTCTGTTGACCTTTTTCATGCTCACCACGAAGTTCCGGCCTCCTGAGGTTGTCAAGATCGATCTCCCCTCATCTCATTCGGAGTTGAAACTTCCCGAATCAGATGTTCTGACGGTGACCGTTGGTGGTGACAATACCTTTTTCATGGGGGTCTCCTCACAGCAGTCGAGGGTGAAAATATTCAATGCTGTCGTCAAACCGAAGCTTCAGGCGGCGGGATTATCTTCGGTTGCAGTAGCGGATTCACTGAAAAAATTCAAACTTGCTGAAAATTTCCGGGTAGGGCGCGATGAACTCGACAAATTTGTTGTTATGGCTCGCTTTGCCGATCAGAAACTTCGTCCGGTAATCCGTGCTGATGCCGATGCGGGATTTGATGCCGTCAACCACGTTATCAAGGTCTACAAAAAGGCAAACCTGCTTACCTTCAACCTCATTACCGTTCTTGAAAGGGAGGCACGCTGACCATGGGTATTGTTGACTCTCCAAATGGACGCCGGAGCAATAAAAAAGGGAGAAAGCACTCAAAAAGGATCGGCTTTCATCTCGATATGACACCGATGGTTGATGTCGCATTTCTTCTGCTCACCTTTTTTATGCTGACAACGACCTTTTCAAAAGCCAACACGATGGAGATCAATATTCCACCGGACAAGGCTGAGGTAAAGGTTGTCGAGTCGAACGTTATGACACTCAGGATTGCCGATAACGTTATGGCCTATTGTTCACTGGGCGATGAAGCGCCCCGCAGGATTCCACTGTACGATCCCCTCGATACCCACCAGTTGGCATTGAGCGGGGAGCTGCGTCAGCTTCTCAGGCAGCAGACAGCGGCGAATACGAAACTGGTCATTGTGGTCAAGATCAGTGAAAAGGCAAAGTATAAACACCTGGTCGATATTATTGACGAGCTGAACCTCATGAAAATCGACCGGTTCAGTCTCGATGACTATACGGAGCAGGATGCAGTCGAAATACAGAGGGCTATTTAATTCAGGGAGAGGAATCAGAAAAGGAGTTTGTACAGGTGTCTTCAAAACTCGATAACATGCATGAGGAAGCTCGCAAAAAGGCCCTTTCATGGTCTTTTCAGGAGGAGTTTCTTGATACCGACCGCTTGCGACAGTTGTCGTACGGTAATCTTGTTCTCCGCCGTCAGGCACATCTTTTTCTCAGCCACGGCGTTATTACCGCAATTGTGCTGCTTGGCTGTTTCTGGCTCGTTACGGCCAACTGGCAGACTCTTGTCTCCTTGACAGGATTGTTCAAAAAAGATGAACCCATGGTTGAGTGCTATGAAGTTGTGACCAGTGTGACACAGCTTCCGCCACCTCCACCGCTTGATATCCCGGAACCTGTTCCGGTGACCCCCTCATCTCCGGCAGTTGCGGCCCCGCCCAATGTCGGCAAAATCAAACAGGTCAGCCAGGAGGAGGTTCCTCTTCAGCAGACCCTTGCCACGCAAAAGGAGTTGAAACAGGCGATACAGACACAGGGCACCGGTTCAGGAAGCGGCAGCGCCTCTTCGGGCGATGAGGTGCCGATGTTTGTTCCCTGCGAAAAAATGCCCGGTTTTCTCGATCAGAAAAAGCCAGCCTATCCCGAGATGGCAAGAACCGCCGGTATAACGGGAAAGGTCTTTGTCAGCGTTCTTATCGGTGAAGATGGCAGGCCCATCAAGGCAAAGGTCATGAAACGTATTCCTGCCGATTGTGACGTGTTTGATGCTGTCGCCCTGAAGTCCGTCATGGAGTCGAAATACTATCCCGGCATACAGAACGGCAGCCCGATCAAGGTCTGGTTTACCGTTCCGATACGCTTTCAGCTCGACTGAGCTGGTCGCTTTTTTGCAGCTTTTGGGCGATAGAGCACGCCAAAGGCAACCCAGAGATAAGCCCCGATCAGCGCCACGGGGCTTATAAAGAGGGCGAAAATGCCGTCAACCTCCTTTTCAAGATACATTCCCCAGTAACTTGCGGCGATCACCAGAGCCCCGAGAGCAATCATGATGTAGTTGATGGCTCCCAGAGGCATGGTTACGGCTTTTTCAGCAGCTTTGTTCTGCAGTGGCTGCTTCTTCGGTAAAGATTTCATCAAGTACAGTGATACAGTGTTGAGCCTCTTCACGGCTGATGGTCAGTGGTGGCAGAAGCCTGATAACATTAACGCTGGTGGCATTGAGAATAACATGCTTCTCCAGCGCTTTGACGACATACGGTTTTGCCTCCTTGTCGACCGTGATACCCACCATCAGGCCATACTGCCGGATCTCAAGAATCTGCAGATGTTTTGCGGCAAGTTTTTGTACCTCATCATTGATAAAGGAGCCAATTTCCAGAGCGTGCTCCATAAGGTTATCCTCCTCGATAGCCTTGATCATGGCAACTCCTGCGGCACATGCAACCGGATTGCCGCCGAAGGTTGTTCCGTGGTTGCCGTAGGTCAAAACATTGGCAACCTTTTCACTGCCTATAACCGCCGATAACGGCAGGCCGCCTCCCAGCGGTTTGGCAAGGCAGACCAGATCGGGGTCAGCATTCACCTGCGTATAGCTGAAAAACGTGCCGGTTCTTCCGCATCCAGCCTGAATGTCATCAGCGACAATCAGGAAGTTATATTGCTCTCTCAGCTCTTTAAGCCGGTCAATAAAGGGTTGCGAAATGTGGTGAATCCCACCCTCGCCCTGAACCACCTCAATAAAAACAGCCGCAGTTTTCCCGGAGACCTTTGCTTCAAGGTCTGCAATATCGTTAAAGGCAATCATGCCTGTGCCGGGAAGGAGCGGATCGAAACCGTCGCTGTATTTTGCTTTTGCTGTCAGCGACAGGGCACCGTACGTTCTTCCATGAAAACAGTTGCTCAGTGAGAGCACCTCTTTTTTCTCCTCATCGCCCCCTTGAGCAGCCCATTTCCGTGCAATCTTGATGGCCGCCTCAATGGCTTCCGTGCCGCTGTTGGCAAAAAAGACCTTTGAGAGTCCGGAGAGTGAGAGCAGCTTTGCAGCAAGCTCAAACTGCGGCTCCATCATAAAAAGGTTCGACACATGGATAAGCTTCGCTGCCTGGGAGCTGATGGCATCCACCAGACGCTTGTCGCCGTAGCCAAGCGCATTGACGCCAATGCCCGCAATCATGTCGAGATAACGCGTTCCGTCATCGCTGACAAGCCATCCCCCTTCGCCATGCGTTACGGCAATGGGAAGCCGGGCATAATTGTGAAAAAAAAGCTCTTTTTCGGTTTCCTGGTTTACGGCTACTCTTTTCATGCTGTTTTCTTCTTTATAACAAAGTATACTATAGTCTAATCCGTTTTAAGTGAGTATAAGAAAAATGCCTTATAAGTTGCTATACATCTTTTTGCCAGCACTCTCTCTGGTACTGATAACAACGTTCCCTCTTCCCATAATTCTTCCTGACTTGTATTTTGTGAGCATGATTATTGGTCGTGCAACAAGAAAGGCTGAGCTTAACCTGAAAAGCAATCATGAGGCACTATCATGCGGGCATGATACCGTTGCCAACGGTTTATAACTCAACGTCGTGCAATCTGTTGACAGGTGATATTGTCTTGATTTTATTGTTATTGCCGTAGAACAGCGTTATCTTTTGGTGATCTGTTGCTGGTTTCAAGATTTTTCCTGAAAGCCGGAAAAAAGAGCTTTTTTTCTTCAGGCTGTTGTGTTTGGTGTCGGTTTTTTTAACAACGAAAGATGCTCTTATGACCGTTACCTGGTTACATATCTCTGATTTCCATATTGGCAGTGGTGACGGGTATGATACGGATGTTGTTCTGAAGGCATTGATCCGCTCAGTCAAAAGATTTTACGATACCGGGCGTAAGCCTGACCTGATATTTGCGACAGGAGATATTGCCAAATCAGGAAAAAAGGGTGAATATGAGCGAGCCACCGTTTTCTTTAATGACCTCCTCGAAGCTGCGGATTTACAGCGGCACCAGCTCTTTATTGTGCCCGGTAACCATGATGTTGATCCTGTCAATGATAGAGGCCTTCTTCCAACGCTGGAAACTGAGCAAAAATCTTTTGAATATTTTATACCGGGTGAGCAAAGCCTGCACATTGTCAAAAAATTAGGCGCTTTTCGTGACTGGTATAACGGCTACTTTGATGGAATCAGGGTAATGCCGGATGATACGACCTGCGGTTATGTGGAAGTTGCCGAGGTCAGGGGTGTGTGTCTGGCGATTTTGCCACTGAACTCGGCACTTTTTACCAAGGGAGGTACTGGAGACTATCAGAAACTCATTATTGGCCGGCGTTGCCTTCAGCCCGCAATAGAGAGGATGAAGGTACTCAAGGCCGATTTGAAGATTGGTATCATCCACCATCCTCTCGACTGGCTTGCCTATTTCGAGGAGGAGAATATCAGGGCCACTCTGCATGGCACACTTGACATTCTGCTTCGTGGCCATCTTCACAAAACGGTAGCCGAACAGGTTCTTTCCGGCTCCGGCGAGCTTTTGCATGTTGCTGCAGGAGCCTCATACAATGAACGCAAATGGCCAAATCGTGCTATTTACTCCACCTTTCATGACGGGCAGCTCACTCTTTTCCCGATTCGGTATGAGGATAGCCCTGAAGAGATATGGACGGTTGACCCTTCTGTATATCCTCATGACTTCGGTTATGAACGTGCTTTTCGGATTTCCCGGTTTTTTCCGGAGTCAACAATACCCCATTCTCTCGTACTCAAGGAAAAGCTTTTTCTGCAGGAGGAAGAAAAATACCATAACCAGCTTTATCAGGAACTGCACACCATATCCCTGCTCGGATCATCCGTTATCCAACCCTTCCCGCTTCAACTGAAAGATATTTTTATTCCACTTGAACTCTATGACGGTGCCCACAGCAACCAGGCAATGGAGAGGCAGATGGTTGGCCGTGGTGCCGAGGATGTTTTATCTCATTCGTCCCCAGCTTATGTGATGAGCGAGTGTTTCAGAAAATGCACAACACTTCTCGTTATTGGTGATCCCGGTTCAGGGAAAACAACCCTCATGAAATTTTATGCACTGACTTGCCTTGGCAAGAATCTTCCTCTCTCAAGTACTGACCTTGGTTTTCAGGAGCCCACTTTTGTCTTTTATCTGCCGCTTCGTGACCTTGAACGGGGAAAGAGCGGCTATCCACCCCTTTCATCCAGCCTGGCTGGGTGGGCGAAGCGCCACTCTCTTCCAATCAGCAGCAGGGTGTTTCGGGAATGGCTTGAAAGCAGAACCTCCCTTGTGCTGCTTGACGGGCTCGATGAGGTGAGCGAACCCGAAAGACGCAAAGAGATATGCCGCTGGATCAAAGATATGGTCGGCTTGTTCAGCAAAGCCCGCTTTGTGGTGACTTCAAGACCGACAGGCTACAGGCAGGCGGAGGGTATTGCTCTTGATTTTCAGCATCAGCGTGTTGCTGTCAAAGACTTTTCGCCATCGCAGCAGGTTACCTTTTTGAAAAAATGGTACGGGGCGGCATTCATGCATGATATCCGACCTGAAATGACGCATGAAGATGAGTGGCAAAAGCAGCAGCAAGAGAAGGCGACGGAACTCGCCAACACCATGGTTGTCTACCTGCAGAAGCCTGAAAACAAGGGAGTCTGCGAGCTTGCCGCGATTCCGATGCTTTTGCAGATCATGGCTATTCTCTGGAAAGAGCGGAAGTTTTTTCCCGGAAGAAGGATGGAACTCTACAGTGCAGCACTTGATTACCTTCTCGATTATCGCGACAGGGAGCGTAAGATGGAACCGCTTGTTTGTGCAGCAGATGCGAGGCGTCTGCTTGCACCGGTTGCACTCTGGATGCAGAGAGAGCTGAAAACAGATGAAGCCGATCAGCGTGCGCTGCACCTGAAAATGGAGCAGAAGCTTGAAAGGCTGGGTCAAGCCCGAAGCGTATCAGATATTTGCACGAATCTTGTCAATCGGACAGGTGTGCTGGTTGCTTATGGAAACCGGTATATTTTTCGGCATAAAACCTTCCGAGAATACCTTGCAGCAGTTCAGCTCAAAGAGGAGTTGTTCGATTCCACTTGTATTCCTTTGCTTGTCAAGCAGTTTGGTGAGGAGAGCGGCTGGTGGGATGAGGTGATCAAATTTTTTATGGCGCAGTCCAATGAGCGTATATTCGATGCCTTTATGAAAAAGCTTTTCGCTTCTCCGGTCAGCCTTGATTTTTCACCAAAACAGAAGGCTCTTCTGACGGCTGTTCTGGAAGAAGCGCCTGAAAAAACCGTCGATGCCCTCGTTGCGGCACTTTGCAGCCGAAAGAAGACGTCTCCCTACCGGCAGCGTTCCATTCTGCAATGTCTGAAAGCCGTTCGTCAGCCGAAAGCGCTTGACGCCCTTCGTCGCTTCAGGGAGCAAGATCTGGCGTTGAATCAGGAGATTGCAGGGATGGCTGAAGATGTCATCCGTTCTCTCGACAAATCTGACGGTTTCCTGTCCCTTCCTTTTCAGGCGGAAGCAGCAGAACCGATAACACCGGCGCATCGTCCGTCATCATTCCGCAACCCCTTTGAGCATGATGCCCACTATATCCTGATTCCCGGAGGAAGATATCTCTTCTCTGTGACGGGGAGTAAGGTCACGATTCCTGACCTCTATGTTGCAAAATATCCGGTGACCAACCTGCAGTACCGCACCTTTATCAATTTTCTTGATGCGAGAGCGCCGGAGTTTGACGCGACACTCTCCCTCAACTCTTTTCAGGAGGCTTTGTATGAAATGGCTCGTCTGCAAGACAAAGGTATTCCCGGGCTTCAGGACTATCTGAACGAGAAAAAATCGCTTGTTGCCCGGTTCAGATCGGAAGAGGATGCCAACAGAAAGTTCAACAGGGATGAGCAGCCGGTTGTGGGGGTGAGCTGGTATGCTGCCCGGGCCTACTGCCTCTGGCTCTCGATGCTTGCAGGTGATCCTGAGTCGTATAATCTTCCTGCGGAGCAAGAGTGGGAGTGGGCAGCCGGTGGGCAGCGTCATAAACCGCAGGAGGTGTTGGAGGTGAGCCCTTATCCCTGGGGCGAAGAGCTGCCAACACCCAAACATGCGAATTACGGTTTAAACGAGGATGCAACGACTCCTGTCGGCAATTACCCTGATGGTAAAACTCCAGAAGGGTTGTTCGATATGGCTGGAAATGTGTGGGAGTGGATGGATAATAAATACAAAAAAAATACATCTGCCCGTGCGTTGCGCGGCGGTTCCTGGAACAATAATCCCGACTTTCTGCGTTGCTCTGCCCGGTACCTCAGTCATCCGGCGCTCAGGGTCGGCTATTTTGGCTTTCGGGTTGTCCGTTCCAGTCCCTCTTCCTGAAATTCTGACATTCTGATTTCTGGAACTCTGGATACGTTTTTTATCAGGTACCTCGAAACTGGTGTACAGTCGCTGGACTCAAACCGCCGAAAGGGGCTGTGGTCACTCATCCTGATCGTTATACGGTTCTTCTCCAGCTCTCCACACCAGCCAGACGCGGATAAGGCGCCAGATACCGTAAGCGCCGGTCAGCAGGGCATAAAGGCGGAGATCCTCTTTCATCCCGGCAGGGGAGATGTCCGGGAAAAAGAGGAGATAGAGGGCTATCCCGATAAAAGTACCTCCCAGAAGCAGCCCCATGACCATTCCGGCAGCGCTTTTCTGCATCACTCCTTTTTCGCTTTTTCTTTCCGAAGTGCACAGGAATCGGCATCAGGATAGAAGCGCCACTCCCGGTTGACAATCAGACGGGCGCCATAGCTGAAGGTAAAGTACGACCATCCCCACTGCAAAAGCACAAAGACCCGGTGACGGAAGCTGGTCAGGAAGTAGATATGCACCAGAAGCCAGGTGAACCAGGCAAAAATTCCGTCAAATTTCAGACCACCAAACTCAACGATAGCCTTGTTTTTTCCGATGGTGGCCATCTGTCCTTTGTCGCGGTATCGGAATACCTTTCTTGCCTTTGTTTTCAGGTCAAGTAAAATGTTTTTGCCGATAGCCCGACCCTGCTGTAACGCTACGGGAGCAAGTCCCGGCAAAGGGTTTCCGTTCTCTGAAACAAAGTGCGCAAGGTCGCCGCCTACAAATATCTCCGGATGGCCCGGAATGCTGAGATCTTCGCTGACCACGATGCGCCCGATACGGTCGGTTTCCACTCCCTCCATTGTTTTGCCGATCTCAATGGCAGTCACGCCAGCCGCCCAGAGCACGGTTGCCGCTTCGATACGCTCATTACCGATTTGTACCCCGTCGGCGTCAACCTCGCTGACCATACTGTTGGTCCAGACCTGCACACCAAGCTTCTCAAGCGACCGGGTCGCCTTGCTTGCAAGATCAGGAGAAAAAGAGCCAAGAATGCGCGGAGCAGCCTCAACAATAAAGATGCGGGTAAGCTTGGGGTCAATGTTCCGGTAAAACTTGGAGAGGGTATAGCGGCTCATTTCACCGATAGAACCAGCAAGCTCAACCCCGGTTGGCCCGCCGCCGACAATGACAAAGGTGAGCAGTTTTTTGCGCTCGACAAAATCAGTTGTCCGCTCAGCCCGTTCATAAGCCTCCATCACCCGCCGCCGTATCTCTTTGGCCTGTGCAAGGGTTTTCAGCCCTGGGGCAAACTCTTCCCACTCGTTGTGGCCGAAATAGTGGTGCTGTACACCGCAGGCAAGAACCAGATAATCGTAGGGAATATTGTGGAAATCGGTTACTACGGTTTTGTTCTCCATATCAATGTGCTCGACAATACCCTTGAAAACGGTTACGTTCCGGTAGTTTGCCAGCATATTTCTCAGCGGGGCGGCAATATCTCCCTCACCAAGAGCTGCCATCGCAACCTGGTACAGGAGTGGCTGGAAGAGGTGATAGTTCTTCCTGTCGATAAGGGTAATTTCGATATCCTCTTTATTGCCGAGCACTCTGGCCGTATTCAGCCCTGCGAATCCTCCGCCTATAATTACAACCCTCTTTTTCATGTCACTGTTATTTCCTTTTCCGGGAAAAGGGTGGATGTATACATTTCTTTTGCATGCCTGAGCGATGCATTCAGCTTTATGACGCTATTTAACAGTTTTTCATGCAATACCGTTTGTTTGGCAGCATTTTTTTCAATTTTGCAACTTGCAGTGTTCTCTGGCGTGCGCTCTCTTTTCAGGTGAGACGCATGATGAGTTCAGCATGTCGGGGGTATTTTTTTTGTAACATCTCCCTGTCGGCGAAAGCAAAGTCGCGAAAATCAAAACCGGGCGCGACGACGCAACTGACCAGCGCATAGCTCTCTTCACCCGGATTTTCACAACAGGCGCCAAACCAGCTCTCTTTGGGGGCGACTCCCTGCAGAACCTGCCCCATACCCGGCGAGAGGCCGAGCGTAAAGCTTGACGGATCACCATCCTGAGGGAAAAAATGCACGGTGAGGGGATCGCCTGCATGGAAAAACCAGAGTTCGTCGGAATGAATGCGGTGTAGTTTTGAGCGATCCGTGCTTTTGAGTAGGTAGTAAATGGCCGTTGCATAAGAGCGTGGGCCATTGAAGGGAGATGCATCCGGGAAGGAATAGCCGCCTTCGCTCCTCCAGGTTTCCCGGTAGTATCCCCCTTCCGGATGCGCCACAAGTTGAAGGCTCTCAATCCAGAACTCAGCTTTTTGCATGGAGCTTTTCACGGATTTTCGCAGTTTTCTGACGGGATGCGTCGGCAAGTTTTTTGCGGAACTCAAGCAGTGCTGCCATCAGCGCTTCATCAGAGAGGGCAAGAATCTGGACGGCAAGCAGAGCGGCATTCCGGGCATTGTCGATACCTACTGTCGCCACAGGAATGCCCGCAGGCATCTGCACGATGGAGTAGAGCGAGTCCTGACCGTTAAGTTTTTTGCTGAAAATCGGCACGCCGATAACCGGCAGCACCGTCATGGCTGCAGTAACACCCGGCAGATGCGCCGCGCCGCCAGCTCCGGCAATAATAACTTTCAGGCCACGTTCAATGGCCGAAGTGGCGTATGCTTCGAGGTCGTGCGGTGTGCGGTGAGCAGAAATAACCGAAATCTCTGAGGCAATACCGAACTCATCACAAACCAGTACCGCCTCCTTCATAATGTCGAAATCAGAGTCAGAACCCATGATGATGCCGACAGTCGGTCGGTTAGTATCTGTTTTTTTTTGAGTCATATAAAGGTATTATTTATTGGTTTGTCCGTAAATGGCTTGCGTAGCGAACTCCTTGGAGAAGGCATCCTCGTTTCTGGTTGTTATCTCTTCGGGAGCCGGATTTGGTGAACACTGTTGGGAAAGCATATTGGCAGAGCGGAACAGAAGCCTTGAAAAACAGGGATTCCGGGCCTGTTAATAGGCTAATGATTTATGAAATTGCCGAGTTTTATGTATTTTCACGAGAGTTAATTTAAAAAAATAATACTTGTAGAGGAAGATAACAATGGCAACTAATCTCGCAGTAAAATACAGCAATCCCGGCCCCCGTTACACCAGTTATCCCACCATTCCCTCATGGAGCACCGACGGTGTTACCCAGGAGCAGTGGAAAGAGGCGATGGTCAAAGGTTTTAACGACAGCAACGAAACCACCGGAATCAGCCTGTACATCCACATTCCCTACTGTGAGAACCACTGTTACTTCTGCGGCTGTAACGCTCACCGTACACAGGATCACTCCTATGAAGCGCCCTATCTTGAGGCTCTGCTCAAAGAGTGGCAGATGTACACCGATGTTTTTCCCGGACGCCTCAATGTCAAGGAGCTGCACATCGGCGGCGGAACCCCAACCTTCTTCAGTCCGGAAAACCTTGTCACCCTCATTGACGGGATCTGCAAAAATGTCAACAAGATGGACAACTACATGTTCAGCTTTGAGACCAATCCCCGCTCAACCTCCAAAGAGCACCTCGAAGCGCTCTACAGTGTCGGCTTCCGTCGTATGAGTTTTGGAATCCAGGATTTCGACCCGATTGTGCAGGAGGAGATCAACCGCCTTCAGTCATTCGAACTGGTCAAGGAAAAGGTTGATATTGCCCGCCAGATCGGTTTTACCTCCATCAATTTTGATCTCGTTTATGGCCTGCCCAAGCAGACGATGGCCACCATTACCGACACCATCCAGAAGGTCATGGAGCTCAAGCCCGATCGCCTTGCCTTCTATGCCTATGGCCACAATCCGCACATGTACGAAGGACAGCGGAAGTTCAAGGAGTCGGACTTGCCGGTTGGCGATGCCAAGCAGGAGCTTTATGACAAAGGCAGCGCCATGCTTGAATCCATCGGCTACCACGAAATCGGCATGGATCATTTCGCCATCGAAGGTGACGCTCTCTATATCGCAGCGAAAAATGGAACCCTGCATCGCAATTTCATGGGCTATACCGAAAATACCACGCAGATGATGCTTGCCCTCGGCTCATCCTCCATCAGTGACACCTGGTATGCATTTGCACAGAACGAACGTAACGATATTGAATATATCAAAGTGGTGAACGAAGGGCGTTTCCCGCTCCATCGCGGCCACCTGCTGACCGACGAAGATCTTGTGCTTCGCCGTCACATCCTCAACCTGATGTGCAAGCAGGAGACCTCATGGGAAGATCCCAAGCTCTACACTGATGAACTCGATATCGCCCTCTACCGTCTTGAAGATATGCAGAACGACGGCATCGTTGTTCTGGGAGACAAAAGTGTTCGCGTAACCGAAGCGGGCATACCCTTTCTCCGCAATATCTGCATGGCCTTCGATGCAAGGCTCTGGAGCTCCGACAGCCTCTCAAAGGCATACAACGTATCGCGTGATATCCAGAAAACCTACATTGAAAAAGCCCGCCTCGCAAAGGCACAAAAAGTCGGTTGAACACTCCGGTTCAGCACAATTTGAAAAGGGTGATTTTGGTCACCCTTTTTTTTTTGTCCATGTGATGAAATTCAGGGAAGATCCCGTTTGCTTCAATTGTTGTCCGATTTCAGGATTGGTTGGTGTTGCCCTGCAGCGGTAGCTGAGCACGAGAGATTATTTTGTGCAAGGTCAGTTGACCACTTTCGCGTAATGATATCACAGAATGCTGCTATCTGAAGCAAAAACATTGAACAAAATAGTGTATAGTATAAATATTATTTGATTTTTTGCGCTTTTTGTGCGAATATCAAATAAATATTAATAGGTAAACTATGCTTGTAGAATTTCGTGTTTCAAATTTTCGCTCAATCAGAGAAGAGCTTCGCCTGAGCCTTGTTGCAAATACTGATAACGAGCATTCGGAGACTCATTTAATTTGCAGCGGATCGAAGTCCACTCCCTCACTGCTAAAGTCTGCGGTCATCTATGGTGCCAATGCGAGTGGTAAATCAAATATTATAAATGCGTTGGCATTTATGAAAGGGGTTGTCGCCGAGTCTGCTACGCAAATCAAGGAGGGGCAAAAATTTCATTTCCAGCCCTTCAAGCTTGATGGCATCTCATCATC
This sequence comes from Pelodictyon phaeoclathratiforme BU-1, assembly GCF_000020645.1. Taxonomy (GTDB): domain Bacteria; phylum Bacteroidota; class Chlorobiia; order Chlorobiales; family Chlorobiaceae; genus Chlorobium; species Chlorobium phaeoclathratiforme. The sequence goes on from NC_011060.1 coordinate 775,274, forward strand.
CAAGCCAAGTGAGTTTGAAGTCACCTTTATTATAGATGGAATCCGATATCAATATGGATTTTCACTGCTTTCTGAAAGAATTACTTCCGAGTGGCTGTTAGTTTACAAAACATCCAAGCCACAAATTTGGTTTGATCGACGTTACAATTCCAAGATAAAGGAGGATGAGTATACGTTCAGTACGTTCCTGGTGGGTGAAAAAAAACTGTGGCAAAAATCGACCCGCTCAAACGCATTGTTTCTCTCCAAAGCCGTCGATCTTAACAGCAGTGCTTTACGGCCTGTCTTTCTCTGGATTGTGCAGCAACTCAATATTATAGGCGCGGGAGAACAGCCAATGATAGAGTTTTCAACAGTTCTTGCTCAGCAGCCTGAAGGCAATAAAAAGTTGCTTGATTTTTTAAATGCTGCTGATTTCAGCATTTCAGAATTATCACTGGAGATGCGTAAAACAAGAGAGTTGTCGCTTAAGATTGAGGGCGAAAAACCTCCTGTTCATCAAGTTCTTGATTCCGAAGCACTGATGCCTGTTTTTTTGCATAAAGGTGCAGAAGGAGCTGCAAAATTCGAAATTCACGATGAGTCAACAGGAACTCAGCGCATGTTCGCCTTTGCCGGACCAATTCTTGATGTGTTGCAGAACGGGAGTGTCTTGATCGTTGATGAGTTGGATGGGAGTTTACATACCAAAATTGTTCGGTTCCTCCTGAACGTAATCAATTCATCCATCTCTAACACGAATGGGGCTCAGCTTATTTTTACAACACATGATACCTCCATCATGGACGTGAAATTATTTCGCAGAGATCAGATCTGGTTTGTTGAAAAGGATCAATCTCACGCAACACACCTTTACCCTCTTACAGATTTCAGGCCAAGAAAAAACGAAGCTCTTGAAAAAGGCTATCTTGTCGGACGATATGGAGCGATTCCTTTCATCAATGATGTGATGTTTTGAGGAATAATATGGCCAGAGAGCACCATCAGAAGAGCCGGGAAAAAACCAGTTTACTGCGGAAGAAGCCGTTTTCCAGGGGTTGCGACCGTATCCTGATTATTACTGAGGGTGAAAAAACGGAGCTTCATTATTTTGATAGAGATGATCAAGGGATGGGATTCCAAGTGCTCAACAAACCGAATCGGGCTGATGGCAATAATCTTGGCAAAGTATTCATAAGATATCTGCATGACAACTGAAAACCAGACCGAGCTGAGCCTGATCGATAAACTCCAGGATCTCAAATACAGCTACCGCCCCGACATTCGCGACCGGGACGCACTCGAAAAAAACTTCCGCGAAAAGTTCGAAGCCCTCAACCAGATTCATCTCACCGACGCCGAGTTTGCCCGGCTGCTCGATCAAATCGTCACCCCGGACGTTTTCGCCGCCTCTCGTCATCTGCGCGAACGCAACAGCTTCGAGCGCGACGACGGCACACCACTCTTCTACACTCTGGTCAACATCCGGGAGTGGTGCAAAAACAGCTTCGAGGTCGTCAACCAGCTCCGCATCAACACCAACAACAGCCATCACCGCTACGATGTGTTGCTCCTCATCAACGGTGTGCCGGTGGTTCAGATCGAGCTGAAGACCCTCGCCATCAGCCCGCGCCGCGCCATGCAGCAGATTGTCGAGTACAAAAACGACCCCGGCAACGGCTACAGCAAAACCCTGCTCTGCTTTTTGCAACTCTTCATCGTCAGCAACCGCACCGACACCTGGTACTTCGCCAACAATAACAGTCGCCACTTCAGCTTTAACGCCGACGAGCGTTTTCTGCCGTTCTACCAGTTCGCCGGAGAAGACAACAAAAAAATCACCCATCTCGACAGCTTCGCCGAAAAGTTCCTCGCCAAATGCACCCTCGGCGAAATGATCAGCCGCTACATGGTGCTGGTGACGAGCGAGCAAAAGCTGATGATGATGCGCCCCTACCAGATCTATGCCGTCAAGGCTATCGTGGAGTGCATTCACCAGAACTGCGGTAACGGCTACATCTGGCACACCACCGGCAGCGGCAAAACCCTCACCTCCTTCAAGGCATCAACCCTGCTCAAGGATAACCCGGATATCGACAAATGCCTTTTCGTCGTTGACCGCAAAGACCTCGACCGGCAGACGCGGGAGGAGTTCAACCGCTTTCAGGAGAAGTGCGTCGAAGAGAACACCAACACCGAAACCCTGGTGCAGCGGTTGCTCTCCGATGACTATGCCAATAAAGTGATCGTCACCACCATCCAGAAGCTCGGCCTTGCCCTCGACGGCAGCAACAAACGCAACTACAAGGAGCGGCTCGAACTGCTCCGCAAAAAGCGCATGGTTTTCATCTTTGACGAATGCCACCGCTCCCAGTTCGGCGAAAACCACAAGGCGATCAAAGAGTTTTTCCCCAACGCCCAGCTCTTCGGCTTCACCGGCACACCAATTTTCCCCGAAAACGCCAGCTACCAGCAGATTGAAGGGGAGCAGGCCACCTGGAAAACCACGGAAGAGATCTTCCAGCAGCAACTGCATGCCTACACCATTACCCACGCCATCGAAGACCGCAACGTCCTGCGCTTCCACATCGACTATTTCAAGCCCGAAGGTAAGAACACGCCCAAGCCCGGCGAAACGCTGGCAAAAAAAGCCATCGTTGAAGCCATCCTTCAAAAACACGATACCGCCACCTACGGGCGCAAGTTTAACGCCCTTCTGGCCACCGCATCTATCAACGACGCCATAGCTTATCACGAGCTGTTCAAGAGCATTCAGGAGGAAAAGCAGGCCAAAGATGAAAATTTCCAGCCACTCAACATCGCCTGCGTCTTTTCCCCGCCTGCCCAGGCCATTGCTGGTGATGCTGGGAATCGAAACGAAAAGAATGTGGCAGACATCAAGCAGCTTCAGGAAGATCTGCCACAGGAAAAGGCCGATAACGAGGAAGACCCGGACAAAAAAAAGGCGGCCCTCAAAGCCATCATTGCCGACTACAACGACCGTTACAAAACCAACCACCGCATCGACGAATTCGACCTCTACTACCAAGATGTGCAAAAGCGTATCAAAGATCAGCAATACCCCAACCAGGACTTGCCGCACGCGCAGAAGATCGACCTGATAATCGTGGTCGACATGCTGCTCACCGGCTTCGACTCCAAATTCCTGAACACCCTCTACGTCGACAAAAACCTCAAGTACCACGGGCTCATTCAGGCCTTCTCACGCACCAACCGCGTACTGAACGGCACCAAGCCCTACGGCACCATTCTCGACTTCCGCCAGCAGCAAAGCGCCGTCGATGAAGCCATCAAACTATTCTCTGGCGAACAAGCCGACCGCGCCACCGAAATCTGGCTGGTCGATTCCGCACCGGTGGTCATCAACAAACTCGAAATTGCGGTTAAAAAGCTGGACGAATTCATGCGCTCTCAGGGGCTGGAAAGCGCCCCTCAAGAGGTGGCGAACCTCAAGGGCGACGCCGCACGAGGCCAGTTCATCAACCTCTTCAAGGAGGTGCAGCGCCTCAAGACCCAGCTCGACCAATACACCGACCTGACGCCGGAAAATGCCGCCAGCATCAGCCGGGTCATCCCACAAGAGCAATTGCAGGGCTTCCGTGGCGTCTATCTCGAAACCGCCCAGCGCATGAAAGAAAAACAGAAAAAAGGCAGCGACGGCCCGGAAACAGAGCAGCTCGACTTTGAATTCGTGCTCTTTGCCTCAGCCATGATTGATTACGATTACATCATGACCCTGATTACAAGCTACTCGCAGCAACTGCCCGGCAAACAAAAGATGACCCGCACCGAGCTTATCGGTCTCATCGACTCCGAGGCCAACCTCCTTGAAGTTCGCGAAGACATTGCCGACTATATTGGCACCCTCAAGTCAGGCGAAGGGTTGAAAGAGAGCGACATCCGTCAGGGTTACGAAACCTTCAAGGCCGAAAAGAGCGCCCAACAACTGGCCGAAATTGCCGAAAAGCACGGACTGGAAACCTCCGTGCTCCAGGCCTTTGTCGATGGCATCATGCAGCGCATGATCTTCGACGGCGAACACCTGACCGATCTGCTCGCCCCGCTCGGCCTCAACTGGAAACAGAGAAGGCAAAACGAGCTGGCCCTGATGGAAGAGCTGATTCCCGTGCTGCACAAACTTGCGCAAGGACGCGAAATTTCAGGGCTGGAGGCGTATGAGCAATAATGAACCACAAGTAAAAGTGGTGAACACACTCGATACACAACAAGAGTTTGGTGATAAAAACCAGTGGCGCATGAAGCAATGTTATGAAATCTGCCAGGCAGATGAAAAACACTCATCACTGGCGAGAGAATTGTCCTGGAGGCACAACACCCTCATTTTTTCGCGATGCAAGAGCAATAAACTGAATGAGTTGTATGCTAATGAAGGTGCTTTGAATCGGGAAACACCACAAGGGGGTGAATTATGAATGTACCCAAGCTGCGCTTTCCGGAGTTTCGGGATGCGGGGGAGTGGGATAGAGATGTGCTGGGAAAGGTTTCAGTCTTTGTCAACGAAAGAATGCCTTTAGAGCAACTCTCACTCTCTAACTATGTAAGCACAGTAAACATTTTGCCTGATTATGAAGGAATGGTAACAGCACCTAAATTACCACCGTCAGGCTCTGCAACCCGGTTTAAAATAAATGATATTCTCATATCGAATATACGCCCTTACTTAAAAAAGGTTTGGTTTGCAAGTAAAGAGGGCGGCGCTTCAAATGATGTGATTGTTATTCGTGCGAAAGAAAAAGTTGGTGATCGATATTTATCCTTTATGCTCAAAAATGATGTATTCATCGAATATGTCATGAAGGGGGCTAAAGGTGTGAAAATGCCAAGAGGAGATATCTTTTTAATGCAAGAGTATCCACTTGCATATCCGTCAAAGCCAGAACAACAAAAAATCGCCGACTGCCTTTCATCCATCGACGACCTGATCACTGCCCAAACCCAAAAGCTCGACACGCTCAAGACCCACAAAAAAGGGCTGATGCAACATCTCTTCCCGGCAGAAGGCGAAACCCTCCCCAAGCTGCGCTTTCCCGAGTTTCAGGATGCGGGGGAGTGGGAAGAGAAGCATCTGGGAAAGATATGCGAAATAAAAGGCGGAAAGAGAATCCCTAAAGGTTTTTCATTGACCAATGAAAAAACAGACTACCCCTACGTTAGGGTAAGTGATATGTACATGGGCGGAATAGATACATCTTCTGTGTTATACATCCCAAGCGAGATTGAGAAGCAAATAAGAAGTTACAAAATTTCAAAAAACGATTTGTTTATAACTGTTGCTGGGACGATCGGAATTGTAGGAGAAGTGCCCGAAGAGTTGGATAATGCCAATCTCACTGAAAATGCCAATAAGATTATAGTGAAAAGTATAGCAAAGAAATATTTGTTGCACTATTTAACTGGAGAGTCTGCACAACAGCTTATTTCTTCTTCTGTTACCAATAATGCTCAGCCGAAGTTAGCTCTGGAGCGGATAAGGCTTTTTCCAATACCAGTTCCATCCCCGGAAGAACAACAAAAAATCGCCGACTGCCTTTCATCCATAGACGACCTGATCATCGCACAAACCCAAAAGCTCGCCACGCTTAAAACCCATAAAAAAGCACTGATGCAGCAGCTTTTCCCGGCAATGGAGGAGGTATCAAGCTGATGGACAAAAAAATCATCATTATCGCCGGACCCAATGGCGCAGGAAAAACCTCCTTTGCCCGCTCGTTTCTGCCAAAAGAAGCTCAATGCCTGCGCTTCATCAATGCCGATCTCATTGCCGCCGGGCTGTCACCCTTTGCCCCTGAGGTGGCTGCCATCAAAGCCGGACGAGTCATGTTGGAAGAGATTGCCGCTTGTGTGCGACGTGAAGAAAGTTTCGCATTTGAAACCACCCTATCCGGACAGGGTTATTTGATGCATATCCAGCAATGGCGTGCTCAAGGCTATTTGGTTAGCCTCTATTTTCTGGCGTTACCCAATGTCGAAGCGGCCATTGCACGTGTAGCGGAGCGCGTACGCCAGGGAGGGCATAATATTCCTGAACCAGTAATCCGCCGCCGTTTTATAGCGGGATTGCGTAACTTTGAGCAACACTACAAAGCTGAGGTAGATGCTTGGGCTAAATACGACAACACTGGTGATACACCGGTCTTATTAGAATGGGGAGAAAACCTGTGAACGCAAAAGATATTTCAACGGCTAAAGACCCAGCTATGCGTGCTTCAATGGCCGCCATGAAACGCGCCGCCGCATTAGCTCGTGAAACCGCTATTCAAACGAATACCAATATCGTGACTGTGGAAAATGGAAAAGTGGTGCGGATTTCAGCCGAAGAGCTGCGCCGCCAAGCATCCGAGGGAGCAAAAAAATCATGACCGAAAAAAATTAAAAGCTCGACACGATCAAGATTCATAAAAAAGCACTGATGCGAGTAGTCGCCATGTACAATGAGCGTTTAGAGTAAATCACTATGTCAATCAACGACCTTTTGCCCTCCGTAGCCACCCTGTCACATGCCGATAAATTCAGGTTAGTGCAAATTCTTCTCGAACAATTGACAAAGGAAGAGGGTATCTCTGCCCGGCAAACACCAGCACCGGCGGAGACCTTTAACCCGCGCAGTTATTATGGAGTAGCTCATCAATCCCGACAAATGATTGACGAGTATATCGCAAGCAGCCGGGACCAGTATCGTGATTGAGAAAGATGGAAAATTGGTGTGGATTTCAGCCGAAGAGCTGCGCCGCCAGGCATCCGAGGCAAAAGAATCTATCAATCCCGAGCCTCCCGACTTGGTATTGTGATTCATTGCAGGATACCCCTGAGTTCCTATATTAACAGACAACAGTGGACTCATTGAAATTCAGTTCAGCAGGGGACTGCACTATGCTTTTAAAAGACCGTTACATAAATCCCTTTACCGACTTTGGTTTCAAGAAAATCTTCGGCTCCGAGGTAAACAAGGATCTGCTGATAGCGTTTCTGAACACGCTCTTGCCTGCCGAGGCGGGGACCGTTTCTGACCTTTCCTTTTTGCCCAATGAGCAGGTCGGGCGGAGCGAGTACGACCGCAGAGCAATTTTTGACCTTTATTGTGAAAATGAAAAGGGTGAAAAATTTATTGTAGAGATGCAACGGGCAAAGCAGAACTACTTCAAGGATCGATCGATATTTTATGCCACCTTTCCTGTTCAACAGCAGGCGCAGAGTGGATCGTGGAATTTCTGCCTGAAGTCGGTCTACATGGTTGGTATTCTTGATTTCGTCTTTGATGAGGATAAAGCCGATAATGAGGTCGTTCACCATGAAGTAAAGCTGGTTGACCGTTCAACGGGCGCAGTTTTCTCCGACAAGCTCACCTTTATTTACCTCGAACTTCCCAAGTTCACCAAAACGATTGAAGAGCTTGTTACTGACTTCGACAAATGGTGTTTTCTTCTCCGCCACCTCCCTGAGCTTACTGATCGCCCGGCTCCTCTTCAGGAGAGGGTCTTCCTCAAGGTATTTGAACTGGCAGAAATCGCAAAGTATTCGAGTGTTGAAGCGGCAGCTTATGAAGAGAGCCTCAAGATATATCGTGACCTGAAGAATGTTGTCGATACCGCTTATGATGAGGGCAAGGCTGAGGGGATAGTAGAGGGGAGCCAGCAAAAGGCCATGGAAGTTGCAAAAAGGCTTAAAGAGTCAGGTCTTAATATCGAAACGATTTCACGTTGTACCGGTCTGCCGATTACTCTTGTGGAAGGGCTATAGTCAGGGTTTGCGCTTTTCCCCTTGGACCGATCAGCAGAAAAGCAATGGAGCACACTAAAAATCAGTCATGACCGAACAAAACCAGAAACAAATGGGCACTACCCTCTGGGGCATTGCCGACCAACTGCGCGGAGCCATGAACGCCGACGATTTCCGCGACTACATGCTCTCCTTCCTCTTCCTGCGCTACCTCTCCGACAACTACGAAGCCGCTGCCAAAAAAGAGCTGGGCACGGACTTCCCGGATAGCCGGGAGCAGCCCGGCACCACGCCGCTGCAACTCTGGTATAACAACAATCCCGGTGATAGTGCTGAATTTGAAAAACAGATGCGCCTCAAGGTGCACTATGTCATCCAGCCGCAATACCTCTGGGGCAGCATTGCCGAAATGGCCCGCACGCAGGACGGGGAGTTACTGCATACCCTGCAAAAAGCCTTTGATTACATTGAGAACGAATCCTTTGCCAGCACCTTTCAGGGCCTCTTTTCGGAAATCAACCTCAGCTCGGAAAAACTGGGCAAGCACTATACCGATCGCAACGCCAAACTCTGCACCATCATCACCAAAATCGCAGAGGGGCTGGCCGGGTTTTCAACAGACAGCGATACCCTTGGCGATGCCTACGAATACCTGATCGGTCAGTTTGCCGCCGGTTCCGGCAAAAAAGCGGGCGAGTTCTACACCCCGCAGCAGATCTCCAGCATTCTCTCCGCCATTGTCACCCTCGACAGTCAGGAACCATCCAGTGGCAAGAAAAAGTATCTGATCAGTGTGCTCGATTTTGCCTGCGGTTCCGGCTCACTGCTGCTCAATGTGCGCAAGAAAATGGGGCAGTATGGCATTGGAAAAATCTACGGGCAAGAGTCCAACATCACCACCTACAACCTGGCACGCATGAACATGCTGCTGCACGGTGTGAAAGATTCCGAATTCGAAATTTTCCACGGCGACACCCTCCTCAACGACTGGGAGATGCTGCGCGAAGCCAACCCCGCCAAAAAGAAGCACTTTGATGCGGTGGTGGCCAATCCACCCTTCAGCTACCGCTGGGAACTCACCGACGCCTTGGGCGACGACGTCCGCTTCAAGAACTACGGCCTCGCCCCCAAATCCGCCGCCGACTTCGCCTTTCTCCTCCACGGCTTCCAATACCTCGCCAAAGAGGGCACCATGGCCATCATCCTCCCTCACGGCGTCCTCTTCCGAGGCGGCGTAGAAGAGCGCATCCGCACCAAACTGCTCAAAGACGGCCACATCGACACCGTCATCGGTCTGCCTGCCAACCTCTTTTTCTCCACCGGTATCCCGGTCTGCATTCTCGTGCTCAAAAAATGCAAAAAGCCCGACGACGTGCTCTTCATCAACGCCAGCGAACACTTCGAAAAAGGCAAGCGCCAGAACCGCCTCCGGCAGGATGATATCGATAAAATTGTTGAGACCTACCAATTCCGCACAGAAGAAGAGCGCTACTCCCGCCGGGTCTCAATGGATGAAATTGAATCCAACGGCTATAACCTGAACATCTCTCGCTACATCAGCACCGCCACAGCAGAAGAAGAGATCGACCTCACGGCAGTACACGCTGATTTGGTTAACCTCGAAGAGCGAATTGTCCACGCTACCAACAAACACAACCAATTTCTTCAAGAGCTTGGGTTGAATCTTTTACCGGTTGGCAAGCAGGGAGCAGCTACTGATTGATGGCTCTCACATGGTTATAACAACAATGATCATTAACCCACTGGCCGCCACTTCGCGCTTTTGCAGCTTGCAGCCCACACCGCAAAGCCTGCTTCTGCTGCACACCGCTAACCAGCCACACAAAACCCCGCCCTTCGCATTCCAATATTTTACGTTATCTTTCCACTTTAAACGCGCTACTTCAAGCTCGTTGCGATGTGTGGTAAATGACTGGTTTGCGAAGAGGCTGTGATGCGTTCCAGAAACTGAGGAAGAGGGATCTTGAATACCTATGTCTGTTAACTCCTGATAGCGAACATTGGGCAAAGAACATCAAAATGTGGTTTTGAACATAATTGATAACCTAAACCATCTCAAATAAAGCGCTACATCATCGGTTTACTTGCAGCAATCCTTTTACTGTAACCATGCAAGGGGTTAACCGAAACGCCTTCACAGGAGCAAATAACCCAATGGCGCAGTGCAATGCTCGGTAAAATGTATTTTTTTGGCCAAGGTGTGGCCAAGAATTACATCGAAGCGATGCAGTGGTATCGCAAAGCAGCAGAGCAAAAGCTGCCAGAAGCTCAGAAGGCATTAACAAGATTAGAGAAAGGCTGATATCAAGAACGCCAACCCAAACCATGAACATTTGCCTCAGCGAAGACCGTGAAATCGATAAATGATGCAGAATCAAGTAATAGTTGTTGGTAAATACCGGGAAGCTATGGTAATGGTAATAACAGAAAAGTTATGTCTGAGGTAACGAGTACAGATAAGGACCCATGTATCCATCACCGCTTTCTGGATGAAGCTGGCGATACCACTTTTTACGGCAAAGGGAAGATTTCAGTTATTGGCAATGAAGGTTCATCGCACTGTTTTATTCTTGGAATGCTGAAAATCAATGAGCCACTTGATACGGTAAGAAAAAAAGTTATTGAACTGCAGCAAGCTATTGCCGAAGACTCCTACTTTCACGGTGTTCCAAGCATTGAAAAAATGAAAGCCTCTTGCGGCTATTTTCTTCATGCAAAAAATGATCTCCCTGAAGTAAAAAAAATGGCTTTTGACTTGATCAAAACTATTGACTGCAGTTTTGAAGTCGTCGTTGGCAGAAAAATACCAACTCTTTACGAAAGCAAACACAACGGCAAAGAGGCCGAATTTTATGCTGACCTGCTTTCTCATTTACTGAAAAACAAACTCAATGCATACAGTAAACTGGTTTTAAACATATCGCATCGAAGCAAGTGTACAACGCATACGAACCTTCAAAAAGGACTGAGCAAAGCTGTCACCAGGGCACAATCGAAAGCACCTGATAAAGCAAACGATTGCAGCGTTGTCTTCAACGTCCAACAGCCCACAGCAGAACCATTACTGAATATTGCGGATTATTTTTGCTGGGCGATTCAGCGTGTTTTTGAACGCGGTGAAACCAGATATTACGATTATATCAGCGACCAGGTTGCTATGGTGCAGGATCTCTACGACTTCGAAAAGTGGAAAAGTCGAGGTAATTATTACAACCGGCAAAAAAAGTTATCGAGCGATAACTGCCTGAAAAACAACAAATAAAAAAAGCCCATCATTGCACTAAGAAGGATACCCTTCAACGGCTTGGAGCCGACCTTCATGCAACACAGGCTGAGATTAATATACAAGAAATAAAATAAAAAATAATAGGGGATCTTGATTGCGTACCGCAAACCGGCAAGAAAGCGGGCGAGTTCTACACGCCGCAGCAGATCTCCAGCATTCTCTCCGCCATTGTCACGCTCGATAGTCAGGAGCCATCCAGTGGCAAGAAAAAATACCGGTATGCATTCTGGTACTCAAAAAATGTAAGAAGCCCGACGATGTGCTCTTCATCAACGCCAGCGAACACTTCGAAAAAGGCAAACGCCGGAACCGCCTGAGGCAGGATGATATCGACAAAATTGTTGAGACCTACCAATTCCGCAAAGATGAAGAGCGCTACTCCCGCCGGGCCTCAATGGATGAAATTGAATCGAGGTGGTGAGCTGGTGGGCAAGGTAGTAAGATGCTTGATAGGTTATTTATTAAAATTCAGTTTTCACGGCAAAACTGAGATGAGTTTGTCAGATACTGTTCCGGCCCAAAACTCTATTGTTGACCGGTAAAAGTCTTGTTCTGTGGTTACGTACCATACCGTTTCCTGTTAAGCAGCAGTGTGAAAACTACGCAACAAATCAAGCGATACTTAAAATTCCTGTGTATATTCTTCTTCGGCGTACCCTGTAAGCGATGCGGTAATCAGCATATATTATGCCAGCCTGTACAATATGCGGAAATACAATTGAAAAAATGTGTTAACTGTATACTAAATATAAGATTAGCAGTATTCCTGGTCATGAGCTTCTGCTCGTTTGGTGTGGGTTGTAATTCAACAATCTGCAGATTAGGGCAGATCAATCTGATTGTTATTAGATTGACCTTTTCGGTCGAGGATGCGAAACACAGACGTTCTCCCTGAAATCTGACCTTTCCTGAAACGTTGACAATTATTTTTTGTAAATCTATGCTACAGATATGAAAACACTACCTGTGGGTGAAGTAAAAGCCCAACTCTCTGAGATCCTTGAGAAAGTGAAGCAGGGAGAGTCTTTTGGTATCCTTTACGGCAAGAAAAAGAGACCAATTGCCATGATCGTTCCTTATCTCGATTCTGAAAAGAAAAAAGAGCGGAAAATCGGGATTCTTGACGGAAAAGTTAAAATCACATTTGCTGATAATTTCAAAATGACTGAGGAAGAGTTTCTTGGACTGAAATGAACTATTTACTGGATACCCATACATTCATTTGGTCTATCTATATCCAGAAAATACACAGTGATCAGCAAAGAATCCGAATTTGCAAAATTTGTTCCACATGGATTAAAGTTATTGTGGAAATAAGCTCTCGGCCAAAAGTCATTCGGTAATCATTACCAAAGCCGTCCAAGCTTAAGAACACTTCCTCCTTTCAGGTTCTTTCTGGCGTAATAAGCCTTCAAGACTTCTGGAAAAAATTCAACTAACCTCATCAAATAAATATAATGGAGCGAATTGTAAACGCTACCAACAAACACAACGAGTTTCTTCATGAGCTTGGGTTGGCTCCCTTACCCCTCGTCAACCAGAGAATTGATACTTGATGGCCCTAACGGTTAATGTACCGACGCCAAAATAGAATCCAGACAATGCGCCCTCAGCATGTTCAGTCATGCTTTTTTCAGCGCTATGTGAAAGCGGAAAGTTCATGATCTTGCTGTGGGGCAGGAGAGAGGCAAGAGGCGGAATCAGCGTAGCAACAACATCTATGGATAAACAATGAAACAGTAGTTGCCTGTCAGGGGGAGTCCGCTTAACCGGCTGGTTGGGCTTTTTCACTTATTTTTTTAATGTTTTTTGAAATTCCATAGCTTTTTCACTTATCTCATCTCCACTCAATCCCTCAAAAAGATTTTTTCTCCATTTTGTATAATCGAATTTTTCTCTCTGAATAAGAGCGATAAATTTTTCACTTTCAACCATCCCAAGGTTATGATTTAATACCTCAAAACCCGCCAGCTTTATTTCAGAATCAGTTCTCATTGTTTAGTATCCCATTCAATAATAAAATTTACAGGATTTATTATCTTTATCTCCGGGTATTCTTTTGTTTTCTTTAAAAGCCCTTTATCTACCGTTAAAAAATATTGGCATTGTAATGAACAAGCACATGCAACATGTAAAGCATCAAGAGATTTTAATCCGATAGCTGTCAGCTCATTCATTTTCTGCAGAATCTCCTCTGTTTCATTAACAAATAAATCAGCCACATCTTTCCATCGTTGAATTTCAATCCTTTTTTCAGGGAAAGGATTAGCATTATTTTCAAAATCAAGAATGTAAGACCACCCCAACGAAAAACGTCCTGATTTTATTTGCTCCTGAATACCTAACTTTGCTTCTGTTTCCAGTCGTACGCTTAACAATGACTGGTCATCAAAGGGTCTGTTGAAACAGCAATTATCAAGATATACTCTCACTTTATTTTGCTTTTGTTAACAAACTCATATTTGGAAATCCAGTGTGTCAAGCTGCCAAGCGCTAATAATAAAACCAACGCTACGCATAACATAAGAAATAATACAGTTTTCTGACAATATTTCCGTGAACACGGAGTGTCGTCTTCGCTCTCACCAGTCGTTCTGAACTTGCAACCGATCGCGCCCGGAGTAGCGGCGCACGATGCTTTTGCCTGGCTTTGCAGCTCATCATCATAAAGCGAGAAGGCAAAAGAGGTGGTGAGTCAGTAATCAAGCCCCTCGCTCATCAAGCAAATCAAGCTCCGGAGCCAAAAAATCCTGCCAATTCAAAAATCCTGAAAAACAAGGATCACCCCTCTTGCATGAATTAATTTTACATTGTATATTTACACTGTAAAATTAATCAGATTATCACCATGGCAAGACCAGTTAAAAAAGAGCAGATTCCACATCTTCAGGAGGCAATAAAAGAGAGCGCGTGGCGGCTGATTGCGGAGTTTGGTGCGCCAGCCCTTTCGTTGCGTGCTATTGCCCGTGCTTTGAGCATTACGGCACCGGCTATTTACAACTACTTCCCGGATCGTGATGCATTGGTGACTGCGCTCACCATTGATGCTTTTACCTCATTTGGTGATGTGCAGCTCAAGGCACGCGACAGCTTTCCGCCAGAGCAGCTCCTTGAACGTTTCCGGGCGATTGGTCTCGCTTATCGTGATTGGGCTCTGCGTTATCCCCAGCGCTACCAGCTTATTTTTGGCACTCCTATTCCCGGTTACGAACAGCAACAGCAGGAGATTATACCATCAGCAATACGCTCCATCAGTGCACTGGTCAGTGTGATTGAGGATTTTCGTGTTGCTGGCAAGCTGAAGAGCGAAGACTTTCCGGCAATACCGCCTGGGTATGAGGCGCAGCTTTCGGCCATGAAAACCTGTACCAGCAGGTATCATTTTCTCTCGCATGGTGTTGCCCTGATTGTCTGGAGTCGTGTCCATGGGCTGGTGTCGCTTGAAATTGGCGGTCGCCTTCCACCATTCGGGGTTGACGGAGAGGGGCTTTATCACTTTGAATTACAATCTATTGCCAAACAATTTATAGAGGAGTAACGATGAAAACCTTGATTCTTGACGGGTCGCTGGCAGGCGACAGGGTTGGCACTTATTCGGCTGCAACTTTGCAATCAGCCGCTGTTGCCCGAGGCTGGGCTGCAGAAGTGGTTGTGCTGCGCGACAAAAAAATCGGCAACTGCATGGGTGATTTTTTCTGCTGGCTGAAAAGCCCCGGCAAGTGCCATGTGGCTGATGAGCATCAGGAGATATCGAGAAAGTACCTTGAAAGTGACCTTGTTATTTTTCTTTCACCGATTACGTTTGGTGGTTACTCCTCGACGCTCAAGAAAATAGTGGATCATCAGATACAGAACACCTTGCCATTTTTTACCACTATTGACGGGGAGATTCATCACCAGAAACGGTATGACAACTATCCGGATATTCTTATCATTGGCTGGCTGGAGGAACCGGATGCAGAGGCCGAATCTGTTTTCCGGAATCTGGCCTGGCGAAACTCCATCAACTTCTACGCAAAGTCGCATGTGTGCGGTATCCTCTACGGGACTCAATCGGAGCGTGTGACCAAAGAGCAGCTTGATCGTTTGTTTGAAAAGGTGGTTCGTCGGGAGTCGGATAGAGATGCAACGCTGCCGACGATCACCTGTTCATTAGCTCCCGCAACTCCGGTTCAGCGGGCGCTTCTGCTGGTTGGTAGTCCGCGCCTGGAGAAGAGCAGCTCTTCATCACTGGGCTCCTATCTTTTTGAGCAGTTGCAGCAGCAGGGTGTTGAAACCGAAACGATCTATCTTTACAAGGCTATCAATACCGCCGCTCGCATGGATGCGCTTCGGGATGCCATTGATCGTGTGGATCTGATTGTTCTTGCCTTTCCGCTCTATGTGGATACTCTTCCGGCGCCGGTTATTTCGGTTTTCGAACATGTTGTGACGCATTGCAGGAAAAAATTGAAGACAACACGTTTTACTGCGATTGTCAATTGTGGTTTTCCCGAGGCCTCCCAGAATGCCAATGCCATTGCAGTTTGTGCTGAGTTTGCCCGATCTGCCGGATTTGAGTGGATGGGGGGGCTGCCACTTGGAGCAGGCGAGGGGATGGTTCACGCTCAGCCACTTCAGCAACTTGGTGGACAGGGCAGATCACTCCGGCAGGCACTGGAGAGAGCAGCAGGGGAGCTGGCCGATGGTCAACCGGTTTCTGACAAGAGTCGTGAGTTGCTGGCCAAGCCAGTGATACCAGTATGGATGTACAAGTTAGGTGGAACTATTGGCTGGACGATGAAGGCAAGAAAAAATGGGACGCAAAAGCTGCTGAAGGCAAGACCGTATCAGAAAGTGACGCCGGGATGAGTATGCAGGTCGGTTTCGATAACTGGCGAGAGGCTCTGTGGCTGAACCGAGAGAGAGCGCTGTTCGCTACCCCCGGTGTAACAGCCCGTTTTTCGGTCAAAAAGCTTTATCTTTCTTCTCGTTGTAAAAAAAGTGTGGAGTTGCATTGGGGAGGATACCTGATATGGGCTAATGTTATAATATATATGTTGATGATGAAAAAGCTGCCAGTAGGGATACAGACCTTCAGTGAAATTATTCATGAGGATTATCTCTATATCGATAAGACAGAGATTGCCCGTAACCTGATTGAGAGCTTTAAATATGTCTTTCTGTCGCGGCCCCGGCGTTTCGGCAAAAGCCTCTTTCTTGATACGCTGAAAAATATTTTTGAGGGGAAACGGGAGCTTTTTCGGGGGCTGCTGATTGAGGAGCAATGGAACTGGGAGGTGACATATCCAGTCATCAAAATCAGCTTCAGTGGTGGAGTATACAGCCGGGAAACCCTTCGCAAAAACCTCTTCTATATCCTGAATGATAATCAGGAGAGGCTTGATATTACTTGCGCGGAAAAAGAGGATCCCAACCAGTGTTTTGCAGAGCTTATCAAAAAGGCCTCTCAAAAGTATCATCAAAAGGTGGTCATCCTGATTGATGAGTATGATAAACCGATTCTGGACAATATTGAGAACATTCCAGAAGCTCTGGTCATTCGGGATGGGATGCGTGATTTTTACACAAAAATCAAGGAGAGCGACGAGTATCTGCGCTTCGCATTTCTCACGGGGGTGAGCAAATTCTCCAAAGTGTCGCTCTTCAGTGGGCTGAACAATCTTGAAGATATCAGCCTGAACCCTGATTATGGCAATGTTTGCGGGTACACCCAGCTTGATCTGGAGAGCTCTTTTGCGCCATATCTTGAGGGGGTGGATATGGAGCAGGTCAAACGGTGGTACAATGGTTATAACTTTTTGGGTGACAGGGTCTATAATCCTTTCGATATCCTGCTCTTCATCAAAAACCATTATGTGTTCGACAATTACTGGTTTGAAACCGGTACGCCGCGTTTTTTGGTTGAGCTGATTAAAAAGAACAGCTATTTTCTCCCTGGTTTTTTAAACATCAACGTTAACAAGCGGCTGGTCAACAGCTTTGATATTGAAAATCTTGATCTTGAGACCATTCTGTTTCAGACTGGCTACTTGACCATCAAGCGGCTGATACCATCGGGCATGGGAGTTCGATACGAGTTGGGGTTTCCCAACAAGGAGGTGCAGATCAGTTTCAACGAGTATATTTTGCAATCGATGACCAGCGGTTCACAAAAAGAGCTGATCCGTAGTGAGCTGCTTGATCTTATTGAGGCCGGAGAGGTTGAACGTTTGGAGCCAGTTATCAAGCGCCTTTTTGCCAGTATTGCCTACAATAATTTCACCAACAATGACATTGAGCGTTATGAGGGCTTTTATGCCAGTGTGCTCTATGCCTGTTTTGCCAGTATCGGGGTGGAGATTATCGCCGAGGACGTCAGTAACAAAGGCAGAATTGATCTGACCTTGAAGGCCGGGGGGAGAACCTTTCTCTTTGAATTCAAGGTGACCGACGGGGAGCCGCTTGAGCAGATCAAGAGGATGAAGTATTACGATAAATATAGTGGTGAACGGTATTTGATTGGCATCGTCTTTGACCCGAAGGCAAGAAATATCAGCCGGTTTGAGTGGGAGAAGTTGTAAAGCTTGCAAAAAATATTTTTACAATCTCGCAACCTGGCAGCCAGGTTGCGAAAAAGATCAGGTCAGAATGAGTATTTCAGGCCAGCCGTGTAGAAAAAGTCATTTCCTCCCGGTTGCCCGATTGTCTGCGACAGGTTCAGCATGACGGAGATGGCGCTTGTCAGATCGGCATCGGCGCCAGCAGAGAGGCGGACGAAAGCGTGGTTCGATGCGCCTGTCGTTGTCCATGAATTGACGATCAGCGGCGCAGAGGTGGCGCTGTATTGGATGATACGGTCTGAGCCTTCGAAATTGTTTTCAACGGTGACGTTCAGATAGGAGTCGAGCTTCGTGCTTCCCAGGTCGAAAGCACAGCGAGCCTGTGCACCTACACTACCGAGTACGGTTTTGGCAGTTTGTTCGTACAGATTGAGCGTGAGAGCTGGATCGCCATTTTCGCTATAACCGTCAATATGTGCCTGAACATAGGTGAGTCCTGCAATTGGGCCGAGCCGCAATGACGGGGCGACGTCAAAAAGATAGCCACCTTTCAATGCCGCAGCGAACGTTTCACCGTCCGGCTTGGCGGTGATGGTACTGACAACGCCGGAACGGCTGTTGGAATAATTCAGCCAACCGTAAGCGAGCAGGCTCTGAAGGAAGAGGTTTTTCTGTGTATAGGTACCATAGAGTCCAAGCTGGTTGACCTCTGCGCTGGTGGTTCCGTCATTCTGGCTCAGGTTCAGAGAGGGATTTGCAAAACGATAGGCCGTGGCAACCATGGTCTCGGAGGTCGGGCGATACTCTATGCCGAGCGTTGTGCCGAGGTCATCCGAATGATACCCTTGCGAATTGTCGCTGGAGGAACGATTGGATACAACGCCATTGCCCTGCACGAAGAGGGACCATGAGTTTGACCCGATTCCTGGGGTGGCGGAGTTTTTCGCGGTCGTAACGTTGAACAGATCAAGTTGGCCGAACATGGTGTCGACAAAGGCGTCCGCTGCACTCAACCCAAGCTCGCAGGTTGCGGGGAATGTCTCAGGGGCGTTGAGGCGATTGGCAATGTATTCTGCCACAATGGTAAAGCCGGCCGAAGTCAGATGCACCTTATCGAGGTAGAAAAAATATTGGTTTATCAGGGCTGGATCACCCATGTTGGATGTCGGAGCAGCCGTTGCGTATTGCAGTCCGTAAAGCGACGGATTGGCCACAACGTTCGATTCGATCATGGCAAGGTCGACATATTCGACCCGAACGCCTGAGGCTGCCACTATCGACAGATGTTGCTGCATCAGGTTATTATAGGTCTGGCTGTAGGCCGACCCAACGGCGACCGCCGAACCGGGGTGGGTTGCTGCCTCGGGGAGGCCAGAGACATCGCCAGCGGTGAAAACAAGCGTTTTTGCGCCCGCTCCGACAAGTGCGTTGATTCCGGTTATCGCGTTGTCTGCCGAAGCAGTAGCGGCAGATGGGACGCCTGCCATTGAGCCGTCGTTTTTATAATAAACGCGTGCGTCATTGCCACCGATGTTGAGAGTCACCAACGCATTCGGCTCAATGACATCACCGGAAGCCAGAAAACCTTGCCACTCACTGGTGAAGCCCGGCAGACCAGGAAATTCATTAGTTGTTCCGGTCTGCGCACCACCGAGGGCATAATTGTCCTGAGCAATGCCATAAAGGCTTACCAATGTGTCGATATAATTGGTTCCACCGCTGAACCTTCCTGTCGGATAGATCGTGTTGATATAAGCGAGTTCACTTGCGTAGGCAGGGATCGTCGCCATGATATTCTGAATGTTGCCTTTATCGGCATAGCTATCGCCGAAAGCAACAATCGAGGAAAATGGCCGGGCATCAGCGCAAGCCAAAGGTGCGGCGCTCAGGGCGAGTGCGGTCATCAAGGCGTATCGAAGCTTCCCTGGCAAAAAATGGCGGCGGAAAAGCGTGACGAAATTTCGATGGCTCATGCCTTTCTTGAAAAATTTCGCCGAATGTTCCAAAAGGAACTCTGGATTGTTCCGTTGAGCTGACTTCATTTTCATGTTTGATTTTTTTGTTCCGAATGAGCCTTTTTCAAGTACTTCCAATTTATCGAAAATGGGGAAAGAAACGTATCGTTTACAAGTGAATTTTTATGGTACATGTTTAGGGGTGTGCTCATATTTTAGCCCAATCTGCCTGGCCTTGCAGCTTTCTCCGGTATAAGTTGAATCAACCGTCAATATGCAGAAGGGCATTTTTTAAGAGGAGATAAAATATTCGCCTTATACCAGAGAAGTGCAATACTTTCCTTACCTTAATTTTTAAGAGCGGCTCCGGAGCGGGCAAGCTGCGTCGATGTTGGTAGTGTTCGAAAGTCTCGCTTCTGTCACGGGTGGAATTTTTTTTGATTCGTGAAGTGATTTTTTTTTACTCAAAGCCCTTTTTTTTATAAAAGCTTATAATGATATAAAGAGAGTCGGATGTAATGGCGCAAGATATTATAAAAATAGGTTTTATTGGAAGTGGTTGGGCTCGGGTAGCGCAAGCTCCTGCGTTTTCACTGATGGAGAATGTGGAACTCTCGGCTGTGGCAAGTCCGACTGCAGAGCATCGCCAGAAGTTCATGAAGATGTTCGATATCAGTAAGGGTTTCGCCGATTGGCAGGAGATGTTGCACTGCAATCTTGATCTGGTCTGCGTTACGACGCCGACTTATCTGCACAGGGAGATGGTGACCGGAGTACTCCAGAGTGGCAAAAGTGTGCTCTGTGAAAAACCCTTTGCGCTCAATTTTGCTGATGCTGCCGATATGGTGGATGTTGCCTCCAAAGCTCCCGGTTTTGCGCTCATTGATCATCAGCTCCGCTTTCATCCTGCAGTTCGCTGCATGAAACAGATGATTGATGGTGGCGAAATTGGCAAAGTGTACGAGGTGCGTGCGGTCGTGAATCTTGCTTCCCGTAATCGGCCTGATATGCCCTGGTCTTGGTGGTGTGATGCTGAAAAGGGCGGGGGAGCCCTTGGCGCTATCGGCTCTCATCTCATTGACATGAACCGATTCCTCATTGGCGAAATTTCGAAGGTTTCGTGCACTCTTGCAACGAGTATTCCTTTTCGGCCCGACAAGGCGGGGAAGCCATGTGCGGTCACATCGGATGACCATTTTGCCATGATGATGAAGTTTGGACCCTCATCGGTTGCCCTCGGAAGCTCCTCTTTGATGCACGTTACCACTGTAGGAGCTTATACCTGGTTTTCGTTTGAAGTGGTCGGTAGTCTTAAAACGATCAGACTTGATGGAGCTGGACGGTTGTGGGAAGTTGCCAATGATGAAGCAAAAGTGGGGCGCAGCCTTATTGATGCTCCCCGATGGAAGCTGATTGAACCGATGTTGTCGTGGGATGAGCTTGTTTTGCAGGAAAAAATCCGGCAATCATCACTCGCTGTTCATGGTATTTTCGCTGTTGGTTTTGCCTTTCTTGCCCACCGGATAGTCAAGGCGCTTAAAAACAAGGAGAAGGGGCCGCATGATGCTGCGGGTTTTCCTGATGGCCTTATGATTCAGAAAGTGCTGCAGGCAGCCAGGAAATCCGATAAGCTTCAACGCTGGATTAAAATTTAACTCCGATGTCGATCTCCTGGATA
Source organism: Pelodictyon phaeoclathratiforme BU-1 (assembly GCF_000020645.1). GTDB lineage: Bacteria > Bacteroidota > Chlorobiia > Chlorobiales > Chlorobiaceae > Chlorobium > Chlorobium phaeoclathratiforme. Next base: position 796,493 of record NC_011060.1, read on the forward strand.
TTCCTGATTATTGCCGGTTGTCTTGAGTGCGGCTGGGCTGTGGGTATAAAATATACCGAAGGTTTTTCCCGCCCTATACCCTCACTTCTGACGGCTTCGGCCATGATAGCAAGTTTCTGGTTGCTCTCTCTTGCCATGAAAACGATTCCGGTCGGTACGGCCTATGCTGTCTGGACCGGAATTGGCGCCACCGGAGTTGCAATTGTTGGTATGCTTTTTCTTGACGAACCCCGGGATATCGCCCGCATTCTCTGTCTGCTGCTGATTCTCAGCGGTGTTATAGGGCTGAAGATATTTTCCGGTGGCATGAAGTGAATGCTTCTTACGACCCGGCCTCCCATTCGGCAAAAAGGGTGTTCAGCTCTTTGCAGAGTGCATGGTAGCCTTCAAGAGTTTTGTTGGTCTCTTCCTGACTTTTTTTATAGAAGTCTTCGTTTGCCATGAGGGTTTCAATCGACTCTTTCTTTTGCTCCAGACGATTGATTTTCTGTTCGACCTCGTCCATTCTTTTTTTGTCTTTTTTGGCGGCTGCGCTCTTTTTCGCCTGCTCGTTCTCCTTTTCGGTTGCTTTTGCTGGCGCGGCCTGGCTTTTTTGCTTCTGTGCGGCCTCCTGTTTGCGCTCGGCTTCGATCACTTTTTCAGCGGTTTCAAGGTATTCGGCATAGGTGCCGAGGTGGAGCTGCAGCGAACCGTTTTTTATTTCAACGACCTTGTTGACCAAGCTGTCGAGGAAGTAGCGGTCGTGGCTGACAATGAGGAGGGTGCCATCATAGTATTCAAGCGAGTCGATCAGCATCTCTTTTGATCGCATGTCGAGATGGTTGGTTGGTTCATCCATGATCAGCAGGTTGGAGGCCTGAAGCAGGATTTTTGCCAGAGCCACCCTCGATTTTTCTCCTCCCGAGAGTACCCGGATTTTTTTATTGACCGCGTCTCCGCTGAAAAGAAAACAGCCGAGAATGTCGCGCACTCTTTTCTGTGCTTCGGATGAGGGGGCGGAGTCCATCATCTCCATATAGACGCTTTTATCCTGCGAGAGGTTTTCGGTCTGGTGCTGGGCAAAGTAGTTGAGGGTAACGTTGTGCCCCATGGTCAGTTTGCCTTCGAAGTCGATCTCTCCCGCAAGGATTTTGCAGAAGGTGGTTTTTCCTGCTCCGTTTGAGCCGACAATGGCAATCCGGTCGCCGCGCATCACTTCCAGATCGATGCTGTTGAGTACCTGTTTTTTTGTGCCATCAGGCAGCAGGTATGCTTTTTTGACTCCCTGGAGCCGCATGACTTCGCGTCCTGAAGGGTTGGCTTTCGGAAATCGGAAGGAGATGCGTGCGTTATCCTCTTCAGGGGTGAACATGTTTTTCTCCATCTTCTCCATCTGCTTGAGGCGGCTCTGTGCCTGGCGTGCTTTTGTGGCCTTGTAGCGGAAGCGGTCAACAAAGGCCTTCAGCTCCGCCATTTTTTTCAGGTCATTGGTGTATTGGCCCATCATCAGCTCATAGCGCTCAGCCTTCTCCTTTTCGTAGTAGGAATAGTTTCCCTTGTATTCGTTGATGCGCTCAAAGGCGATTTCAAGGGTTTTGGTGGTCAGTTTGTCGAGGAAGAAACGGTCGTGCGAGACGATGATATAACTGTGCTCGTAGTTGAGGAGATAATTTTCAAGCCATCGGAGTGAGTCGATGTCGAGGTGGTTGGTCGGCTCATCAAGCAGCAGCAGGGTCGGGTTCTGCAGCAGCAGTTTGGTGAGGTGCAGGCGCATCTGCCATCCGCCGGAAAAAGCCTTTACTTTTTTGTGAAAATCTATTTCGCTGAATCCGAGACCGGCGAGCACCTTTTCGGCATTGGACTGCATGGTGTAGCCGCCGAGATGGTCAAATTCGTGCATGGCATCGGAAAAGCGCTCGATAAGCTGGTGGTATGACTCGCTTTCGTAATCCTGTTCGGGCAGGGCAAGCTCGTGCTCCATGCGGGTTATTTTATTGGCCAGTTCAGCGAGCCTTGCGTTGGCCTGAAGGGCATATTGCAGTGCGGTTTTTTCCAGATCGGCATCGAAGGAGATCTCCTGTGGAAGATAACCGATGGTGGTATCAGCCGATTTCATGAAATGGCCGGTGGTGATGAGGGCTGAATCGATTGATGGTCCGCTGATAAGGCGCAAAAGGGTGGTTTTTCCTGTTCCGTTAAGACCGACAAGACTGACATGGTCTTTGTCGCCAATGCGGAATGACGTATCGGTCAGGAGCTCTTTGGTTCCGACGCTGAGAGAGAGGTTACGGGCTTCAAGCATGATAAAAAGGCCTTGATATAAGTAATCGACATCATTGAAATAATTCTGTAGCACGGTGGAAAAGATACAATTTTTATCGGGATACTCTGCTTCCCGTATGCAAAAAGCTAATTGTTTTAATTATTGATAGTTAAAGATATATTTCTCTTCGCTTTTACACTGAAACAGATTGAAACGACTGCATATGCCGAGCTGTGCAACGCATTGGCGATATAAAAAATCACGGCTCGTTTCTGAAGGAGGAATCAGCTCTTTATGGGCTTTGAAACGATTCATGTACCGGGTATTCTTTATCCGGATCTTGCACAGAGAGTATTCTTCTCTATTTCATACTGAACTTTTTGATTGGGTACTTTGTTTTTTAGAGTACTTGCATGGGTAAAGGGGAGAAGGTGAACTGCAGCAGTGGTGTCCGGTTTCGTAAAAAAGGGAGCGGCGGTATGTTTGAGGTCATTGCAATGCTGTTCGGCGGAACTCTGGGTTACAGGGGCTTGTGAGTCACTTGGTAAAATCCGGAAACAACAGGGTGAGATCGGAATTATTCCAGAATGCAGCGGCGTGATGCTCTGGTCATCACCAAACAACATGTTAACAGGAAAAAGATAATGAAAAAACAAATCTGGTTGGCTGCGGGCATCGCAGGCATGCTTCTTGGAACTCCTGCTGCCGATGCCAAGGCGGCGCTGAGTGTTCAGATTAGTACGGGGATCCATCCCTCATTTGTGATTAATTCTGCGCCGAATTTTATCTATCTGCGATCACAGGGGTTTTCGGTTTCTATAGGCAACCCTTATGATATCGTCTATTACGGGAGCTTTTACTACATCTATAGCAACAACCGCTGGTATCGTGCTACGAATTATCGTGGGCCATGGGTGCTCATTCTGAACAACAGGCTTCCATATCAAATCAGAAGGCACCGTTGGGAGGATATCAGACGGTACCGCGATATCGAGTATCGCAGATCCGACCATAACAGTAACCGGTATCAGCGCATTGACGACAACAAGAGGAGAATACTCAATCAGCGTAATGAGTCGAGCAACCGGCGTATCCAGGAGCAGAAGAACAGGGCTCAGGAGAATCGCAGAATCGAGGAGCAGCACAACAGGGCTCAGGAGAATCGCCGGGTTCAGGAACAGCACAATGGGGTTCAGGAGCATCGCCGAATCCAGAAACAGCCGAAGCGGGCTCCCGAGAATCATCGGGTTCAGGAACAGCACAAAATGGGTGATGAAAACAAGCGAACTCAGGAGGGGCATGGCAAGGATGGCAGGAACAGTGAGAGAGAGGATAATGGTGGAAAGAGACATTGAGTGATTTTCTGCCCGTGACAAGGCATGAAGGTGAGTAAATAATTTTTTCAATAACAAAAGGGGAGTCTATTATGAAAATCTATGCATTGGTAATTATGGCCATGGTGGCTATGGCAGGTTGTTCTACATCGTACAAAGGCAGTATACAGGGAAGCAACAGTCCGGATGCGTCAAAAAACAGCAGCTATGTCGTGAGTCAGGCAGGAACGAGCCAGTCTGGTGTCGAGGCAGGCAAATAGTCAACTTATTGCATTTTGTGAAGCTCCGTGCGGTTTGTCGGGGCTTCTTTGCTTTTCATTTTAGAGAAGAGGCATTTTGCTGTTTTTGCATGGGCAACAACCAGGAGGTTCTCAATTTTAGTAATATTATTGTCAAATCAAACACAAGATTTCAGCGCAAAGATCGTCAAAGGGGAGGTAGGTGTTGTTCAGGGCGATTGATTATCAAAAGTATAGACAGTTTATTTGAACCATGAGATTAAAAATATATCGGGTTCTGCTTCTGCTGTTTTTTCTTCCCTTTTTGGCTTTGCCGTTGCAGGGGGAGGAGGTGCTGACCTGGCAGCAATGTGTCAGCGAAGCGCGGGATGCACATCCTGATCTCTATTCAGCTTTGGCGATTCTGCAGCAGGCTGAAGCAGATAAGCAAATTGCGGGGGGTTCACTTCTCCCACAGGTCGCTTTTGGTGTGAGCTCACAGGGGAGTGGCACGACGGCAAAGGGGGGAAGTTTCTCTTCATCATACTCTTATTTCTTGTCGGCGCAGCAGCTTCTTTATGACGGGCATAAAAGCTCAAACCAGGTTTCCCAGACCAAAGAGGTGATCAAAGGCGCCCAATACAACTATCGTGTGGTCTCCGCCGATCTTCGTTTTGCCCTCCGTTCAGCCTTTACGCAGTTACTGAAAGCCCAGGAACTTGTCGGCCTTGCCGGTGAAATCGCCGCGAGGCGTCAGAACAATGTCCGTCTGATCAATCTTCGCTATCAGGGTGGTCGTGAGCACATCGGTTCACTTCGCCAGGCTGAAGCCGATCTTGCCCAGGCGCAATTCGAAGTCTCCCAAGCCAGACGGGGATTGGTGTTTGCACAGACAACCCTGGCTTCAGCGCTTGGTCGTGACAACCATCAACCGCTCAAGGTTCATGGCGCATTCCAGGCAACTGATTTTTCAGCCGCCAAACCTGATCTTGCCCTTCTTGCCAAAAATAACCCCTTCTTCCAGCAGCTCGATACCAAAAGCAAAGCAGCTCGATATGATCTTGCTGTCGCAAAAAGTGCTTTTTTGCCGCAACTTTACCTGACTTCATCGATAGGAAGTGGTTCCGTTGACCGATTGCCTTTTGATGCCGTGGACTGGAATGCAGGAGTGACGGTTTCCGTGCCTATCTATGAGGGCGGTAGTGGACAGGCTAAGGTAGCAAAAGCCATGGCGGTGGTGAGCCAACACAACGCCGAAGAAAAAAGTGGCTATCTGCAACTCTATGACTACCTTGAACAGAGCTGGAAAAGTTTTCTTGATGCACGCCAGATGGTTGTGGTGAAGAAAAAGTTTCTTGATGCCGCCATGGAACGCTCAACCATTGCCAACGCACAATATTCGAATGGCCTTCTGATGTTTAACGAGTGGGTGATTATTGAAAACAACCTGGTGAATGCAAAAAAAGAGTTTCTTAACGCCGGAGCAGATCTGCTGATCGCCGAGGCTCAATGGATTCAGGCAAAAGGAGAAGGACTGGATGGTTAGCCGCAACAAACTGGTATGGGGCATTGTGGTTGCCCTCATGATGCTCGGAGCCACCGGGTTCTGGTATTTCACAAGCAACAGGAGTGAGAAAAAAAACTTCGAAGAAGTTCGTCCTTCACGAGGAGCCATCAGTTCATCAGTATCAACAACCGGTGCCGTTGAGCCACAAACCCGAGTTAAAATCCAGTCCTCAGTTGGCGGGAGAATCGAAGCAATACTTGTAGAAGAGGGGCAGCTCGTAAAGAAGGGAGAGGTACTTGCCATGCTCAGTTCAACCGAGCGGGCTGCGCTGCTTGATGCTGCCAAATTGCAGGGAAAAAGTGAGCAGAGCTACTGGCAGAAAGTCTATAAAGAGACTGCGGTGATTGCGCCGATGACAGGGCAGGTGATTGTGCGCAGCGTTGACCCCGGCCAGACGGTTACAACCAATGATTCGCTTTTCGTTCTTTCAGATCGGCTTCTTGTCAAGGCTTACGTTGATGAGACCGATATTGGACGGGTAAAAGTTGGGCAACGGGCGGTCATCGGGCTTGATGCCTATCCTGAAATCCGGGTAAATGGGGTTGTTCATCATATCTATTACGAGTCGCATCTGCAGAATAATGTGAATATCTATAATGTCGACGTTGTTCCTGACCGGATTCCTGATGTGTTTCGTTCCGGAATGAGTGCCAATGTCAGGATTATTGTGCAGGAAAAAAGCAATGCATTGCTCCTTCCGCTCGGAGCTGTACAGAGCAGGAATGGTAAAACGGTTGTGCTGCAGCGGAGCCGTCGAAAGGAAGGTGAGGTGCGCTACAAAGCTGTTCAGACAGGGATGCAGGATGAGAGCAAGATTGAGATTCTGGATGGTCTCTCCGACGGTTCTGTTGTGCTGCTGCCCGATACATCCTTTGTGCTTCCCGGAAAAAAAGGAGGCTCAAATCCTTTTATGCCTCAGCGCACCAGGATGGGAAGATGAAACCAATGCTTGAACTTGTTGATGTTTACCGCACCTACCAGATCGGCGAAAGTACCGTTCAGGCGTTACGTGGTGTTTCAGTAACTATTGAAAGGGGTGAGTTTGTTGCCATTATGGGCGCTTCGGGATCAGGCAAATCATCGCTTCTTCAAATTCTCGGACTCCTCGATAACCCCGACAAGGGGGATTCTCTGATTTTCGGAAAAAATGTCAACACGCTCTCTGAAGATGATCAGGCTGGTGTGCGCAATAATGTTGCCGGGTTTGTCTTTCAGCAGTTTCACCTGCTTAAGCGGATGAGCATTCTGGAGAATGTACGTCTACCCCACATTTACAGCGGACTTAAAGGAGATTTTCATCAGGAAGCGATAGAGAGGCTCAGGCAGGTTGGACTTGAAGAGAGAGTTGATCATACGCCGAACCAGCTTTCAGGCGGAGAGCAGCAGCGCGTTGCGATAGCCAGGGCGCTGATTCGCGATCCGCTGATCATTTTTGCTGACGAGCCTACCGGAAACCTTGATTCAAAAAACTCTGCCGAAATCATGAAGATTTTTAAAGCTCTTCATGAACAGGGTAAAACCGTCATCATGGTTACGCATGAAAATGATATTGCGGCCTATGCAGGTCGAGTTATTACCATGAAGGATGGGCTCATTATCAGCGATGAACGTAAGGCAGGATTTAAGCCATCAGAAGCATCTTCCGGAGAGGCCGGGTTTGAGCTGCATGACTCCAAGGTTTCCCTATGGCAGGATGGCCGGTTCAGCGGGTTTATGGCGCAGGCATTTCAGTCCATTCTTGCCAATAAGATGCGCTCTTTTCTCTCCGTGCTCGGTATTCTGGTTGGGGTTGCCTCGGTGATCGCTATGATGGCGCTCGGTGAAGGCGCAAAAGCTGCCATGCAGGAGCAGTTGAAATCCATGGGTTCGAACATGCTTTCGATCAGAGGAGGATCGGCCAAGATCCGTGGTGCTGCACAGGGGGCTGGTGCCGTTGCGCGGTTTACCGCTGTCGATGTAACTGACATCTCTTCACTCCACACACTGGTTAAAAATGCTGCAGGAGTTGTCAATGGCAGCGCCCGGATAGTTTACGGCAACAAAAACTGGAGTTCAACCCTTACCGGGGTTGGCTTCGATTATGGTACCATGCGTGCCGCGATACCTGTTCTCGGCAGGTGGTTTACTCCTGAAGAGATGCAAAAACGTGAAAAATCTGCTATTATTGGCGTGACGGTGGTAAAGGAGCTTTTTGGTAACAGTAATCCGTTGGGCAAAACGATCAAGATCAACCGTATTAATTTCAAGGTTATCGGTATTGCTCCGCCAAAAGGGTTTTCAGGACCACAGGATGAAGATGATGTGGTGATCATACCGGTAACAACTGCCATGTATCGTGTGCTTGGAAAGGATTATTTCAGCGGCATCTTTGTTGAGGTTGCTTCACCCACCCTGATTGAACAGGCCAAAACGGCTGTCAGTCAGCAGATTCGAAAAAGGCATCGGCTGAAAGCGGACGATGATTCATTCAATATCAGGGATATGACAGAAATACAGAAGATGCTTACCAGCACAACGCAGACCATGAGTCTCCTGCTCGGTTCTATTGCGGCGATTTCGCTTCTTGTGGGAGGTATCGGGATTATGAATATTATGCTTGTTTCCGTAACCGAACGAACCAGAGAGATTGGTCTGCGTAAAGCTATTGGGGCGAGAAAAAAAGATATCATGATGCAGTTTCTGGTCGAATCGGTTGGTTTGACCATCAGCGGAGGCTTTATAGGGGTTCTTGCCGGTGTTGGTATATCACTTCTTCTCTCCCTCTTTGCTGGCTGGGCGGTAAAAACATCCCTGATATCGGTGCTGCTTGCAACGACTTTTTCTGCAGTTATCGGTATGTTTTTTGGTCTTTGGCCTGCCAGAAAAGCTGCAGAACTTAAACCGCTTGAAGCTCTTCGCTATGAATAGTGTGTTGCATAAAAAAAAAGATTTTTTTTGTGCAAGGTTTTACCGGAAAGCTCGTCGAAGCTAATGGACGACAACTGGCTGAGTCTTTCGTGTGTGATGCGTGATGATTGATAGGTTAAGGCTGGGCTGGTTGTTTACTTTGGACAGCGAAGGGATGCCACTCCATCTTCGCTGTCCTTTTTTTTGATGAATTTTGCCTGATCTCCCCAAGGTTTTCTGATTGGTTGAGCCTCTGGATAGTTGCTATTGCCATAAAACAGCACTATCTTTTCCTGCTGCTGCGTTTTATTTCCCATCAGCCATTTTCTTTTTCTGAAAAAGTTCTTCATCAGTGATTTAATAAAACCATCATGATTCGTATTGCAAAAAACAGCCTGATCTATCCATGGATGATGTTCCTGCTTGTCAGCTTCAGTCTGGTTACCCTTACGGCGGTAGCTTCTTCGGCCACTCTGAAGATTGGTGACAGTTACGGTGGTGGAGTTGTTCTTTATATCGACGCTACCGGTCAGCATGGTCTTATTGCGGCAAAATCAGATGTTACGTCACAATCTTCCGGTAAGGAGGCAGGTTTTTTTTCCTGGTATGACGCAAAAATTGCAGCCAATGCTTTTGTGGATGGTTATTGTGACTGGTTTTTACCGAACAAGGAGCAGTTGAACCAGCTTTATCTCAATAGAACGGTTGTTGGTGGTACTGCAGGTACCTATTACTGGAGTTCCTCTGAAAGCGATGCCAATAGCGGATGGGGTCAGGACTTTACCAATGGGGAGCAGCTTGTTGGCCGGAAGACGAACGGCAGTCATGTTCGTGCCGTGCGCGCTTTCTGACAGGTGACGCCATTGTCTGCTGCAGGTTTATGGACGGAGGTTATTACAGGAAAGATATCTGCTAAAAAAAGGAGAGTGAACTGAAGGTTGATTGATAAATAAGGTAACTTGATCACTCCTTCTTCTCTGGTGATAATCTGTTTTTGGTGATATCGCGATGCTTCAATTGAAAAAAGCCGGCCTGAAAGCTCTTGACAACCTGCGTTCTGCGGGTCTTTTTCCCTCCTCCTGGCAGAGTATGGAAGAACTTGAGGCTAAAACCGATTATTTTTTATCGCTGTTTCTTGATGAACGATTCCGGGTATCGAGGGAGCTAAGTGGAGTTTCTTTTCTGACGGAACTGCTCGACAGGGTTATGCGTACCTCTGAGAGTGAACACATGGATGACAGAAAGCTCTCCGAGAGAGAAAAGCTGGAGCTTGTGCGGGCACTTGACCGTCAGAACCAGATGTTGCGTCTCTATCCCAGATACGTCGAGATGCTTCTTTCGATTATTGAAGAAACGGATCAAGGAAAACAACAGGAGATCAGGATTCTTGAACTGGCAAGCGGATCGGGTGGGCTGTCGTTGGCATTGGCTGAGGAGGCTCGGCGAAAAAATCTGCCACTCTCAATTGTCGCTTCTGATATTGTGCCAATATTTATTGAGGAGGGCAACCGTCAGGCTGAAGAAAAAAAGCTACCCGTCACGTTTCGGCTTATCAATGCATTTGAGATGCCGGAGTTCTCTTCTGGCTCATTTGATCTTATGGTGCTCTCACAGAGCATTCATCATTTTACTCCCGGCCAACTTGCCATCATGATAGCACAGTCGGCAAAACAGACGAAAACAGCTTTTGTTGGCATTGACGGGTATCGCAGTATGTTGCTTGCAGGTGGTGTTCCCCTGATGGCCACCATGCAGGGGATTGCTTCGTTCACCCTTGACGGGTTTATTTCAGCGCGAAAATTTTACAGCGAACTGGAACTTGATATCATTGCTGAAATCGCAACCGGCAAAAGAAACCACGCCATTACCTCTCCATGGCCCTTGAGCATTCTTACGGTACGCTTCGATGGCATTAAACCAGATGTATGCCAGCCTTCATGAAGCGTTCTGCATAAGGAATTTCATCGCATTGTCTGCATGTATGGCAGACCCCATCCCGGCACAGTTCCTGAAATAGTTTTCAAGGCCACCCATACTGGCCTCCTTCATGACCATGACGAAGTCAGTGCCAAACATCAGTCGCGTTTTGAGAATCGGATGGTGCTCTATAAGGATATTGATGTTTTCAATGGTTTGTTTTTCGGGGCAGTAAGAAAAATCAGCATAGACGTTCTCGAATTCTATCATCAGTTGAATGATCTGATAACTCCAGTTGGCAGAAATCAAAGCACTCTTTTTTCCTTTTATCAGAAAATTCGCATACTTCTGTATAGCCTCGGAGCCGCCGAAATGGGCAAAATTGAGCCTTAGGTTGCTGTATTTTTTATTCTCCAATATGGCACGCCAGTTATTCGGCGTAGCAAAGAGCTCTACGGGGTTATCAGCAGAAGTTGTTATGATATCAATCGTTCCATCTTGTTTTCTGCTTTTGGTTTGGAGTTGTTTGCACATATTTTTCATACCGCCAGGTGAGGTATGGGTTGTAACGGGTATATCGTTTTCAATACAGAGTTGGTATATCGGGTAAAGATCCGGGTGTGTCGGCAGGTAGCCCAAAGGGGGATATAATTTGATCCCTTTAAAAATTCCGGGGAGTATCAGCTCCTTGACCAACTTTTCAATTCCGGTCCGACGGGGATCAACAGCAAGGAATGGCAGCACCGTCTTATGATTTTTGTTTTTCAGCTCCTGAAGCTCCAGCAGATGTTTTCGGAACCCGCGAGTCATCTGTACTCCGCCCTCTATTGTGCGGCAAACATCCTGTTTTTCTTCCATTTCCGGGTGTTGAAACTCACTGATCACGTCGTCCAGCTCTTTCCACACAAGATCGAGACGCTCTCTTTTTGGGGCGCCGGTGAGGCCCCTCTGTATCCGTTCTTTTTCAAATGTTTGTATAACATCAGCCTTTAATTTCATAGCTAACCTGGTAAAGGAATCCAGACTCTCCTGTGGAATGAGTGTTGTTCCAAAAACTCTTTTCTCTTCATCTTCGGGCAATCCGGCAGGCAACGTCCTGTTCTTCAATGAAGAACCGTCATCAAGCATAAAAAATATATCCATCATGAGCGGAACGGTAATCAATGGAGCTGAATAATTCCACAGCCCTTTTTTATAGCATTTCTGTTCCAGTTTATAATTATCCTCAGCGCTTTGGAGGGCTGTTGCCAATAACCTTGCAACGTATTTCAGCAAAGAGTCAAGATCCGGTTCTGATACACTTCTCTCCCTTGATAAGGGCATGTCATCCCTTTGGTAAGGGTAGTTCCCTTTTGCTTGGCGCCAGCCAATTTCAAGAAGCTCTCTGAATGCAAACTTGACATTGAAAAAGTGACAATGAACATCAATGGGATTAATAATCATGATGAAACTCCCTTTTTTTCTCCGGAAATGATCGTGAGAGGATCATCCGGATGATTTGAGTTAGAGGCGAGTGCTTTATCACGCAAGATACATCATTACGTAACAAATACATAGGCCTCTTGTTTTTTTCAGTTGTGCTTTAATCCTTGAGAGGAGAGGTGTTGAGGCATCGACGGGATTATTCGAATCTCCTCGGTATCGGGAATTTTTTTTTTGAGAACATTGTTCAGTATGCGTCAGCTCTTATTCATGTATTTGATTTGTAATAATTCAAACAACAGGAGAAGAAACCATGTCACTGTCGCTTTACAAAAGGGATCCCCTGAAAATGTTCGAGGATGTTTTCAATGATAAGGTGTCGCCTTTTTTCTCTTCAATGGTAGCGCCAGCCTTCAAGGTTGATGTCAGTGAGGACGATGATGCGATATTTATTGAGGCTGATATTCCCGGTGTTAAAAAAGAGGATATCAAGGTTTCGATGGAAGATAATGTACTCTCTATCTCTGTGGAGAGAACCCAGAGTGAGGAGGAGAAGAAAAAGGGGTATCACCGCGTTGAGCGGTCGTGGGGGAGCCTCAGCCGCAGTTTTACGGTTGGCGAGAACATCGATGCCGCAAAGATTGAGGCAAAATATGATAATGGAGTGCTCAGGATTGTTGTTCCCAAAGTGGAGCCTACTCCAAAAACAGGGAAGGAGATTCCTGTCAGCTAACAATGATAGAAAACGAAAAGTAAAACGCTCATGTCAAAAAAATCACAGAAAAAGGTAGAACCTGTGGCTCTTGACGGGGTTCTTTCAGCTGAGGAGCGCGAAGAGTCAATCAGGCTGACGGCTTATTATCGGTGGAAAAAGAAGGGTGAGAGATATGGAGAAGATCAGGATGATTGGTTTGAAGCGGAAGAGGCTTACAATGATTCTTTTCCCGATGCTGGTGGCGATTGAGTTTAGCTTCTGATTTTAGAAAAGTTGGGACTACTCAAAAGAACACCCCGTCAGAGAAGATCTGCGGGGTGTTTTTTTGTTCTGTGTTCGTGTCTCTCTTCAGGAGGCTGCCAGTGCTTCCTGTACTTTTTGGGCCGCATCACGGAGTCCTTTTGCCGCAATAAGGTTCAAGCCTGAATCATCAAGCATTTTCTGTGCTATTGGCGCATTGGTTCCTTCAAGGCGGACAATGACTGGCAGGTGCAGGTCTATTTTTTTTGCGGCTTCGATAATGCCACCTGCTACGCGGTCACAGCGAACAATACCACCGAAAATATTGACAAGGATTGCTTTGACGTTTTTGTCACTCAAAATGATCTTGAATCCCTCTTCAACAGTTTGCGGGCTTGCTGAACCACCAACATCAAGGAAATTCGCCGGTTTCCCGCCAGCAAGCTGGATCATGTCCATGGTGCCCATAGCCAGTCCTGCGCCGTTGACCATGCAACCGACATTACCGTCAAGGCGGACGTAGTTGAGATTGGATTTTGAGGCTTCGACTTCAAATGGATCCTCTTCGTTGGTATCGCGTAGTTCGTGGAACTCTTTGTGGCGGAAAAGAGCGTTGTCGTCAAAGTTAATTTTTGCGTCGAGTGCAAGCACTTTTCCCTCTTTGGTGACAACCAGCGGATTGATTTCGGCCAGTGCGGCGTCAATAGAGATATAAGCGTTGTAAAGCGCAGTGATGAAGTTTACGGCGTTGCGGAACTGTTCACCCTTGAGCCCGAGAAAGAAGGCGGCTTCGCGTGCCTGGAATCCCTGCATGCCAAAGAGAGGGTCAATCTGGATTTTCAGGAGCCTTTCCGGAGTCTCTTCAGCAACTTTCTCAATTTCCATGCCGCCTTCGGTCGAAACCATCAGAACATTCTTCGAGGTTGAGCGGTCAAGGGTAATACCGACATAAAACTCCTTTTCGATATTCATACCCTCTTCGACAAGAACTCTTCTGACCTCTTTGCCTTCCGGGCCGGTTTGATGGGTAATGAGCGTCATGCCAATCAGTTGGTGGGCAATATCAAGGCTCTCTTCAGGTGATTTGGCGAGTTTTACTCCACCAGCCTTTCCTCTGCCTCCGGCATGAATCTGTGCTTTTATAACAACAACCGGACAACCGAGCTCATCAAAAAGCTGCTCAGCCGCCTGTTTTGCTTCTTCAGGTGAATAGGCTACAATTCCTCTTGGCACGGCAACCCCGAATTTTCTCAGGATATCCTTGCCTTGATATTCATGAATGTTCATATTATTAGGTATTGGGTTACTGACGATAGTTTGCACACCGGATGCAGGAAAACGCTTGATTGCGCAAAGAGCATAGTATAATGAAAATTACGATTACGGTAAAACCTCTTATTGCTGACTCAACACTATTTATATAAAAAGTATGATGGATTTTGCGTATTGCATGGAACTGGCTTTTCGTGAGGCAATCAAGGCGTTTGAACGCAAGGAGGTTCCTGTGGGTGCGGTTGTTCTCGACAGTAATGGTCATGTCATTGGGAGGGGGTATAATCAGGTTGAAGCGCTTTGTGATTCCACTGCACATGCTGAAATGATTGCATTGACTTCAGCCATGGCAACACTCGGCAGCAAATATCTCAATGATTGTACCCTTGCCGTGACGTTGGAACCCTGCCCGATGTGTGCCGGGGCTATCGTTAATGCCAAGGTCGGAAGGGTTATTTTTGGAGCCTATGATCCGAAAATGGGAGCTGCGGGTACGGTTATGAATGTGACGGGATCCCGACAGCTCAATCATCAGCCGGAGGTCTTTGGCGGGATCATGGAAAACAAGTGCCGGAATTTACTGCAGGATTTTTTCAGGGAACTTCGGAAGGGGAGTGATCAGTAGTCAGTAATCAGTAATCAGTAGATGGCTGATTACTATCCATTGTCTTTAAGCATGTTTTTCAGCGAACTTGCAAGGTGGGAGACGATGTCCTGGGCCATACCGCTTCCTGTCGAAGGGGGGTGGATCGTATCAAGACTTTCGATACCTGCTTTTTTTACGGCTTGGCTGATGGTGACTGAGAGAATCGGGTTGCACTCCCTGACAATCTCTTTCAGCATGAATGATGCTTCAAACATGCTTTGCTGGATAATCTCTTTTTTGTCTTCTTCCGTCATGATCTGGCAGTGGCGTGTTGCGATAATACCCGCTAGACAGGTGAGATAGGTGTTTGTCGATCCGGCTATGAAGAGGTTGAGAAAAAACGGGCTCAGCAGGTTTCCTGCTGGCAAGAGTGTTGAAAGGGTATTGCTGAACGAAGACTGTATGATTGGCCTGATGTGGGCAGGGATATCCTCCTTCTTGAAATCGGAAAGTGGGAGGCAACCGTATACGGAGCGAATGAGTGAGATAAACTCCCTGAGCTGTTGCTCGCGGGTGTGCATAACGTAGATTTTCCAGACCACCTTAAGGATGTTCATAAGGGAGGTGGTTGTTCCGTAGGAGGTATTCTGGGCAAACGCACCTACAAAAAAGTTTTTTGTGGCGATCTGTTTTATGGTGTTGTTTGCGTCCACTTCAATAAATCTGAGGTTGGTACGTACCCACTTTTGATCTTTTTTCTTTGTTAACGGCTCCTGATGCATGGGATGAACCGGTAAGCGGGAGAGCAGAAATTCTGTGTAAGCTATCATCTTTTTCGAGTTTCCGTTTTTCGGCAGTACGGCCTTTTTCGGGGCAGCAAAAAGCTTGAAGCCGCTGTAGAGTGCAAAAAGTATGCAGGCCGCGCTGAAGAGCAGAAAAAGGGTTCCGGCAAAAGGATGCAGCAAGCTGAGGAGGGAGGCTGCCGCACTCAACTGGTTTACGGTAAAAACAACCAGAATGAGAATGAATGTTACAAGTGCGGCATAGAGGAAAAGGATTGTTTTATGTCTCATATTTTCAGCTCTTGTCAAGTAACCTCTGGTTTCGGCAGCCTGATGGCCTGGTCGGTGCTGAACTGGTAGTCAAGAAAAATATCTTCCGCCGTCGGAAGCTGCCATTTTCCGTTTGCAAGCATATTTGTTGTCTCTTTGAGGCGGTAGGTGGTATGGCCACAGGTCCAGCAGTCATAATTGGCCATGCCGGTACAGAGGCAGGTCTTCTCCTTCACGGCAAGTGGTTGCCCTGCTTCTCTTTCTGCAATGGCCGCGTAATAGGCGTCGATATAGGAACATTTCCCTCCATTTTCAAGCAGGTAGCCAAGCCCCTCGCAATTCGGTCTTATGGCATAACGAAGGGTTGGTGAAGAGGTGAGCATCCGCATGGGATAACCGGTGGTAGAGGCCATGTTCACGACGATATCTTCCTCTTTTGCATTGAGATAGTTTTGTTTGACCTCAGCGGGAAGACCAGCCTCTTTGCTGATGGTAAAGCGGGTTGCAACCTGTACGCCACCAGCTCCAAGTTGAAGATAGTCTGCGGCATCAGTGCCGGTAAATATACCTCCTGCAGGGATCACCGGAATGTTCAGCCCCTCCTTTTTCAGAAAAGCAAGTACTTCAGTAAAGATCGTTTTGAGATCGAAGGTATGCCAGTCGTTTGCTCCAAAGCCAAGGTGACCACCGGCAAGTGGCCCTTCCACAATGATGTACTCGGGGAGACGGTTCAGGCGCACTGCCCGTTTCAGAAAGATGGCAAGAGCCCTGACGGAGGAGATGATAATGCCAATTTTGACATCACGGAACCTTGGATGATCCTGAATAAGGTCAAGTGTCCGGAGGTTGAGACCTGCCGCGAGGGTCAAGCCGTCAATACCGGCATCCATCGCTGCGGTCAGCCGTACCTTCAGTGTTTCGATACCGCTGTTCATGGTCAGCTTTTCCATGCAGTTCAGAAAAATGTCACCACTTCCTGTTTTTTGGGAGATCGTGTACTCAATATATTTTTTTTGGGCTGCGGCGACCTCTTCAAGGTCAAACAGAACCGCTGACTTATCAGGATTGTTACTGAACTGGGCGTACTTTTTTCTTTTCCGACTTACAAAAGTGGTGTTGAATATCCTGTCACAAACGTAGCTGACGATAGCATCAGAAATGTGGCCTATTCCGCCGAGTTTGGCAGCAGCAAGGGCAAGCTCTGTTGTTGAAATGTTAACACCCATGCCCCCAATAATGATGGGTACATACTCTTTTCCGCCTATTTGTAATCTGAAATTGTCTACGTTCATTGTCGTTTTTATCAGTATAAGGGCATTTACAGATCATCATTACTACTGGGGAGAGGGGAGACTGGCAGTATGCCAACAACCGTCCTGCGCCAAAAATTACTTAAGATATCATATTTCAATTTATAAATCTACAGACAATTCTCCGAAAATCCCCACCATTTCAACTATTCATGGCATTCTTAAGTAAACTTTCGGGCACTGAAGTGGATGAAGTTTGAGAAAAGGTGCAGAGAATATTAAATTGCTGGCCAACTAACAGGGAAAGAGGATTTTCCTGAATAAAAAATCCTGAAAAAAGGGAGTAGCTATGATCAAACTGGTCTTGTTGCGGCATGGAGAAAGTCAGTGGAATCGGGAAAATCGTTTTACCGGGTGGTATGATATTGACCTGACTGATCAGGGGAGAGAAGAGGCTGCAAATGCTGGTAAACTCCTTCGGGAGGGGGGCTTTGTGTTTGATGTAGCCTATACATCAGTACTGAAACGTGCTATCCGGACTCTTTGGAGTGTGCTGGATGCAATGGATCTGATGTGGATTCCTGTTTTCAAGAGCTGGAGGCTGAACGAGCGCCATTATGGTGCGCTGCAGGGGCTTAATAAATCGGAAACGTCGCAGAAATATGGCGAGGAACAGGTTCTTGTTTGGCGGAGAAGTTACGATACCCCGCCTCCTGCGCTGGAGAAGAGTGATGAGCGCTACCCTGGATCCGAACCTCGCTACGCCGATCTGGCTGAAGAGGAGATTCCTTTGAGTGAATGTCTCAAAGATACGGTGGATCGCTTTTTGCCGATATGGCATGAAACGATAGCCCCAGAAATCCGCAAAGGCCGCAAGGTGATTATTGCAGCTCATGGTAACTCATTGCGTGCCCTGGTCAAATATCTTGACAATATTTCCGAGGAAGATATTGTTGGTGTAAATATTCCCACCGGAATTCCGTTAGTCTATGAACTTGATGATGATCTTAACGCATTGAGAAGTTATTATCTCGGCGATCAGGAAGCCTTGAAAAAGGCGGTTGATGCTGTGGCCAGCCAGGGGAAAGCAAGCCAATAGTGCCTGGTGACAGGATTGGGGGTATATTGTTAAAAAACATTTATATTCTGCGCTAAGATCTTTCGGTTGCCTTTTTTTTGAAACTGTTTGAAAAGTTGTGCCTGAAAATATGAACGTTACGTTAAATACTGGGCTCTATGATCCTCAGTTCGAGCATGATGCTTGCGGTGTAGGGTTTATTGCCCATATCAAGGGAGTCAAATCCCATGAAATTGTCGAGCAGGGTTTGCAGATCAATGAGAACCTCAAGCATCGCGGTGCATGTGGATGTGAAAAAAATACCGGTGACGGAGCAGGAATTCTTCTTCAGGTTCCCGACAAGTTTCTGCGCAGGGTTTGTGCTGATATAAATATAGATCTTCCCCCCAAGAAGCAGTATGGCGTAGGAATGCTTTTTTTGCCGCCGGATATCTCTCAAAGACGCGCTATTGAAGACATCTGCCGTCAGATGATTCAGGCCGAGGGGCAGAAGTTTCTCGGCTTCAGGAAGGTGACAACCTGTAACGATACTCTTGGCGAAACTGCACGCTCACAGGAACCTATTGTCAAGCAGCTTTTTGTTGGCTGGGGCAAGGATACGCTCTCTGAACTGGAATTTGAAAGAAAGCTCTATATCATCCGGCGCCGTATAACCAAAAGAGTCAAGTATACCGCAGGCCTTCTTGGCAGCAGTTATTTTTACATATCGAGCCTTTCCGGTCGCACGATTGTTTATAAAGGAATGCTCCTTCCCGAACAGGTAGGGGAGTTCTATCCTGAACTGCATGATGCGGATATGGAGAGCGCCATTGCCATGGTTCACTCCCGTTTCAGCACCAATACCTTTCCGAGCTGGGACAGGGCCCATCCCTATCGCTTTCTCAGTCATAACGGTGAGATCAATACGCTGAAGGGCAACGTCAACTGGATGAAGGCGAGGGAGAAAAATATCCAGTCGAAGGTGTTCGGCAATGCGATTGAGAGTATCAAACCGATTATTCTGGAGGATGGCAGTGATTCCGCCATTCTTGATAATACCTTTGAGTTCCTTGTGCTTTCTGGCCGTTCACTTGCTCATGCAGCCATGATGATTATTCCGGAGCCCTGGACAGGTAATGGCGGGCTCTCGGCTGAGAAAAAAGCCTTTTATGAGTATCACAGTTGTCTCATGGAGCCCTGGGACGGTCCTGCATCAGTAACCTTTACCGATGGCGTACAGATTGGAGCCGTTCTTGACCGCAATGGACTTCGTCCGTCACGCTATTATATCACCAAGGATGATCTTGTCATTATGGCATCCGAGGTTGGTGTGCTTGATATTGCTCCGGAGCGGATCCTGAAAAAAGATCGCCTGCAACCGGGACGCATGTTTCTGGTCGATACCGCCCAGGGACGCATCATTTCCGATGAAGAGATCAAAGAGAGCATTGCCAGTGAACAACCCTATCGTGAATGGATTGAGCGGAACATGGTCGATCTGGATGCGTTAACCGATCATCCGCAGTTGAAAAATCCTGATGAGGATAAATATAGCCTTACTGCCCGTCAGAAGGTGTATGGCTATACCCAGGAGGATCTTATGCTGCAGATAAAGATAATGAGTGAAAAAGGTGTGGAGCTGGTTGGCTCGATGGGCAACGATACACCGCTTGCTGCGCTGTCTAACAAGCCGAAACTGCTTTACGACTATTTCAAGCAGCTTTTTGCCCAGGTGACCAATCCCCCGATTGATTCGCTCAGAGAGGAACTGATCACTTCCACAACAGTCATGCTTGGAACGGAAGGAGGGCTGCTTGAACCCTCAGAGGTTAACTGCAGACGCATTCGCCTGCCCCATCCAATTTTGACCAATCAGGCCCTCGAAAAGATTCGTGGTATAGACAAACCCGGCTTCAGGGCGGTCACCTTGCCGATTTTTTATGCGGTAAAAGAGGGTGGAAAGGGTATTGAAGCCGCCATGTACGACCTTTACCGTCAGTCTGAACAGGCGGCAAGCAAGGGTGTCAATATCATTATCATCTCCGACAAGGGAGAGCTTAATAATGATCGTGCACCGATTCCAGCGCTTCTTGCTGTATCCGGTCTGCATAACTTCCTTATCAATGCTGGTATAAGAACACAGGTTGGCCTTGTTCTTGAATCGGCTGAGCCAAGGACGGTACACCACTTTGCCATGCTCATCAGTTATGGAGCTGGTGCCGTCAATCCCTATATGGCGATTGAGACCGTTCGTTCGCTGGCTGCGTCGGGCCATATCAAGCTGGATGAGAAGGTTGCCATAAAGAACTATATAAAGGCTGCCGTCAAGGGTGTGGTGAAGACCATGGCCAAGATGGGAATTTCAACAATCCAGAGCTACCGTGGAGCCCAGATTTTTGAGGCAGTTGGCCTCAATACCCAGCTTGTTGATGCCTACTTCACCCGCACGCCAACCCGTATAGAAGGTATCGGTCTTGATATTGTTGCTGAAGAGGTTCGTCGGCGTCATGAAGCGGTTTTTCCGCCCACAGGCAACAAAGTTGACCGCGGGCTTGAAGCTGGCGGTGAACGCAAATGGCGGCATAGTGGCGAATACCATCTGTTCAGCCCTGAGGCGATCCATTTTCTGCAATACTCCTGCAGAACAGCAGATTATGAGCTGTTTAAAAAATACGAGAACCTTATCGATGACCAGAGTCAGCATCTCTGTACCATACGAGGCCTGATGGATATCAGGTTCAGCGATCAGGCCGTGCCGATTGATGAGGTTGAGCCGGTTGAGGCCATTCTGAAAAGATTCAAAACAGGAGCCATGTCTTATGGTTCCATAAGCCAGGAGGCTCATGAAACCCTTGCCATTGCCATGAACAGGCTTGGGGGAAGGAGCAATACCGGTGAAGGGGGAGAAGACCCGGCGCGTTTTAAAAAAGATGCCAATGGCGATTCGAGAATGTCGGCCATCAAGCAGGTCGCTTCCGGAAGGTTTGGCGTTACCAGCGAATATCTTGCCAGTGCCAATGAGATCCAGATCAAGATGGCTCAGGGTGCCAAGCCTGGTGAAGGCGGACAGCTTCCAGGCTCCAAAGTCTATCCCTGGGTAGCCAAGGTGCGTCATTCAACACCGGGCGTCGGTCTGATTTCTCCTCCGCCCCACCATGATATCTATTCTATTGAGGATCTGGCGCAGCTTATTCATGATTTGAAAAATGCCAATCCGGTTGCCCGTATCAACGTCAAGCTGGTCTCCACCGTTGGTGTCGGCACTATCGCCGCCGGTGTGGCCAAGGCCCATGCGGATGTTGTGCTCATCAGTGGCCATGATGGCGGAACCGGTGCATCGCCAGTTTCAAGCATTATGCATGCAGGTATGCCGTGGGAGCTTGGTCTTGCTGAGGCCCACCAGACCCTTGTGCTCAATAATCTGCGTAGCAGAATTGTTGTTGAAGCGGACGGTCAGTTGAAAACCGCACGTGATATTATTATTGCAGCAATGCTGGGCGCTGAAGAGTTCGGTTTTGCCACTACCACGCTTGTGGTGATGGGATGCATCATGATGCGTTGTTGCCAGGATGATTCCTGCCCGGTTGGTGTAGCTACCCAGAATCCGGAACTGCGCAAACATTTCAAGGGTAAACCGGAGCATGTTGAAAACTTCATGCGCTACCTTGCTGAAGGTGTGCGCGAATATATGGCACGTCTTGGTGTGCGTACCCTGAACGAACTCGTCGGACGCACTGAGTTACTGAGTATGAAGAAATCTGTCGATCACTGGAAGGCACAGGGTATTGATCTTTCCAAGATTCTCTATCAGGCCGAAGTGGGTGAGGATGGAGTGCGCTACTGCACCATCAAACAGGAGCATGGTCTCAATGATAGTCTTGATCGCACGACCCTGCTCTCTATCTGTGAGCCAGCCATAAAAAGAAAAGAGCGGGTTGTCTCCACGCTTCCGATTCGAAATACGAACAGGGTTGTCGGCACCATTGTCGGGTATGAAGTGACGAAAGCATATGGCTCTGCCGGATTGCCGGACGATACGATTCACCTGAAATTTGTTGGTTCAGCCGGTCAGAGCTTTGGTGCCTTTATTCCCAATGGCATCACTCTTGAGCTTGAAGGCGATGCTAACGATTATGTGGGCAAGGGACTCTCCGGTGGCCGGATTATTGTCTATCAGTCACAAGGTTCCTCTTTCCTGCCGGAAGAGAATATTATCATCGGCAACGTCGGATTCTATGGAGCAACCTCAGGCGAGGCCTTTATCAGGGGAATGGCCGGAGAGCGCTTCTGTGTTCGCAACAGTGGTTTGAATGCTGTGGTTGAGGCGATTGGAGATCATGGCTGTGAATACATGACCGGTGGAACTGTGGTCATTCTTGGCAAAACAGGCAGGAACTTTGCGGCAGGTATGTCGGGCGGTATTGCCTATGTCTACGATGTTGATGGTACATTTGCCGGCAACTGTAACCGTGAGATGGTCGATCTCTCTGCCATTGATGATCCAATGGAGCTTGCATCACTTCAGTCGATGATTGAAAGGCATGTCGACTATACCGGCAGCCATCTTGGTCAGACCATTCTTGATGACCGGGATGCTCTTCGCAAGCGTTTCGTCAAAGTGATGCCACAAGATTACCGCCGTGCTCTTGAAGCCATGAAAGTAGTTGAGGCTGCAGGGCTCAGTGGCGATGAAGCGGTTATGGCTGCATTTCATAAAAATATTCATGATCCGGCACGAGTTTCAGGGAATTAATACCCGAGAAGGGTGGTGCAACCCGGTTGGAAAAAGATTAAATCATTGATATGGGTAAAGTTAAAGGTTTCATGGAGTATCAGAGAGCATTGCCCTTGGACAGAGCGCCTCTGGAGAGAATACACGACTGGCAAGAGTTTCACAAAGAGATGGAGGCCGGGGAACTGCAGGAGCAGGGCGCCCGTTGTATGGATTGCGGTACACCATACTGTCATACCGGATTTATGCTGAGCGGTATGACGAGCGGTTGTCCCATTCACAATCTTGTTCCTGAGTGGAATGACTATGTTTATAAAGGGTTCTGGCACGAGGCCTACGATCGGTTGATGAAAACCAACAACTTTCCTGAATTTACAGGCAGGGTCTGTCCGGCTCCGTGTGAAGGTTCCTGCGTGCTTGGTCTCATTGAACTGCCGGTTACCATCAAGAATATTGAATGCTCTATTATTGAGCATGCCTTTACTGAAGGGTGGGTAGTCCCAAAACAGATTGCCAACAGAACCGGAAAAAGGGTGCTCATTGTCGGTTCAGGTCCATCGGGACTTGCCTGTGCTGATCAGCTCAACAAGGCTGGACACAGCGTTACCGTCTTCGAGCGAGATGATCGTTTTGGCGGTCTCATGATGTATGGTATTCCGAACATGAAGCTCGACAAACGGCTTGTTGTAGAGCGTCGTATTGAGCTGATGAAGAGTGAGGGAATTACCTTCGTGGAGCGCACAGAGGTTGGTGTTGACTATCCGGCAGACAAGCTCCTTGAAGAGTTTGATGCTGTTGTGCTCTGTACGGGTGCTACAAAGCCCCGCAACCTTGCTGCAGAGGGACGTGAATTTTCAGGTATCCATTATGCCATGGATTTCCTGCGTTCAAGTACCAAAGCCTTGCTTGACGACACTACACCAGCTCTTTCAGCCGCAGGCAAAAATGTTGTTGTTATTGGTGGAGGCGATACCGGTACCGATTGCGTTGCCACATCATTGCGTCAGGGGTGTATAAGTGTTTTGCAGCTTGAAATCATGCCGAAACCGCCTCTTGATCGTCAGCCAGAAAATCCCTGGCCCGAATGGCCTAAAACCTTCAAGGTTGATTATGGGCAGGAAGAGGCAGCGTTTCTGCAGGGAGAAGATCCGCGACAATACTCCATCATGACCAAGAAGTTTCTTGCTGATGAAACAGGTGCTGTGCAGGCAGTTGAGGTATCCAGAGTGGAATGGGTTACAGAGGATGGCCGTTTTGTGCCACAGCCCGTTGCAGGTACGGAACAGATCATACCGGCAGAGTTTGTTTTGCTGGCGATGGGCTTTGTTGGGCCAGAGGAGCATCTTCTGCAGCAACTGCAGGTTGTTCAGGATGAACGTTCAAATATCAAGGCGACAGAGAAAAACTATCGTACCAACCGCGACGGAATTTTTGCTGCTGGCGATGCCCGCAGGGGACAGAGTCTTGTGGTTTGGGCCATTCATGAGGGCCGCTCTGCTGCACGTGAGTGTGACCGGTTTCTGATGGGCTACACAAATCTGCCGTAAAATTTATTTAATGAGGGAGGATTATGGAACAGCAAAAACTCAGGGAGCTTCTCGATACGCTTCATCAGGAGCTTGAACAGGTAGACTCCATTGATGATACAACGGAAGCTGTGCTGTCGAACCTCCGATCGGATATGCAGCGACTTCTCAACGAAAAAGCTGGTGCCATCCATGAGGATGCATCACTTATGGAACGTATGAACGGGGCACTTGACCATTTTGAGGAAGGACACCCTAAACTGAGTCTGACCTTGCAGCTTCTGCTGGAAAGTCTTGCCAAAATGGGATTTTAGATTGTTTAAGCTTATTAATTTGACAGAAAGCGTAATTGTTTCATGACGAGAGAAAGAGAACCGGGAAAAAGTAGAACAAAAAGCGGTAGCGGTACCACCGATCAGGTCTTCTGCTCGTTTTGTGGCAGAAGTGCCCAGGAGGTCAATAGTATGATTGCTGGCCCGAAAGCATTTATATGTGATCGTTGTATCAAGACATCGTTTGATATCCTGCGCAAAGAGGTAAACGCAGTTCCGCCCGTTGCAAAGGTGCCGGAGCAGCCCTTTCAGCCTCGTCTTGTCAGCCCGAAAGCAATCATGGATTCGCTTGGTCAGTACGTGGTTGGTCAGGATGCAGCCAAAAAGTCGCTTGCCGTAGCGGTCTACAACCACTACAAGAGGATTGACTCACAGGAGCAGCAGCAGGCAGACGATGAAGTTGTTATTGAAAAGAGCAATATTCTGCTCATCGGCCCTACCGGAACAGGAAAGACCCTTCTTGCCCAGACCCTTGCCAACCTGCTTGAAGTGCCCTTCTCCATCGTTGACGCCACCTCACTGACCGAAGCAGGTTATGTTGGCGACGACGTTGAAACCATTCTTGCCCGTCTGCTCCATGCAGCGGATTTTAATCTCGAACGCACCGAACGAGGCATCATCTATGTTGACGAGATCGATAAAATTGCCCGCAAATCGGCCAACGTCTCTATCACCCGTGACGTATCAGGCGAAGGAGTGCAGCAGGCATTGCTGAAAATACTTGAAGGCGCTGTTGTCGGTGTGCCCCCAAAAGGAGGACGCAAGCATCCTGAACAGCAACTGATCAACATCAACACCAAGAACATTCTCTTCATCTGTGGTGGAGCGTTTGAAGGACTCGACAAGCTCATCGCCAAAAGGGTCTCAAAATCATCCATGGGCTTTGGCGCAAAGGTCAAAACCACGCAGATCGGCTACGATCCGGAAATCCTCAAGCTGGTCATGCAGGACGACCTGCACGAGTATGGGCTTATCCCCGAATTCATCGGCCGTCTTCCCGTGATTTCAACCCTTGAGATGCTCGATGAGAAGGCTTTGCGCAACATTCTGGTTGAGCCGAAAAATGCCATCACCAAGCAGTACAAGAAACTCTTTGAAATGGATGGCGTTGAACTTGAGTTTACCGAAGAGGCGCTCGACAAGGTCGTCAAAATCGCCATCGAGCGGGGAACAGGGGCGCGTGCCCTGCGTTCAGTACTCGAAAACGTCATGATCGACATCATGTTTGAGATTCCCTCGATGAAAAACACCCATAAATGTGTCATCACAGCCGACACCATCGAGAACAAAGCAGCCCCGGAATATTTCTCCGGTGACCGCAAAAAGAAAAAAATTGCATAACAGGGCATCTTAGACTTTGTTATTCATGAATGAAAGGCTATATTAACAGCCTTTCAGAGAGGACGATTAGCTCAGTTGGTTAGAGCGCTACATTGACACTGTAGAGGTCAGAAGTTCGAATCTTCTATCGTCCACATCCCACATAAAAGCCTGCAAATTAATAACTTGCAGGCTTTCTTCCTCCCGCTCTTACGCCACTGAAATACTCCGATTTTATCTGATTTAACGCCGTTTACCAATGGTTTTGTTACGCCATTGTTATGCGAGTTTTTTTACTTCTCCTGAAAAAACCTGATAACTTATTGCATAATTGAGTATTGCGCTTGTATGCGTAATGCCTGCGCTACCCCTACACTCTTTTGTTCAGGTTTCTGGCATTTTTCGGTGCCAAATGGCCCGAACGTTTTTGGCTTCTTTAGCCCGAGGGTGGCTAATCTTATAAAAGGTGGCGATAGCTGCTACATTCTCCAAATGCTAAATCACTGAACGTTCAGCGTTTTGAGCGGATCGAAACCGTTGCCGTATTCGTGAGGATATCCTTTGGGGTTGCAGATCACTCTGGTCTCGCCGATTGAATACTCCATGGCGGTATGGCAGTGACCACAGATCCAGTAGGCTATTTTATGGGAGAGCACTTCTTTTTCAAGGTCTGACACATATGCCGCGTTCAGGGGGTCGTTTCGGTAACCAGGGGCGATTCCTTGCATTGAGGGGTGATGATGGGTGACCACAATCACGGTGTATCCGAGTCCCGTATAGTGATCGACATCTTCAAAAAGCCTTTTTTTCTGCTTGTGATGAAGAGCGAGAAGGTACTCCGGCCGTAACCGGTGATAATCGGCTCCGACTTTTATCAGCAGATAGTCATTGAGGCCCTGACTGACATCAAACATGGCGATTGGATTGCCGCCAAAAAAGTCTGTCCAGAGAGTGGTCCCGATGATGGCGATTTTCTCTTCCGCCAGAATGAGCGTACCGGTATGTACGTTGTGAAATCCATGCTCGGCGAAGGCGTTCGGCCAGGAGTGCTTCTCGATGTTGCCGTGATACCATTCGTGATTGCCCTCAATGACGAAAACATCTCTGAACTGCTTTGAGCATTGCGAAAGAAAACCGAACCATGTCTGTTTTCTGCTCAACAGCCCGATATCTCCAGCAAGGATGAGCACGGATTCATTGTCTTCGGCAAGTTCCGGAACCTGCCAGTCCTCGCTGCTCTCTTCTCGACAGAACTCGTTATGAATGTCGGAAATGACTCTGAAAAGCATCAGTGCTTAAAGTTGAGGTTCATGATACTGTGAGGGGAGACCTTGGCTCCACTTGTAACGATACGGTTTTGCAATAACAATAAAATGTTGTTCAGCCAGTTCAGGCAATTTGCAGTGAACAGCTCAAACGTCGCTGAAAGCTTGAGAAAGGAGTGGTAAAAATTTCCCTCAGCCTTTTTTGATACTTCTCTGGTCTATTGTTGGTTAGGATAAATATACCTATACTTATGCATAATGTATGGTATTTCTATCCTTATGAAAAATGTCACAACAAAGTAGAGTTGCAGATAAGGCCAAAGCTCTTATTCTTGCCCAGGGAGGCCTCATCCGTACCCGGGAAGCGATCAGTCTTGGTATTCATCCCCGGACGCTTTACACTCTTCGTGACAGTGGTGAGCTTGAAGAGCTTTCTCGAGGGATTTACCAACTCAAAGGGTGGAAGCAGCTCGAATATCCTGATCTTGTCACCGTTGCACTGAGGGTTCCGAATGGTATACTTTGCCTGGTTTCGGCACTCTCCTTTCACGAAATGACCACCCAGGTTCCACACAGCGTATCTCTTGCGCTTGAAAAAGGTGCCGAACAACCAAGAATCGAGTATCCTCCGGTTACGGTTTTCCGGTTTTCACCCTCTTGTTTCAAGGTCGGTATTGAAACGCATCAGCTCGATGGTGTCCCGGTGAAGATCTACAGTCCGGAAAAGACGCTTGTAGACTGCTTCAAATTTCGTAACAGGATCGGGATGGATATCGTGCTCGAAGCGCTCAAACTGTATCGGCAGAGAGTGCAAAAGAATCTGCATGCGCTCATGCAGTATGCAGAGGTGTGCCGTGTTGCTTCAGTCATGAAACCATATTTGGAGGCAACGCTGTGAGTACAAAAGCGATCAAAAATATCGGAGCCTCGGTCAGGCAAAGGCTGTTGAACAAGGCGCGACAGGAAAACAGGCCTTTTCAGGAGCTGTTGCAATACTATGCCATGGAGCGCTTTCTCTATCGTCTGTCGATTTCCTCATTCGCAGATCGTTTCATTCTCAAGGGGGCATTGTTGCTCAGGGTCTGGCATGCTCCCTTGGCAAGACCGACAATGGATATCGATATGCTCGGCAGAACAGGAAACGCCCCTGAGAGTATCACGACCATTATCCGTCAGGTTTTAGCCGTTGAAAAACAAGGAGACGGGATCGTTTTCGATCCGGAATCAATCACCGTTGAGCCGATAACGGAAGATGCGGACTATGAAGGATTGCGCATACGATTTCGCGGTGATCTCGATGCCGCCCGACTGACTATCCAGCTTGATATTGGATTTGGAGACAAGGTCTACCCTGATCCAGTACAGGAATCGTTACCATCATTGCTGAATTTCCCTCAGGCTGAGATGTACTGTTACAGCAGAGAAAGCATGATTGCCGAAAAGTTTGAGGTTATGGCCAAGCTTGGGATTCTCAACAGCAGGATGAAAGACTTCTATGATATCTGGATGCTCTCACGCCAGTATGATTTCGAAGGTGCCAGTCTCGCAGAAGCCATCAGGCAGACGTTTGCGCAACGGGGAACAACGCTCGTCCAGATGAAAAAAATCTTTTTCGGAGAGTTCATTGAGGAGAAGCAGGTGCAATGGAATGCCTTCAGAAAACGTATTGGTCTTGAATACCTGCCAGCTTCGTTTGCTGATGTGGTGCAGCAGGTGCAGGTATTTCTATCTCCAGCTGTGGAAGCGCTCAGGGCAAAGCGATTTTTTCAGGACAATTGGATTGCTCCGAATTCATGGCGGAGTAATCATGAAAAACCAGAGGTGAGAGCTTAATCGTTACTTTTATTTATTGATCGATAGTGATAAAATTTTTGTTACGCGTATGTTACGCGAGAATTTTTAAAGTCTTATAACTCTTTTTATATAAGAGATATATGGCCTCAGTACAATATTTACACTGTAGAGGTCAGAAGTTCGAATCTTCTATCGTCCACACCCATAAAAGCCTGTAAGCAAATAACTTACAGGCTTTTTCTTTTTGCTCTAAATGCAGTAAAGATACATCGAATCTGTCGAAATTAACCCCGTTTATGCCGGTTTTGCGACGTATATGCGACGCGAGAATTAGCAGTTGTTTTGAAATACGCTGCTAATGCATTGTTAAAAAAAATCTTATGCGGCAATGATTACGAGAAGCGCTACCTTGACAGGAAATATGTTAAGGTTTGCTGTTTTTGTTACACCATTGTTAGACGGAATTCTTTTTTCAAGCTGAAGGAAAGAAAGCCAGGTGAGATAGGTACTGAAGTTTTTTTTGCAGAAACCGTAAATTTATCGAGTCTGTCAGATGAGTCTGGACAGAATGTATTTTGCGGTATTCAGCTGTTTTTGTGTTTCAAACAGTGCAATCCTCTTTTTTTAGCTCTCCAATACACACAATCCGGTGTATAGGAAGCGCATATTTCCTGATATCTGCCGGAAACCATTGAGATGATAAGAGGATGGCTGGAGTGCTGTTTCAGGGTTTGTTCTGCATCTTCGATTGACGCAAGCATAGCTTGTTCTGAACAAATCATCGCTTCAGCGAGTTCATCGAGAAAAACCGATTCTGTCGATACTGACCCGGGATGGAGAACTCGGCAGACACGCTCACCCAGAGCGATTGTTGAAGCTTTTCGGATATAGTCGGAGGCTTCAGGAAAAGAGAGAATCCTGGGTTCAAACGCCTGAATTTTTTCCTGTATCCGGAGAGCCTGCTCGTTATTGGAGAGTGATCCCTCTGTGCTGTCAAAAACATGCAATGCCTTTCTGATGTTTTCAAGTACACGCCCTGTACTATAATCGTCTGTTGTGCCCATTTTATTGACTGATGAAATTTAAAGTCATGGTAACAATCATGAGCATCTCTTTCGGGTTATGTTCTGTATTCATCAGAGTCATGGCAACCAGCGCGGTGTCTGCTATTTTTTTTGCTTAGGCATTGCCCTGTCATTTTATAATTTAAAAGTACTCATTCCCAGGAACATTGGTAAGTCGATAGACAGGAGGATGAAAATAGTCTGTGCAATCTGTCCAATGAACCAATTGTGTATAGTAGTGAATTATGTTGCTTTATTCGATTGATTCATGAAAGGTCGTGAAAGGTATTTGGTTACCTTTTATCGTTTCCGTTCCTGAGGGATTAGAAAATCAAAAGGTATGGATGAGGAGAGCCGGTATAACCATGTTTCCGGGCAATTGCCTGATGCATTAAGGCAACTACAGGAAGAAAATGTCAGGTTGAAAGCTCTGCTTGATGCAAATGGCATACCGTGGGAAGAGTCAGTTCCATCAGAAGAAAATTCATCTGAAATCCCATTGACATCGACAGTGCAGCGGTCAACTATGGAAAAAGTTGCACTGTTCGGCCAACTATTCCGTGGCCGCAGGGATGTGTATCCAATTCGTTGGGAATCTGCCAAAGGAATGTCGGGTTATTCTCCTGCGTGCAGCAACGAGTGGCGGAAAGGTATCTGCAATAAACCCCGGATCAAATGTGGTGATTGCAAGCAGCGCTCGCTGTTACCGGTTACAGAAAATGTTCTTTACCGCCATCTTACCGGCAAGCATACCATCGGCGTATATCCAATGCTGCCGGATGAAACCTGTTATTTTATTGCGACTGACTTTGATGATGAGGGATGGCATGAGGATGCATCAGCCTTCATGCAATCGTGCAGGGAGTTTAATATTCCTGCTACTTTGGAGATTTCGCGTTCAGGTAACGGTGCGCATGTATGGATTTTTTTTGCTGAACCTGTTCCGGCGTCAAATGCACGGCAGCTTGGTGCTGCACTTATAAGCCAGACATGTGACCGTACCCGTCAACTTGCCATAAAAAGCTACGATCGGTTTTTTCCTAATCAGGACACCCTCCCAAAAGGTGGTTTCGGCAACCTGATTGCGCTCCCGTTGCAGCAAAAGCCACGATCGAAGGGGTTCAGTGTATTTGTTGATGAAAACTTTGTCATCTATCCTGACCAGTGGGAATATCTCTCATCCATTCAAAGACTATCACGTCTCGAACTGGATTCAGCCATACAGCGATCAGTTGGCGTTCGCCATCCGCTTGATATCGCTTTTATTACAGAAGAGGAGGAACAAAAGCCATGGCAACGCTCATTGCAGAGTTTCAGTCGGATCCCCGGCCCCATGCCTGAATCACTGACTCTTGTGTTCGCTAATCAGATCTTCATTGCCAAAGCCGATCTGCCCCAGCCATTGGCCAACCGTCTCATTCGCCTGGCTGCTTTTCAAAATCCCGAGTTTTACAAGGCTCAGGCAATGCGTCTGCCCGTATGGGACAAATCCCGAATCGTCTGTTGTGCCGAAAACTTTCCGCTTCATATCAGTTTGCCGAGGGGATGCTTTGACGCAGTCACCGAACTGCTGCGACAGCACAATATCCGTATGGACATTCAGGATGAGCGCATATCAGGCACCGAAATATCAGTAACGTTTACCGGTCAGTTAAGAAAAGACCAGCAAACGGCAATCACTGCGATGCTCAAGCACCAAACAGGGATCCTCTCCGCACCCACAGCATTCGGCAAGACCGTCATGGCTGCCGCAATAATTGCCCGGCGCAAAGTGAGCACCCTCATTCTTGTTCATCGAGCTGAACTTCTTCAGCAATGGAGGGAGCGGTTATCCACCTTTCTCGACCTGTCCGGTGCCTCTCCTGGTTTTATTGGAAGCGGCAAAAAGAAACTATCAGGCTTGATTGATATCGCTGTCATGCAATCTCTTTCACGGCGTGATGATCTTGTCGTGTTGCTCGACAGCTATGGCCATATCATTGTTGACGAGTGTCATCATCTTTCAGCCTTTACTTTTGAGGCAATTCTCAAGCAGTCTAAAGCGGCATATGTTCTGGGACTTACAGCAACACCTATTCGTCGAGACGGTCATCAGCCCATAATCTTTATGCAATGCGGCCCGGTAAGGCATCGCGCGCTTCAAGCAGAAAATGCTCCAGTTCGCTTAGAGGTTCGGCCGCTAAACCTATTCTCGCCAGTAATTCCCCAAGGATCTGGTATTCAGGATGTTTTCCGTATCCTCACCCATGACTCCTCCCGCAACCAATGCATTGCAAAGGATATTCTGGCTGCATATCACGAAGGTCGAAAGATCCTTGTGTTGACGGAACGCACAGAACAACTGGAACTGATACGCGAAGTACTTGCTGATCAAATTCCGCATAGCTTTTTGCTGCATGGCCGGTTGACAAAAAAGCAGCGCGCAACTACGCTTGCAGGTCTTGCAGAACTTGATGATTCGGTTCCACGGGTAATTCTGGCAACCGGGCGCCTGATTGGTGAAGGTTTTGATCATCCCCCTCTTGATACCATGGTGCTTGCCATGCCTGTTTCATGGCATGGAACATTACAGCAGTACGCAGGTCGTCTGCACCGTGAACATGTCAATAAGGGTGATGTTCGTATCTACGATTATGTCGAACATGACAATCCGCAGCTTGCACGAATGTGGGAAAAACGCCAGCGTGGTTATCGAGCAATGGGGTATCGTATCAGTATGCGGGAGTGATATTCTGATTGAAGTAATATTGCATCTCCCTTTCCGGGCTTGAATTTTAATTGATGGGTAATTGATTCAAAGAGGCATTGATGACTAATCCAGCCATGACTGGCCCAGTTGTCCCACAACGGCATATTACGTGAGTACAGTTAAACTTTCGTAAAGGTTGGATTAACAGACGAACAAAACATAGTGGCGATGGTAGTGACCATGATCCGGCATGGGTTGAACTGGAACTGTAGAGCGGGCGACTGAACGAATTCCTTTTGTGGATAGTTAACTATTTTGTTAACATTTACTCATGCGAGAGATTGTTTTCTTTAAGACCCGTGCCGGGAAAAGTCCAGTGGAAGACTATCTGGACACGCTTTCTGAAAAGGAAGTCCAGAAGGTACTGTGGGTGCTCAGACTTGTCAAGGAGTTGCCCACGGTGTCGACCGAGTATTTCAAGAAACTCCAAAACACGGATGGTATATGGGAGATCAGAGCAAAACAGGCAAGTAATGCCTTTAGGCTTTTAGGATTTCTTGATCAAGGAAGCTTGGTTGTTCTGACCAATGGTTTCTCAAAGAAAACTCAGAAAACCCCGGCATCAGAAATTGTACTCGCTGAAAAGCGGAAAACAGAATATCTATCGAGGAAAAACCATGGATGATCTTGAACGATACATTAAGAAGCGGAAAGATGAGTCCCCGGATTTCGCAAAAACTTTTGAACAGGGTTACGAACAATTCCGGATCGGGGAGTTACTGCGCCAGGCAAGAAAACGTGCAGGCCTGACCCAGGAAGATCTGGCTGAAAAACTGCACACCAAAAAATCGGCAGTCTCCCGCATCGAGAACCATTCGGAAGACATCCGGCTCTCGACGCTGAGCCATTATGCCGAAGCTCTGGGTAAAAAGCTTACCATAGTGATTCAATAATTCTATTCGAGCATGGAGATTTTCCTCTATAGTCTGTGAGAAAAAGGGAGGTTTTCTGAAGCTATGGTGTAATTGTTGTTACGATTTGGGCACTGATTTTGATAAAAAATCTGCGACGCGGATGCGATATGAAAAATTAATTATCCCTATAACTCTTTTTATATCAATGGTATATGGCTTCAGTATGATATTTGCACTGTAGATGTCAGAAGTTCGAATCCACTATCGTCCACTCCCATAAAACCCTGTAAAAAAATAACTTAGATGGTTTTTCTTGTTGTCTCAAATACAGCCAAAACACACTGAATCTGTCGAAATTAACGCTGTTTATACTGGTTTTGCGACGTATATGCGACGCGTGAATTAACAGTTGTTTTGAAATATGCGGCTAATGCGTTGTTAGAAAAAATCTTATGCGGCCATGTTTACGAGAAGCGCTACCTTAACGGGAAATTTATTCAGGTTTGCTGTTTTTGTTACACCATTGTTAGACGTGACAAGAGATTTTGTGTCCCATCGCCTTCCTGCGTTCAGAACTGATAAATTCAGGGGGGCTTGTTTTTTATTGTACCCGGAAAACTCTGTTTTGCATAGATAATCGACTAATATTCGATTATCTATGCAAAATAATGACCTCATGCAACTCGAAAAGAAGCTCAGCTCACTGGGTGGTGTGCCTCTGACGCACGGAGCACTTGTCTCCATGCTCAAAGAGTACCGCTCTCCGAACGATAAAATTGTCCGCTTGATAGATGAAGGGTGGCTTGTACCCATCAAGAAAGGGCTTTATGCCGTTTCACCTGAACGGACAACGATTCCCATTTCCACACCGCTTGTGGCAAATCTCCTCTATGGGCCATCCTGTGTTTCAATGGATTACGCGCTGTACCATTACGGGATTATTCCCGAGCGAGTGGTTGAGGTGACTTCAATGACCACCAGGCGGGGTAAGGTGTATGATCTTCCGATAGGCCGATTTTCCTATACGCATTCTCCGCTTGATTTTTATCCAGTCGGAATTGATCGTGTCGAGAATACCGATAAAACAGGTTTTTTGATGGCCTCTCCAGAGAAGGCGTTGTGTGACAAGCTTGTGTTTACCCGAAATCTGAATATCGTGTCACCACGTGCATTACAGGATCTGCTGATGGATGACCTGCGCCTTGATGAAGAGAATATCACCCGTTTTGACCTGAAGGTGATAGAGGCCTGTATCATGCCGGGAATGAAAGAAAGAATGCTGCGGGCATTGCTGGAGCTTGTCAACTCGATGAAAAGGGATCTGAAATGAGTGTACTTGGCCAGATGCTTGAAAAATATGATACGACCACTGTCGAAGGGAGAGTCAACGGACTGAGGGAGGTGATGCAGGAGGTTGCACTTGCCGGTTTGTATCGTGGCGGATTTTTTTTAACCGGGCAGCTTTTTACGCGGGCACCTGTCTCAGGATATTTTACGGTTTGCCAAGGTTTTCAGAGGATCTTGATTTTTCAAATCCTGTTTTTGACTCATCATCTCGCGTAGCTCCTGATCCCAAAGAGTTAAATGTTCTGAATGCAAGCCCCTTTCCCGTAAAAACGTCCCTTTTTCTGCTTCCGATATGCTGGCTGCTTCTTTTATCAGAAGATACTTTTCTTGCGCATTAATGAAACGAGGGCATGTTTCTTCGATGAGTAACTGACTGCCTGCAGGCTGCTTGACCCAGTTCCGAATCGTTTGATCATTAAGACCCATTTCCTCACTCACCTTGGTAATACTTTCGTTATCAGGGGGTAAAACCCGTCTTAAAATGCTTACCTTTATTGATCTTGAATAGCCCATCTTGTCTCCTTGGTTGAGACACCGTCTATAAATTAACACATAGGGGTGCTATAAGCTCAAGAAAAACAACTAACGATGAAAAACGATCATGAAGAGTTTCTTCGTGAATCGAAAAAGAATAAAGGAGTGAATAATGCCAAGCAAGGGTATTGATGTATTCGCCTACAACAGTAGTAATCGTTTTCAGGTGCGTGTTGAGTGTCGTGGTTATGACAATGTCTGTTTTCCATTTATGAACAGCATCCAACAACGTCATTTCGAAATGGACACGAGGAATATCCACTGGTATGAGGCCACTGGAGCCTTTCGGATGTATGCCATGGTTGATGGTAAGGACGTGCTGGAACGCGGGGCGGAGATCAACCCGAACACGGGCGGATTAGCGGTAAACAATCTGATCAGTTGGGTGGATAATCAGCGTTCGCAGATCGGGGCCGACTACGCTGTTTCGTGGGGATTTACTGACGTTGCAACGATGGCGGGGCTGAGCCATCAGGCATACGTTTTTGTTACCGGGAACCAGAGTGATTGGATGAAACGGATGAATGCTCCTGCGGAAACTACGCTGAATGAATTTGTATTGCCTGGATCGCACGACTCGGGGATGTACGTCAAGCTGACAGGCCCGCTTGGAGTGAATGCGTTTTACAATACACAGAAAGACGATGTGAGCACACAGTTGCAGCTCGGAGCGAGGTACTTCGACTTCAGGCCAGGGCATATGTGGAACTTGACCGCCCAGAACGTCCTCGTGAGGGAAGAAAGGCTCTGCCACCTGCACTCGAATAATGGTATTATTGCTGAGACACAGGCCGGAGAAGGCTTTGAGAATTTTTTACAGGCTATTGTCACGTTTCTCACGCAGCACAGTGGTGAAATCGTCGTCGTGAAATACACGAATGACGGTTTTGGGAACAACACAGGGCTTATGCCGGATGCGGGGGAAGTGGAAAAACAGATAAGAACGGTGATGGCCAAATCGAAGCTGGTGCGGGGCACGGTGAGCGATCTGGCGGCCAATTATGCATATCTGGTCTCAACCGGCAAGCGGCTGATCATCTATGACGGGGACGACAGCAGCATTAAGGAGCGCGTGTCGTACTGGAAAGGCAATTATGCGACTGAAAACCCGAACGAGATCATTGCGGCTCTGGACAAGACATTAAACACGCAGATCGGTACAGACAAGTATGCTGCCACGATACTGCAAGTGGCAGGCTCGTTCCAGGGGACATCGCTTGGGATACAGATGGCTCTGAGTTGCGGTACTCATGATGGCGGGCCGCTTCTGTATACCAAGGCGCGATTCGACAATGCAGTGCAAGGCTGGCTGCGAAGCATGAACAACTCACTGCGCTTTGACACTCCTCTGGTGGTGTTGCTGGACGATTATGTGGATAACGCGCTGACGGAGCTCTGTATTCACCTGACGCAGGAAAGAATTACGCAAACCAAAACATACTCGATCGGTGATACCGGTCCTGCTGGCGGTATAATCGTATATGCCGCTCCTGGGGGTATTCCTGATTCATCGGGCGTGCGATACCTGGAGGCCGCACCTCTGGACCAGAGCGCTGGAGTCCACTGGCTCAGCACCAACAAACCGATCATCCCTGAAATTCAGGGGCTCGAACCGGAAGGCATCGGGAAAGGGAAAATCAATACCGTTCACCTGTTGAGAACGCACTCATCAGATGCTTTCGCCGCAAAACTCTGTCACGACCTCGTCATCAATGGGTACGACGATTGGTACCTCCCAAGCAAGGAGGAATTGAATCTGATCTACCTTCATGCGAAGCAGACTGGGAAAAGCACATTCGCGCACAACAAGTATTGGGCTTCGTCGATCAATCCCGGTGGCCCTTGGGTCGACCAGCAAGACTTTGATAGTGGTGCGATAAGTTGTACGAAAAAGACAGCCATATACGAGTTTGCGGTTCGAGGGATACGGTCGTTCTGAGTTACTAACGGATTTTGCGTTCCTTCGCATTCCGGATTTTCAGGACTGATAGATTTCGCGTGGCTTGTTCCGATCAAGAGGGGCATTATGTCGTCTCAGTATGATATTTACGGGAAATATGTTCACGTTTACTGTTTTTGTTACACTATTGTTACATAGAATTTTCAAGCTGAAGGAAAGAAAGTCATGTCAGAATGGAACTGAAACTTTTTTTCAGTGAGCCATAAATTTATCGAGTCTGTCAGATGAGTCTGGACAGAATGTATTTTGCGATATTCAGCTCTTTTTTCGTCTCAAACAGTGCAATCCTCTTTTTTCAGCTCTCCAGTACACGCAATCCGGTGGATAGGAAGCGCATATTTCCTGATATCTGCCGGAAACCATTGAGATGATAAGAGGATGGCTGGAATGCTTTTTCAGGGTTTGTTCTGCATCTTCGATTGATGCAAGTCTGGCTTGTCCTGAACAGAGAAGTGGCAGGTAAGGTTTCGGTGCCATGTATAAAAATAGGATTATATATCACCCAATATGCGATTCCTTTTTTTGCGTATGGTACCTTTTTCACCAAGCTGTTTCACGAGCATCTCTATCCGTATCTGAAAAGAAAAACGGTCAACAGTTACAAGGGTCATCATGTCATCGTCAGCTATGGTGCTTTCGGAAAAGCTTTGGCAAAAGCATTATCAGATGTCAGTAAGAAGGATAATGTCGAGCCACAGATCGTCGCGGTCGATAAACTCCATACCGCCGAGCATGACAATGAATTCACTCTGACGATTCTCTATTACGATGCATTGCGGGCTGATCTCTTCAAAGTGGCAAACCTGAAATCTGCCATCAGGCTCTATCTGATGCTTCCTGATGAGCGGGAAAATCTTGCCCTGCTGGAACAAATCTAAAACAAAGCCGACCCAGGTACCGAACTTAGAGTCAATCTCCGCACTCAGTCACTTACTATGCAGAATCTGCTCATGGACTGGGTCGGAATCAATGCATTCAAACAAGAAGGACTGGATATTCGTGCATCGAATCCATATGCTGTATCAGCACGTGGCATTGTAAATCAATATTCTCCGGACTTGTACGCGCCAACCATGAAAGGCTCTGTTGCACAAGTTGTGATGGTCGTCGGTAACTCCGATATGGCCAAAGCGCTGGTGCTGCGCTTTGCCCGCATCGGCACCTATTCTCCGAATGGAAAGCTCCGGCTGGTCTGGGTTGGCGTAGGAGTTACAGAGGCTTTCAACGAGCTGAAAACCCTGTACCCTGCTCTTGATACCGATTATCGCAATCTCAACTTTTTGAGCTTTGAATTGGGAGTATCCAGAGAATTTTTCGACAGCGTATTGCCTCCGCTTCAATTGGTCATAGCAGATCAACCGCCTGAACAAGCAATCTGCAACGAAGTGATTGCCGGTGCGGACGACGCATCATGGCCATCGGCGATCTACGTCTGTCACGATTCGGACATCAGGAATCTTTCAGAAGCACGAGATATTCAGGCCGCGTTGTGCTCGAAACCGGAAGCTGTCCGGAGAGAAACCTATGGGAAGAAAGGAAGATTGATACTTGCCATACAAAACCAGTCAGAGCTCGGAATTGGTGATAATCAAGCTTTGCTGGCATTTCCCTATCTCATAGAGGAACAATCCATCGATAAACTGTTTGCGGAAACCATAGTCAAAGACCGCTCAGATGACATTGCCAAAGAGTATCATGCGGTCTATTCCAGCTTGAAAGACGAATCGATAATCAAAGAAGCATGGATTACAACGCCCGTGTACCGGAAAGAATCAAACCGTGATCTTGCCGATCATTTGGCCATAAAGGCGAGGTATGCAGGCATTAACGCTGAAGCTGTCAATAAGCTTGTGTTTGAAGGGGTTGGTTCGATTTCTGATGGAGATGAAAAAAAAATGGAGGAGGCATTCGATGATCTGGTTATCATGGAGATGAACCGCTACCGTGCGTTTATGTTTATGAACAATTTTCGGTATGGAACCCATGCTTTGGAGTACCTAATGCGCGTTGTGACAACACTGCCTTTGGACCAACTGAAGAAAGAACTCGATCAGTGCCTGCGGGTTAACAAAACGCTACTTGAAGAGTTTTTACCGGAGAAAGAGCGCGAAAAAGACGATAACATCGTCAAAACTTCAATAGAAGTGATGAAGAAAAGAAGCAACTATCAAGAGACCGTTAGTACATGAATAAGCTCATAACGGAATGTTGCAAATTTTATGCAACGAGGAAAATGATGCTTCTTTGTAAAAGTTAGTCACAAAAGAGGTTAGACGGAATGATTCGTCGATGAATCATTCCTGCTTCGGTTGTGATTGTTGAACTGCCGGAAACTCTACTTTTCGATCGACTGATGAAGGGGATAGATGCAGTGCAGCAGATGACTATCAGCAGAGGTTGATGGCAGATGAT
Source organism: Pelodictyon phaeoclathratiforme BU-1 (assembly GCF_000020645.1). GTDB lineage: Bacteria > Bacteroidota > Chlorobiia > Chlorobiales > Chlorobiaceae > Chlorobium > Chlorobium phaeoclathratiforme. Next base: position 836,140 of record NC_011060.1, read on the forward strand.
GCAAAAAGGACAAAATCAAAATCGATCATGTTAGGGGAGCACTTCAAACGGTGTTCATCAAAAAAAAGCAAGAATAGTGATTGGCTGTGCGTATTTATTTTGTAAATTTACAGGGTAAGCATCGTCCCTGAAAAATGTGAGTGTAGTCAGTTGCACGCCCAATATATGGATTCGGGTGGGCTGATACTCACAATTTGAGGGTCTCATGTTGGAGTGAATATTAACTAATTTCATTGGGAGGTAAAGCCATGAAAAACACGTTCGTCTCCGTCAAATTACAAAAAGTCGTAGCCATGATCGACTATCTGGTTGCGGCTGTTGTTGGCTTATTTGGTGGAAATCTGTCCATCAGGTCACAAAAAGGCGTAACCATGATTGAGTATGCCTTGATTGCTGGTTTGATTTCTGTTGCTACAATTGCAGCCGTTACGCTTATCGGAACTAGTTTGAACGAGGTTTTTGAAAAGATTTCAGATGCCCTTGACGGTATCTGATAGCACTTTTACAGCATAAGCAGTGAAACCACAACAATTCGTTCTCGCCATCGCACTTATTCTGGGTGCGATGGCAGCTTTTTTGGCTGCCCGCTGGATGAGTGTCGCCCAAACATCAATGTCGAGGGTCGTCGTTGTTGAGCAGCCCATCGAAGCGGGTAAAGCTATCAAAGCTCATCAAATCAGGAGCATCGATTGGCCCGGTTCGGCTGTTCCTCGCGATGCGTCCACTCGCATCGCCAGTGTGGTAGGACGAATTGCCCTCGTCTCCATGATGCCGGGTGAGCCGGTTCTGCCTGGCAAATTGGCCCCAACAACCGCGACTGGCGGTTTATCCTCTATCATCCCAAAGGGCAAGCGTGCCATTACAGTTAAGGTAAATGAGGTGATTGCGGTTGCCGGTTTTGCCCTGCCAGGCAGCTATGTGGATGTTTTGGTTAGTAGCAAAGATGCCAACCAACAGCCTTTTTCGGTGACGGTACTGTTGCGCGTCAAAGTATTGGCCATAGCCCAGGAAACCACTGCAGACCGGGATAAACCAAAAGTGGTCAATGCCGTAACCCTCGAGCTTACTCCGCACGAAGCCGAAAAGCTCGACCTGGCTCGCAACATCGGGGCGCTGTCTCTTGTCTTGCGCAACGAATTCGACACCGGCAAAATAAACTCCGCAGGTGTACGTCTTTCCGATATTATTTATTCACAGTCTGCTCCTGCAAGCACCTGTTCGCCAACTGCACAAGCGGCACCAATGCGTCAAAGCAGTGGCCCCGAAGAAATCCGTGGCACCAGCCGTCAAAATATTGCCACACCATAGCCAATATGCAGATGAATTTGACATGCCTGATACGTTTTGCCTGCCGGATGAGCGCTCTTGTTGCGCTTCTTGTTGGCACTGTACCCATGGCTACAATGGCCTCTCCTGAACCCGTGAGGAGAAGGGACGACTCGTACGTAACCGTTGTGTCTGAAATGACTGCTCCATCGATTTATCTTGTGCCTCTGGGCGAATCGAGGGTTTACCGGTTCGCGCAACCCATCAAACGTGTTGCCATGGGCGACCCCAAGGTGGCCGACTATATCATGCTTAACCGCTTCGAAGTTTATTTGCTGGGAAAAAAAATGGGCTCAACCAATCTTGCTGTATGGGACCAAAATGGCAACCTGACCTCCTCGCCGGTACAGGTCAGCCGTGGCACAACCGCCCTGCAAGCTCTCTTAAAAGTTCTTTTTCCGAAAGAGAACGACATTCATCTCCTTGCCCTTGGTCCAGCTCTGGTACTCTCCGGCTCTGTGTCTGACGCCCTGGTTGCAGAGAGCGTCGCTCGCTTGGTAAGATCGTATTTTGGTGGCTCGGTTTCAAGTGGTACTCCGGAATCAGCCCTTGTCGGCACTGACTCCAAGCCGTTTACCGGTATAATTGAAGAGATGAGTAAGGACGTTGTTTTTTCCAAAACGGAGTCTCATTCTAAAGAAACCACAACGCATGGAGGGGAATCTGACAGCACGCGCGGCGTAGTCAATCTGCTCAAGGTGCGCGATTCGCAGCAAGTCCGGCTCGAAGTCTGCATTGCCCAGGTATCGAGGACTTTTATCGAATCTTTGGGTATCAGCTTCTTTAAAACCTCTGGTGATATACAAGGAAGCACCCTTTTATCAGGGTTTGTCAGCAACGCTACGCTTAATAATCTTTTGCTGGGTCGGCTGGGTCAGGCCAATGGGATCAAAATGGTTGCGGACCGCAAACCATCGTTGTTCAAGGTACTTGCCGAACCCACCATTGTCACTATGAGTGGCAAAGAGGGTTTTTTTCTGGTTGGAGGTAAAATTTATGTACCTGTAAGAGTCATCGATTACAGCCCAATAAATCTCCAAGAATATGACAAATACTATATTTCCTACAAAGAATACCTTTATGGAGTAGGTTTACGCTTTATGCCCGTTGTGCTGGATGCTGGCCGTATTTCGCTCAAGGTCGTATCCGAGGTTTCCGAGCCTGATACAGAATCTGCCACTTCGGGGACTAAAGCTAATTTGCCCTTGTTTAAAATCAGCACCGTTTCCACCAACGTTCAGATGAACGAGGGTGAAAACCTTGTTATTGGCGGACTCAAGCTCGACAATTTTGCCAATGCGATTGATTCGGTGCCTTTGCTGAGTGAAATTCCCATTCTTGGTGCGCTTTTTCGGGACACCAAGAAGAATGCCGAGAAGACCGAACTCATGGTCATTATTCGCCCCACTTTGGTCAAAGGCAGCGCCACCATGCCAGAGCTTCCAACTGACAGAGTTATTCCTCCTACCCGAAAAGAGCTTTTCCTCGATGGAAAACTTGAAGGATCACCACTAAAATGAGCATCATGCACGCAGATATGCCCCTGCTCAAGGCCCCGGAAAAGGAGCAGGCTCAATCCCAAAAGGGCTATGCGACTGTCGAATTTATGCTTCTCCTGCACTTGTTTCTGCATATTCTCCTTGGGATATTTTTTTATTCTATTGCCCTGTTAGACAAAATTGTGCTTACCAATGCCAGCCGGGAAGGCGCACGTGCCGGAGCCATTAGCTCCAGCACCATTAGTGCCCAAACAGCTGCCGCATCGGGCTGCGACTGCAAACTCATTTCAATGTATGGCACCCTAAGCGCCACCATTACACCGACTGTAGATAGCAGTACCAATATGTGTACAGTTGAGACCCGTTGCTATTACCCACCAGTTTATATTTTTCCAGGCATTGACCTCTCGGCCACAACCAGCATGAGGCTTGAATCTCCATGATACGGTCACACTCCATCACCAAACGGCTCTACGGCCAGCGTGGCACTGTCGTCATTTTGTTTGCCCTGCTCTTGCCGGTATTGCTTGGTTTTGCCGCTTTGGCGATTGACTTGGCCCGTCTCAGCCTGACCAGGGTTGAACTTCAAAACGCGGCCGATGCTGCCGCTTTGGCTGGCGCTCATTCACTCGGCGATGTGCTGTCACCTCATTGGACTTCGGCTGCGGACACTGCGCTGGTCTGGGCACAACACAACGTCGCCTATGGCTCAAAGATTAAGGATGCGACCATTGAAACGGTTTACTGGCCCAGTATGCGTCCCTCAACCAGCGCACCCGTTGCTGGAGATGCCCCCGCTATACGTGCGATGATTACTATCGACAGTACCCATAATTGCGGGCCTTGCAAGTTCTTTTTCGCCCCCTTTCTGGGTATTGCCATCAAAGACGTTCAAGCCAGCGCCATTGCCGTGCTACTCAAACCCACCGGGGGCGGTGGCGCCTCCATACCCAAACTGGTACAATAAAAATAGATGAACATCATTACCTACTCTCCCCATCCCTGGGAGGTTCCCGATACACAACTTGAGCTGGGTCAACACCAACTGGCCCGACTGGTGGGTGAGCTTGGGGTTATGGTGCATCAACTCACAGCGCAAAAACCTGACCTCGTATTTCTTGTGGGCTTTGAACCCGCCGATCCCCATTACATTCAAGAGGTAGAGAAACTCTGCCTCGCACTGCCGCATGCCGCAATCGTGGTCCTGCACCCCCAAACAGAGCCAGAACTTTTGTTATCGCTTATGCGCGCTGGTGTACGTGAAGTCATTGTCGACAGTACCTCCGAAACCCTGCAAGAAGTTATCGAACGCACTCACCTTCGTGCCAAAGGCGTTAGTATCAATCGGTGTCGGGTTTTTGGATTTGTCTCTTCCAAGGGGGGGGATGGCAGCTCCTGCATAGCGGCCAACCTGGCTTTTGCACTCTCTCAAGAGCCCGACTTCCGCGTGCTGGCGGTCGATGTCTCTTTACCCTTTGGTGACCTTGACATGTACCTCACCGGAGAAAACCACCCTCAGGATTTAGCCGATATTTCCGGTGAATGTGACCGGCTCGACCAGTCGCTGCTCGACAGCATGGTGCAGCACCTCAGCCCTACACTCGATCTCATCTCCTCGCCCGCAACCTTCGAAAAAATTGTTCATATCGAACCCGAGCGCGTGAGCGAACTCATTCACATTGCCACAAACTTTTACGACTATATTCTGGTTGATTTTGGTTCATCCCTTGATCAGGTTGGCATCTGGGTTTTGGAGCAGCTTGACGAACTCTGCATCGTATTCACCCCATCGCTGCCATCGTTGCGCCGGGCGGGCCAAATACTCAAACTCTGGAAAGAATTTGAAAAACCCATGTCGTGCACCGAAATCATCCTCAACCGTGCTGACACAAGTGTTCCTATCACCGGTACCGAAATCGAAAAAGTGATCGGCAGGCCAATTAACAAACGCTTTCCCTCCGACGCTGAAGCCGTGCAGGAATCCCTCTTGATTGGCCAGCCCTTATTGCAAGTGGCGCCCAAATCCAAACTTTCCAAAACCATCGTCGACTGGGCCGAGCACATCACAGGCAGCAGTCATCATAAACGCTCACTATGGGAACGCTTAAAGATCAAATAGCTCGCTGGAACCTTTCCACCAAACGGGTTGCAGCGCCTCCTCAATCGGCGCCTGCACAACCTTATGTCGTTGAAGTTCCGACCTCGACTGCGCCAGTGCCGGTGATAAAAGCCAGAGCATCCGCAGGGGTTGACTCTTACGCTACCAAAACGAAGTTGCACCAAAAGCTGCTCACCCGTATTGACCTCAGCTCCATCGAAAGCCTGACCCCCGAGCAACTGCGCAACGAGCTCGGGGTCTTGCTTGTTGAGCTTATCGAAGAAGAGGAGATCCGCTTTAATGATCAAGAGCGTGCTAAATTGGTAGCCGACCTCAAAAATGAAATCATGGGTCTGGGTCCTTTGGAGCCCTTGCTTGCCGATCCTGCCATTTCTGAAATCATGGTCAACGGCTGCCAAAACGTCTATATCGAAAAAAACGGATGCATTCAGCCCACCAATATCCATTTTAATGACGACGCTCATCTAATGAAAATCATCGATAAAATCGTCTCTCGAGTGGGGCGGCGCATCGATGAATCGTGCCCGATGGTCGATGCCCGCCTGCCCGATGGGGCGCGCGTTAATGCCATCATTCCGCCATTGGCTCTCGATGGCCCTGTCCTCACCATTCGGCGCTTTGCGGTTGTGCCCTTGCAAATGAGCGACTTCATTGAGAAAAATACCCTCACATCCGCCATGGCCGAACTGTTGTCAGCTCTGGTTAAAGCAAAGTGCAATATTATCATTTCCGGGGGCACTGGTTCTGGTAAAACCACGCTGCTCAACATTCTCTCGAGCTTTATTCCCGAGAACGAACGCATCGTCACCATCGAAGACACTGCCGAATTGCAGCTTCAGCAAAATCACGTCATTCGACTGGAGACGCGTACGCCCAACATCGAAGGTAAAGGTGAAATCACTATGCGCGTCCTTGTGAAAAACAGCTTGCGTATGCGGCCCGACCGCATCGTGCTGGGCGAGGTCCGTAGCTCCGAGGTGATCGACATGCTGCAAGCCATGAACACCGGCCACGAGGGCTCACTCACCACCATTCACGCCAACAGCCCGCGGCATGCGCTGGGCAGGCTCGAAAATCTGGTAGGCATGGATGGCATCACTCTACCCACCAAAGCCCTGCGCGAGCTTATTTCCTCGTCGCTTGACTTTATCATCCAAATTACGCGACTCAATGATGGTAGCCGTAAAATCACGAGCATCGAGGAAATCATCGGCATGGAAGGAGACATCATTACCACCCAGGAAATTTTTTGCTACAAGCGTATGGGCATTAACCCGGACGGATCCGTGCAAGGAATGTTCAGGGCCACGGGTGTGCGTCCCAAAGTGTATGAAAAAATCCACACCTATGGCATTTGCCTCAGTGATGGCATGTTCGACCCCGGCGACAACGACTAACCTTCGAGCATATCATGACCATATTTTTGATCTCCTTTTTTGCTTTTCTGGCAGTCATGCTGATCATGCTGCTGCTTTATGGGGTGTGGTTCCACTTTTTCGATCTCCGCAACCAGGCCAAGAAAAAGCATTTGCAGGCCATTTACAATGCCGTTCGCCAAAGTGGGCAAAGCCTCGGCAACGAGCAAACTCCCCGGCAGGAGAGTGCGATCGAAACCTGGTTCCGTTCACGCTCCAGAACATTTGAAACCTGGCTCCGTTCACGTTCCGGAACATTGGAAACACTGCTCCAACGCGCCCACACTCCGTTCACTATCGGGCGCTTGATAGTCCTCATGCTCGCCTTGTTTACGCTGGTTGTGGTATTGGGACTTCTTCTTCTGCCCCAAACAAACCCCTTGCACCTGCTCATGCTGGCCGTCGCCATTGCGAGTATGCCGGTTCTCTGGTTATTGCGACAGGCCAAACAACGCCGCAAGGTTTTCGGAGATAAACTCCCGGAAGCGCTCGATTACATCTCGCGAGCCATGCGGGCCGGCCACAGTCTGACCTCAGCCATCGGTATGGTGGGCAAAGAGCTTCCTGACCCCATCGGTTACGAATTCAAAACCGTCTTCGATGAAATTTCTTTCGGCATTCCATTTAAAGACGCGATCGGTCATCTCGCCGATCGCATTCAAAGCAATGACCTCAATTTTTTTGTCATCTCGCTCAAGATCCAGCACGAAACGGGTGGCAACCTCGCCGAACTGCTCCATGGATTGGCCAAAACCATACGAGAACGCGTCAAACTCCGTGGCAAAGTTCGCACGCTCTCATCCGAAGGGCGCGCATCAGCCTGGATACTGGGCACTATGCCATTTGTGTTCGCTGGTATTCTCATGCTCATAAACCCCGGCTACATCTCGGTGCTCTGGAGCACTCCCCAAGGCCAGAACCTCATGTTCATCGGTTGTGGGCTCATGGCTGTTGGCATCTTTGTGCTCAGCCGCATTGTCCAGATCAAGGTTTAACCCAAACCATGCTCATACCATGCAAGTTACCCTGCAAATCCTGACCATCGTGCTTTCCGGGGCCGCTGTTGCCTCGCTTGTGTTCGCGTTGTTAAATTGGTTGGTCGACAACAATGCCCTCAAAAAACGGCTCACCAAAATCATTCGCCAAAGCAGGGCACCAGCCGCCACCTCCTTGTCCAAAACGGCCAACACCGGAAAAGTAGCTACCGTAATCAACATTCTCTCCAAACTCTCGCTCCCGGAAGAGGGGTGGCAAAGCTCCGGTGTTCAGATCAAGTTTTTGCAAGCTGGCATCCGCAACAAAAACGCACCTCAGAACTTCTTTGCCGTTAAAACCCTGTTCACATTGGTGCTGCCGGTGGTTCTTGCTTTGTTTCTGCATTTCACTCAGCCCCTCATGCCCTTGGCTCGTGTCATGATTCTGGTGCTGTTCACAGCCGCAGCAGGCTACTACCTGCCCGAAATGTTGCTGCGTTTCATCACCCAAAATCGTATCGAACGCATGCGTAACAGTTTGCCCGACATGCTCGACCTCATGGTTGTCTGTACCGAGTCGGGTATGGGTATCGACGCTGCCATTGCCCGCATATCGCGTGAAATGGTCCGCACCAACCCTGACCTTGCCGAAGAGTTTTACCTCTCGACCCTCGAAATGCGTGCCGGAGCCAACCGCATCGACGCCTTGCGCAACCTCGCACTGCGCTCACGCCTCGATGACCTGCAAAACCTTGTCTCTGTGCTCGTACAGGCCGATAGATTTGGCACCAGCCTGGTCGACTCGTTGCGCGTGCATTCCGACATGATGCGTACATGCCGCACCCAACGCGCAGAAGAACTTGCCGCCAAAATTCCCGTCAAAATGACGCTGCCGCTCGTCTTGTTTATTTTTCCGGTGCTCATGCTGGTGTTGCTGGGGCCGGCAATTATTCAGGTTATTCAAATCTTCTCACAAAAGCCCTTGCCATGAACATCAGCTCTCCGTTGCAGATCCTGTGGGGACAATTGCCATGGTTGTTGGCCGGTGCTGGGTTGGGCTTGTGGTTGGTGCCTTTGGCCCGCATCATTCCCCGCAAGGTGTTGCAGTCTGCCAAAGTCCCCCTGAACGCATGGCAAGGACCTGGTGGCGGCCTGGAGCAGCCCATTCCAGCAGCCAGACGCATTTGGGTGCCGATGGTTAATACAAGCATGTGGGCCTATGTGGCCAATAGTGTCAGCCACCCGGCATTCCAGGCTGTGCTACTATGGGCCTGTTTGGCCAGCACGTTGCTGTTGCTCGCCCTCATTGACTGGGACAGCACTCTGTTGCCAGACTGGGTTGTCTTGCCTCTGGGGGTGGTGGGTCTGGCCAGCAGCTATGCCGGGTTTACCCCGCACAGCCTCTTCGTCAGTGCACTATCTGCCGCTGTGGTGCTGGGCCTGCTGGGTGGGCTTGCCTGGCTGTTCCGGCGCATCAAAGGTGAAAGTGGTATTGGTGGTGGTGACCTCAAACTGCTGGCCGCACTTGCCACCTGGTGGGGTATTGTCGGCGTACTTTACATCGTGTTGTGGGCCAGTGTGGTTACCGTGCTCTGGTATGTGGTGTGGCGCCGTTTCAAAGGCCTTGGCCCCCAGGCCGAGTGGCCATTTGGTCCCGCCATTGTGGTGGCAGCACTGGCATGGGGCTTGCAGACTGCTTATCTCCCCACACAACTCGACGCAGATAGTTACCATGGCCCAAAACGCACCGCCTTGCCAACTCTCCAGGAACAAGTGGAGTCGGAATGCCAGGCTCTGCAGACATATTCAGCCAGAGTTATTGAAGCTGCTGTTCGGATAGAGACTGAGGGTTATGCAATACGGTAACGAAAAATATTTGTTCTTATGCTCAGGATCTGACAGGGAGTGTTTTGGTTGTTTATAATGGATAATGGTTATTATTTCTGATAACTTGAAGTATACAAACTGGCAAGTTCAAGCAATATCAAAATTCCCGGAGTGAATACTATGGTTGCCTGTATCAACGATTATCTGAGTCGGTACGGCGGTTTGGCCGTCGGACATGAAGAGGAACAAAAACGATACTTCGAGCAGAAAAGGGTCTATGCGCTGCAAATTGAGACGACAGATGCTTGTCAGCAGGGCTGCATCTACTGTTATGCCGGTTCCACACCTCGGGAGATGCATGGACTCACCACTCTTGAAATCCGCCATTTGCTGGACGATGCGGCTGCACTCGAAATTCGGGCCATCGACTGGTTGGGAGGTGATCCTCTCGTCCGTCCTGAATGGTATGAGTTGATGCAGTATGCCCGGTCGTTGGGCATGATCAACAATGTCTGGACCAGCGGTCTGCCCCTGCGGAACAAACAGATTGCTGCTCAGGTCTATGAGGTGACCGACGGAGGTTTTGTCTCGGTTCACCTCGATTCCATCACTCCGGAAGTCTATGCCAAACTCCATCGGGGGGGTAATCCTCACTACATCAATGCCATAGTCGAAGGGGTGACGAATATGCTCGCTCTGGGTAAACCCGCCGAAAAAATGATTAATTGCATCACCTACACCGCACTGCAAGGTCCGGAAGATGCCATCCGAACGATGCGCTGGTGGTTTGAAGAGAAAGGACTCCGCACCTGCCTGACTATGTTCAATCCTGCAGGAATGGGAGCTGAGTGGAGCGCGTTTGAACCGAATCTCACTGAAGTTCAACAGGTCTATACGGAGCGTGACCGTATCAATTACGGTGGTGACAACATCACCATCGGCGCCATGGACACTGATAAATATTACTGCGGCACCATGGCAACGGTGACCTTCACTGGTGACGTAACCCCTTGCTCGGTTATCCGCAAAGGTGTAGGCAATATTCGCTCAACGCCCTTTCCGGAAATTATTGCCAAACATAGTAACACCCTCGTCCATGGAGATCTGCACGATATTTGTAACCTGCCCACTCCCTGTAACGTTTGCGTCAATAACTCACATTGCTGGGGATGTCGGGCCAGTGCTTACCATTACAATGGCGATGCGGATGGTCTGGATCCAAAATGCTGGTTGATTCCGCAAAACCAGCAAGAAAAGTAACTCTGTAACTCAAAAAGGAGATATTCACATGAGTGGAAACAGACTTGATGTCACTATTGGAAACGTTAGTGAAGTTTACGATGGTCCTGGAGGTATCCTTTGGGAGATGCTGATGGGCGAACAAATTCATGTTGGCGGCGAACATGAGACCGACATTCTGGCGCAAAAAGCCGGAGTCAGCGCGGATAGTCACCTTCTGGATGTGTGCAGTGCGCTGGGTGCTCCTGCTCGTCAATTAGCGCAAACATATGGCTGCCGCGTAACGGGCCTCGATGCGACACAAAGGATGCACGCAGAAGCTATTCGCCGCACAAAAGAGGCCGGGCTGGATGACAAGGTCGAATTCAAACTGGGAAATGCTCTCGACATGCCCTTTCGAGCAAATACCTTCGATGTGGTATGGGGACAGGATGCCTGGTGTTACATCACCGATAAAAAACGCCTCATAGATGAGTGCGCTCGTGTTTTAAAACCGGGTGGTATTCTTGCGGTTACCGACTGGCTTGAGACCGGTTCAATGACCAAAGATGAATGGGATGCCTTGCACTCGTTTATGGTTTTTCCCTACATGGAGACATTGGAAGGTTATGCAACCCTGGCCGAAACTGCCGGGTTGACGATCATTGAGAAGGAAGATCTTACTCCCGATTTTTCCAGATACGTTCAAATATATCTTGAAAAAGTGCAGAACGAGTTTCGTCAAGGGATTCTCGACAACTATGGCCAGGAGATGTATGATGGCGTGGAGCACGGCATTACCCTTTGGCGCGACGCCTCAGTGGCTGGCAAGGTGGGCAGAGGCCGACTTATCGCCCGGAAATAGTCAGTCAAAACCAGAAGGGCAGAACAGGCGCTTCGCGATAAGCTCTTCCTGATTGCGTTGATTCAAAAAAGTCTCTTTCAAATCAACGGTGATCATGCTCATTTTTTCCTTTTTTTACGGAAAACCGTTGGATATGGTATTTCTCTTTATTATATAAATATACAACTATATAATTATCTAATAATTTATAATCCCCATCTGTATTTTCTGTACTGCTTTTCATGAAACAGGAGTTTCTTCAGGGATCTTCATGTTTCAGGATGGATTAACGGCGTTGCGGGATTGCACTGCAACTCTGCTGGCAGGGTTACTGGAGAGCAATTGGGGCTGAAGGAAATTGTCAATCGGGAGGATGCTCATGAACGGTAAACTTTCACGCAGGGATTTCAATAAGCTGCTTGTCAGCGGGGTTGCAGGTGCGGCATTTGGTATCGCAGGCTTTTCAAAACCGCTGTTTGCCGCGTCAAGCCGGGTGGTGATCATCGGGGGGGGATTTGGAGGCGCGGCGGCGGCAAAGTATCTTCGGAAGCTTGACCCGTCCATATCGGTTACCCTTGTTGAGCCGAAAGCGATTTTTCATACCTGCCCGATCAGCAACTGGGTTATTGCTGGTTTGAAAACATTGCCGGATATTGCCCAGAGCTATTCCGTCCTGAAGAGCCGCTATCAGGTTACCGTGATTGCCGATACGGCTGTTGCCATCGATGCGCCTGCCGGAAGGGTTACCCTGAAAAGCGGCAAGGTGCTTCATTATGATCGATTGATCGTCTCTCCGGGAATTGATTTCAAATGGGATGCCATTCCGGGTTACAGTCAGGCTGTTGCAGAAAAAAATATGCCCCACGCCTTTCAGGCCGGTTCACAGACCATGTTGCTCCATAAGCAACTGATTGCCCTGAAAGATGGAAGCAACGTCTTGATCTGTCCCCCGGCAAATCCTCTTCGCTGTCCTGCCGCACCCTATGAAAGGGCCAGCCTCATGGCCATGTATCTGAAAAAGTATAAACCGAAATCGAAAATCATTATTCTTGACGACAAGGAGAAGTTTTCGAAGCAGGAGCTCTTTATGCAGGGATGGGAGCGGTTTTATCCGGGAATGATTGAGTGGCGAGCGGCTACTGCAGGCGGAAAGGTTGAAAAGGTCGATGGTGCTGCCATGACCGTGACCACTGAGTTTGGTGATGAGCCTGGTGGCGTTATCAATGTCATTCCTCCCCAGAAAGCAGGATCTATTGCTTTTGAAGCTGCCCTTACCGATGCAACAGGGTGGTGCCCGGTTCACCCAACTACCTTTGAATCAACCATTCACCCGGGTATTCATGTTATCGGTGATGCCTGTATTGCCGGGGATATGCCGAAATCCGGTTTCGCTGCAAGCAGTCAGGGAAAGGTTGCCGCTGTCGCAATTGCAAGCCTTTTACGAGGAAAAGTGCCTGTTTCTCCCTCTCTGGTAAGCACCTGTTACAGTCTTATCGCCCCTGGTTATGCCATATCGGTTGCCGGTGTCTATAATTTGAGTTCTTCGGGTATTGTCGATATCAAGGGAGCTGGCGGTTTGACACCTATGGACGCAAGTGATGATCATCTTCGTCAGGAAGCTGCTTTTGCATGGGGCTGGTATAAAAATATTACCAAAGACAACTGGGGATAACTGTTTCGAATAGCATGGCAGGAATTCTTGCAAAAAAAACAGAATTTTTTTGATTCGTCGATCTGGTTTTAGTATATAACGATATAACGATACAGATGTTTCCGGCATTTTGCATCATCATACAGGGAGATTCCTGTAAGAAAGGATCGTTTTCTTTTCAATAAAAAGTACGTGGTTGTAGAATTTTATTTCAGTAATAAAAACAGAGGAATGGAAGATGAAGCGAATCGCCATGATTGCTGCGGTAAGCATCCTGATGCTGCCTTTGCCGGGAAAGGCTGCCGCTCGTGAAGAGAACATCGCGAAAGGCAAACAGCTTTCCTTTAGTCCGATGAAGGGGAACTGTCTTGCCTGTCATATGATACAGGAGGGAGAGATGACGGGTAATTTAGGACCGCCTCTGATTCAGATGAAACAACGCTATCCTAAAAGAGGAGTGTTACGTGCCCAGATTTGGGATGCCAGCGCAAACAATCCTCAAAGTATGATGCCGCCCTTCGGAAAGCACGGTATCATGACCAATGAAGAGGTAGATCAGGTTGTTGATTACCTGTACACGCTATGAGTGTCAGGATGCAGGAGCAAGATGTAACCGTTTTGAATGCAATAAATGATAAGGCCCGACAAATGGGCAATTTTACAAACAAATTCTCTTGAAGGAGGTTGGTATGGGTGTTTCCCGAAGACAATTTTTCAAGTCTGTCGCTGGCACAATAGCGTATGCGGCAGTGATTTCAGCAGTTCCTGAACGGCTTTTTGCCGCCTGGAACCAGAAAGCGTTCACCTCTGAAACGCTGGCAGCGGCCATTACCGCAAAATACGGCAGCCTGCCCATTGAAAATTCAACCGCAATTCAGATAAAGTCGCCGGAGATTGCAGAAAACGGAGCCTATGTGCCGGTTTCGATAGCGACGACTATTGCGGGGGCATCAAACATTACCATTTTTTCCGAAGCTAATTTTGCTCCTCTCGTAGCCTCTTTCGACATTATGCCGCGTATGCGTCCTGATGTTTCCCTGCGGCTTCGGATGGCAAAAACGGCCAATCTTGTTGTGCTGGTTCAGGCTGGCGGAAAGCTGTACAAGGCGGTAAAAGAGGTTAAGGTAACTATCGGCGGCTGCGGCGGCTGATGATCAATTTCATCAATAATCATTCAGAGGGAGTCTTGCTATGAAAGTTAAGGCTGTAGCACAGAATAATGTTGTGTCAGTAAAAATTCTTATTCAGCACGTCATGGAAACGGGACGGCGCAAGGATGAGACCGGTAAACTTGTAGCCGGACATTATATCACCGAAGTGAATGCAGAACACAAGGGAGAGCGGGTCTTTCAGGCGGAAATCGGTCCCGGCGTCTCAAAGGATCCCTACCTGGCGTTTCAGTTTACTGGCGGGAGTGTTGGAGAAACGGTAACAATCTCCTGGGTTGACAGCAAGGGCGGAACCGAAAAGACAGACAGCGTTATCAGCGCACTGTAACTCATAATTCAATCGGGAAGGAGTCATGAAAAAAATAGTGTTTAACCGTTCTCTTGCGCTTCTGTTTGTTCTGGCAGCCCTGCTTGCCGCAGTAAGGGTTGAGGCTGCCGATTATCAGGCCCGTGTGCAGGCCGATATACAGGCGTTCAGGGATTATTTTACCGCCCAGTTTCCCGACGTCAAGTTTGCCGATTATGCAGATGGAGTGTATGCCATTGATGAGGATTCCCGTCAGCAGTGGAAGGAGATGGAGGAGTTTCCTCCCTATGCGCTATCCGTTGAGGATGGCAAAGCTTTGTTTGAAATACCCTTTGCCAACGGTAAAACCTATGGAAGCTGTTTTGCAAATGGTGGCGCTGTCCGGCAGAACTATCCCTATTTTGACGAAAAAAAGGGAAAGGTGGTGACTCTTGAGATGGCCATCAATGATTGTCGGGTGGCTAACGGCGAAAAGCCACTGGCCTGTAAAACCGGTGATATTGCTAAAATATCTGCCTATATGGCTTTTATCAGCAGGGGGAAGCCCGTTGATGTGAAGGTGCAAAGTGAAGGTGCATATAAAGCCTATGTAAAGGGCAAGGAGCTTTTCTACGCCAAGCACGGAAAGCTTAACATGTCTTGCGCTGGTTGCCATATGCAGTATGCTGGAAGACGACTTCGTGCTGAAATTCTTAGTCCGGCGCTTGGTCATACCACCCATTTTCCCGTTTATCGTTCAAAATGGGGAGAGATCGGCACCCTTCACAAACGCTATGGAGGTTGCTCCAATGATACCGGAGCCAAATCGTTCGCCCCACAGAGCGAGGAGTACTGTAATCTTGAGTTTTTCGAGACCGTGATGTCAAACGGTTTGATTTTTAACGGCCCGGCTTCACGAAAATAAGGAGAACGTTATGAAGAGAATACTACTATCTGCTTTTGTCCTGCTCGTTGTTTTTGCGAGTGCCAGTGAGTTGCGGGCTGAACCTGCGGCGAAGGAGTTAATCGAACAGGCTGAGGCCAAAAGAAAAGAGGCTGCGGCTATTGGTTTCGAGTGGCGTGAAACTGCTTCGCTTATCAAGAGCGCCAGAGCGGCTCTTGAGAGCGGTCAGGAAGCCGAGGCGGTAAACTTCGCCGGGCAGGCTCTTCAGGAAGGAGAGCAGGCTCTTGCACAAGGCAAGTATATGCAGCAGAACTGGGAGAGCCTTGTTCCCAAACCTTAACATTTTTTTAGCCGCATCAATCAGGAGTTGTCCCGTATGTTGACCGTGCGGGACAGTGCCCTTCAGTAACGCTTTTTTACCCTAAAACGACCCACTGTTATGCAGCTTTCCCGTCGTGAATTTATACGTATCCTTGGGCTTGCAGGAGCTGCAGGCCTGATTCCCGGACTTGCCAGCAGCCGCACATCCGGAGCTGATATCTATGAAATGCAGGGATTCGGTGATGTCCGCCTGTTGCACATTACCGATACCCACGCACAGCTTATGCCGATCTACTATCGCGAACCAAATCTCAACCTCGGTGTCGGGGAAGCCCTGGGACGCCCCCCTCATCTTGTTACCGCTTCTCTGTTGAAATATTATGGTGTTTCGCCTGACACTCCGCTTGCTCATGCCTATACGCCCTTAAATTTCGTCGATGCAGCGCAGAAATACGGCAAAATAGGCGGTTTCGCACAGTTGAAAACGCTTGTCGAAAAAGTTCGAGAGGAATTCGGGCGCAGTAAAACCCTGCTGTTCGATACCGGAGATACCTGGCAGGGATCGGGAACAGCTTTGTGGAGCAGAGGAACGGACATGGTTGAAGTTACGAATCAACTCGGTGTTGATGTTATGACCGGCCACTGGGAATTTACCTATCTCGACAAAGAGGTGAGAAAAAACCTCGCAGCATTCAAGGGAGATTTTGTTGCACAGAACGTAAAGGTGAAAGAGGATGCGCTCTTTAACGGTGCACAGGCTTTCGATGAGAGAAGTGGTCACGCTTTCCGTCCCTATGTGATGAAAGAGCTTGGTAAACACAGGATTGCCGTTATCGGCCAGGCATTTCCCTATACGCCTATCGCAAACCCCGGCAGGTTCATACCCGACTGGACATTTGGTATCAATGCCATCGAATTGCAGGAGTTGGTCAATTCGGTTCGTTCAAAGGAAAAACCGGATGCCGTGATTCTCATTTCGCACAATGGAATGGATGTCGATCTCAAACTTGCCCGGGAGGTAACCGGTATCGATGTAATTTTTGGTGGCCATACGCACGACGCTGTTCCACAGCCTTTTGAAGTTCGGAACAAAACGGGTCGAACCCTTGTCACCAATGCAGGTTCCAACGGCAAGTTTCTCGGCGTTATGGATCTCAAGCTTGGCAACGGCGGCGTAAAGGAGTTCCGTTACCGGCTGCTTCCGGTTTTTGCCAATGAACTTGCCGCAGATGCCTCCATGAAAGCGCTGATCGAGCGTATCAGGGCCCCGCACCTTGCCAAGCTCGAAAAACCACTTGCTACGGCGGGAACGCTCCTGTATCGGCGGGGAAATTTTGATGGTCCCTTCGATCAGGTTATCTGCGACGCCCTCCGATCGCGCAATGAAGCACAGATTTCACTCTCGCCCGGCTTCCGCTGGGGAACCACGGTTTTGCCTGGACAGACCATTACCATGGAGCATGTGCTCGACCAGACCTGCATGACCTATCCGGAAACCTATGCGCGGGATATGACCGGCCTTGAAATCAAAAATATTCTTGAAGATGTTGCCGACAATCTTTTCAACCCCGATCCCTATTATCAGCAGGGTGGCGATATGGTGCGTGTGGGTGGTATGTCGTACCGTATTGATCCGGTAGCGGCTATGGGCAGTCGTATTGACGACATGCGGCTTGAAAACGGCACTCTTGTGGATGCCTCGAAAAAATACCGTGTTGCCGGATGGGCTACGGTTGGTGCACCATCAACCGGAGAACCGGTCTGGGATACGGTAGCGGCGCATCTTCAGGATGTGAAAACCGTTGAAATCAGAAAACTCAACGTTCCTGTGCTGAAAAATGCAGCCAGCAATCCCGGTCTCGATTTTTCAGTCTCGTAACTGTTTTTGAGAGCTTTTTTATAGAACTTCGCAGAAGATAAACCGTTGGATAATATGATGACAATTCGAAAGGCAATGCTTGCGGCGGCTCTGGTGATAACGCTCATCGCTCCTTATCCTGGAAGGGTTGATGCCGCCACATCGGTCGCTGAAACGCATGTTAACGCAGCAGTCGCACCGCAGTTTTCCGCAAAGAGCGTACAGGGCGTTCTGCTTTCAAGCCAAAAGCTTGCCGGTAAGGCCTATATCGTTAATTTTTTCGGATCCTGGTGTCCTTACTGCCGGAAAGAGATTCCTGAAATGGTTGCCCTGCAGGAAAAATATGAGAAAAAAGGATTTACCTTTATCGGGATGGCCTACAAGGATAATGAACATTCCATGCCGGATTTTATCTGGGAACAAGGTATCAATTATCCGGTTATCATGGCAGACAAATCGATTCTCAAAAGCTTCGGAAGTCATGTTTCAGGCGGTATCGCTTCGGTGCCGCTGCTTTTCGCAGTTGGTCGTGATGGCAGGCTTGTCGCCGTTGAGCCAGGTGCCCAGACGAGGGAGGATCTGGAAAAACTGATTCTTAAAATCATGCAGGGATCGGCTAAACCCTGAATGATGGAAACAGGTTTTTTTATCAGCGTTTTTTCATGTAAATCGGTTCAGCGTGCAGGTGAAGAGAGGGCGAGATGTATTGCTGGATCTGTTTCCTTTAAAAAGTGAGATTTTCGTGCGATATTAAGCATCACCATATTTCACAATAATCAATCGACAGGGAGAAAAAGAGTAATGCCGACAACACACGAAAACCTGAAAAACGCTTTTGCAGGAGAAAGCCAGGCGTATCAGAAGTATGCAGCATTCGCCAAAAAAGCTGACAAAGAGGGCCTGAAGAATATTGCCAAACTTTTCAGGACCACCGCCGAAGCTGAGCGCATTCATGCCGAGGGACATCTCTCTGCCGACGATGCCATCAAATCGACCATCGAGAACCTGCAAACGGCTATTGATGGCGAGACCTATGAGCATAACGAAATGTATCCGCCCATGTACGAGCAGGCTGTGGCCGATGGGCATAAAGCCAAACGCATGTTCGGTTATGCTGTAGAGGCCGAAAAAGTGCATGCCGCACTCTATCGTCATGCACTTGAAATTGCCATGGCAGGCAAAGACCTTGAAACAGCAGAGATCTGGCTCTGTCCTGTCTGTGGTCACATTGAATTGGGCACACCTCCGGAAACCTGTCCTATTTGTAACGTCAAGGCCTCTTCATACGTCCAGATAGCCTGATCATACAACGGTCGTTGCTCGTAAGCCTGGCCCCCGTGAACTGCGGGGGCTTTTTTTGCAGCAGCGTATACAAATGTTGTACACAGCCTTATCCCGCCATTTCAATCGTGTGTTGCAACTTCCACATTCGCCGATAAAACCCATCCCCGTCCATAAGCTCCCCATGCAGACCCTGCTCCACAATCTTTCCTTTCTCAAGCACAAGAATCCGGTCGTATTGCTCCATTGCCTTAAGGCGGTGGGTAATGGTATCAGCGTCTTTCCTGAGCTGATGGCGTTCAGGGTTTGGGTTACCTCTCTCTCCGTTACGCAGTCAAGGTTGGCCGTTGCTTCATCAAGAATCATGATTGGGGCATGTTGCAGCAGGATTCTCGGGCGCTGCCTTTCGCTTCCACTAAGCATTATGCCGTGCTGGCTGCACCAGAAAAAAGAGGGATAGTGACAGAAAGTTTTATATTTAATCGATCTCTTTTACGTCTTGAGATGGATTTTTCTGTCAATCACTGTATACATGGGCATAATACGACGCAAACTCACGATCGGATAACCATTGACCCCAATTATTAAGAGTACCAAAGTTCTGGCAGCATGAAGTTTCTGGTTGATGCTCAACTGCCACGCCGTTTTTGTGATTGGTTACGGCAACGTGGGCATGATGCTTTGCACACCCTCGACCTGGAGGGGCAATCAAACACCCGATTCAGATATTATCCTTATTGCCGACAGGGATGGTCGAATTGTTGTGACAAAGGATGACTTTGTTCAGTCATTTCTGTTGCGAAATACTCCTCAACGGCTGATGCTCGTTGCTTCTGGCAATATTGGCAATGCCGAACTTGAGCGGTTAATTAGTGCTGCATTACCTGCGATAATAGAGGCTTTCGAAGCAGCCCATTACATAGAAATCGGAAGAAATTCGGTGATTGTTCATGAGTAAATGCTGTTAGCACACTCACCCCGTCATCTCCGCCACATGCTGCAACTCCCACATCCTCCGGTAGAGCCCGTTCCCGTCCATAAGCTCCCTATGCAGACCCTGCTCCACAATCTTTCCCTTCTCAAGCACAAGAATCCGGTCGTATTGTTCCATTGCCTTTAAGCGGTGGGTAATGGTTATCAGCGTTTTTCCTGAGCTGATGGCGTTCAGGGTTTGGGTTACCTCTCTCTCCGTTACGCCGTCAAGGTTGGCCGTTGCTTCATCAAGAATCATGATCGGGGCATGTTGCAGCAGGACTCGGGCAATGGCGATGCGCTGGCGCTCTCCACCGCTGAGTTTCATACCGTGCTGACCGCACCATTCGTCGAGTTTTGCGGTGAAGTGGCTGAGCCCGGCGGCGGTGAGCGCTTTTTTGAGATCGTCGTCGGTGGCATCCGGGGCGGCGAGGGTCAGGTTTTCGCGGATGGTTTCAGCGAAGAGGTAGGTGCGCTGCGAGACGAGGGCTATCTGGCGGCGCAGCTCTTCAGGGTCGAAGAGGGTGATGTTGTGGCCGCCAATGGAGATGCTCCCTTCGCTGCTGTTCCAGAAGCGCATGAAGAGAGAGGTGATGGTCGATTTGCCTGCACCGCTCGGGCCGACGATGGCGATATGCTCTCCGGGGAGAACGGTGAAGGTGAGGCGGTCGAGCGCTTTTGTATCGCTGCCGGGGTAGGTGAAGCTGAGCTGCTCAACCTGAATGGAATGCTCTGCCGGAAAGGGGAGGGGAGTGAGCGGGGCGACCGTTTCCGGCTTGGCATCGAGAATTTCAAAAAGGCGTTCTCCGGCGAGCTGATCAGCTTCGAGGTGCTTGAGGGTGGAGGGCAGCGGAAGAAAAGGTTCAAACGAGGCCATGACGGCGAGGGTGATGACGGTAAGTGAAATCCCGTTGACCACGCCGGTGGAGATGGAGGGAATGAGCGCCCAGAGAATGGCGATGAGGGCGCCGTTCATGAGGAGGCCGGTAAGGGATTCGTGTAGCCCTTCGATGATGGCGTTCTTTCTTTGAAGCTGCAGCTTGCCGCTTTCGGCGCTCTGCATGGCGGCGAGGTGCGCCGGAAGTTGTCCGTAAAGTTGCAGCTCTCCGATCCCCTGGAAGAGGTCGAGCGCCAGTACCTGCTGCTCTGCCTTGCGGTTCATGATACCCACCGAGAGGCCACGGCTCAACTGCCGGGTGAGGAGCGGGACGCCAATGCCTGCAAGGGAGTGAAAGCAGAGGATGAGCAGCGCTGCCTGCAGGGAGTAGACGCCGAGCAGAAACCACATCAGTGCGGCCACAAGCAGTGCGGTGAGCGGTGGGCCAAGCACTCTGGTGTAGATGTTTTCGAGGCTCTGGATGTCGTCCACAACCCGTTGCAGCAGGTCGCCGCTCTTGAAGTGCATGAGGCGTGCCGGTGCGAGGGGCTCAATGGCGTCGTAAAACCATAACCGCAGTTTTGCAAGAATCTTGAAGGTGATGTTGTGGGAGATGAGCCTTTCGATGTAGCGGAAGACTCCCCGTGCAAGGCCGAAAAAGCGTACTCCCGCGATGCCGAGTTGCAGGGTGACCATCGGCGGTTGCAGGGCCGCCTTGGCGATGATGTAGGCGGAGGTCATCAGGAGGCCGATGCCGCTGCCGGTTGTGGCGAAGCCGATGAGTGCGGCGAGGGCCATCCACCAGAAATATGGTTTGACCAGTGCGATCAGTCGAAAAAAGGTTTTCATGATTGTCTATCCTGTTGCAGAAGGAGGGAATCGTGGTAGAAACCTCCGTTGGCGATCAGCTCCTCATGGGTACCGCACTGGGTGATCTTCCCCTCGCTGACTACAATAATTTGTTCTGCGGAGCGTATGGTTTCAAGCCGGTGGGCAATGATGATGGTGGTTCTTCCTTTCATCAACTCCTGGATGGAGCTGCGCAGGGCGGCTTCAAGTTCAGGATCGGTGTGCGAGGTTGGTTCGTCGAGCACCAGCAGCGGGGCGTTTTTCAGGAAGGCGCGGGCAAGCGCCACCCGTTGTGCCTCTCCTCCGCTCAGCCGGGCCCCCTCTTCGCCAATCATGGTTTCAAGTCCTTGGGGCAGCGAGCCGATAAAGGTGGTGAGACCTGTCTTTTTTAGGGCACTCTCCATCTCTTCTGCTGAAGCTTCCGGTCGCGCAAGGAGAATATTCTCCCTCAAGGTGGCGTTGAAGAGGTAGGGGTGCTGCGGAACCCATGAAATCTGGCGGTGCCATGCCTCAAGCGGGATAGCGTGAATCGGGTTGCCGTCAATGGTGATGCTTCCTTCACTGGGCACCTGGAATCGGAGCAGCAGATTGATCAGGGTGCTTTTTCCTGCACCGCTCGGGCCGATGATGGCGGTGGTTTTTCCTGCGGGAATGGTGGCGTTGATTCCCTCAAGCGCCGGTCGCGAGCTGCCGGGGTAGGTGTAGCTGATACTGGCGAACACAATGGGCCTTTTTCCGGCGCTCTCATGTACGGCAAATGCAGCCTGCTGCACGGGTGCAGGGGTGCTCTGGTCGAGAATGGCAAAGATCTCCTTTGAGGCGCTGACGCCCTCCATCCCGGCATGAAATTTTGTGCCGAGTTGGCGCAGCGGGAGATAGAAGTCAGGCGTCAGTATCAGCACAAAGAGGGCGTGCTGAAAGGTGAGCTTTCCACCCATAAGGCGGAGCCCGACGCCGACGGCAATGATGGCCATGCCGATGGTGCCCACCAGTTCAAGCGTCAGGGAGGAGAGAAAGGCTACTTTCAGCACGCGCATGGTAGCGTGGCGGAAGCTTTCGCCCGACTCTTCGATGGCATCGTGTTGCCGCTTGCTCTGCGCAAAGAGTTTCAGGGTCGGCAGCCCCTGCAGCACATCAAGGAAGAAACCGCTCATGCGGCTCATGGTTTTCCACTGCTTTTCCGTCATGGCGCTGGCCGATTTCCCGATCAGAATCATAAAGACTGGGATAAGGGGCGCAGTCAGGAGCAAAATGGTGCCGGAGATAGGGTCGCCGGGCAGGATGGTGCCCGCAATCAGGAGTGGCGTGAAGAGGGCAAAAAAGAGCTGCGGAATATACTGGCTGTAATAGGCGTCAAGCGCTTCAACACCCTTCAAAAGTGTTGTGCTGAGCCGTCCGCTTTGTACCGACTTGGCATAGACCGGCCCGAGAGCACCGACTGTATTGGTGAGCCGGTTGAACATCTTCTCTCGGATAATGAGTGTACCACGGTTTGCTTCAGTATGGGAGAACCAGTTGAAAGCCATGCGCAGAGTGCTGAAAAGCGCAAAAAGGCTGAGCGGCAGGAAAAGCCTCTCCATGCCGCTCCTCTGGATAAAGGCGCTGTCGATAACCAGGCTGAGGTAGTAGGCCTGGGCAATCAGCATCCCCGCAGCCAAGACTCCCGATATAATCGAAAAGATAAACGGCGTCCGTTCTTCTTTAAGCAACTGAAAAAGGCGCCGGTCAATATTCATGGTTCATGCGTGTCCGTTTTTTTTGAAAAGGGGTAGCAGTTTACAGAATAAAAGGATTGTATGCAATGGGTGCGGCTTGTATGGAAATGGTTCTCGGGGGCAATGAGTTCCCGGCAGTGTCAGGGTGTTGTGGATATTGTGGAGATCAGGCTGTATTATTGACCTATTGGTTTGTTTGCTGTTATGTAATAGTTACGGAAAAGTTGTAATAAAGCGAAAATGAAAGCAAATGCCATTTGAGTATTCCGGTGAAAGTGTGCCGATAAACATGGCCGTGTTCCGTCTTGGTGGATTAAGAGTGAGGGTTGTTCTTCTCCATCGTTCTGCCTCTGGTTGCTCGCCAGGTTAAATATGCACGCTTGATATTGTCAACAATAATGCTTGTCCACGGCTTTACAATGTATTGCCATCCACCGTAGAGAAGCGAAACGACCGCAGCGCTGATTAAAAACTGATTGAGTTGCTCTTCTGTGGTCGCGATTGCAGCCTTGCCAAGCACACCCGAAATAGTGGCGCTGACCTGAGCCAAAGAGAGCAATGCAATAGTGGCAAGCACTGTATTCAAAGTGTTTTGACGATTTCTTTCAAGATGGCCGTTATAAAGGGCTGTGTTTATAACAGACTCTGTGAATCTTTGGTGAAGCGATATGACGCGCCCGGCAAGTTTCCATTGATCGTAGTACTTTTCCATTTCCGATATCTCCACATTCTCAACAAGAAAACCTGAAGGATAAGCGAGAGGAAAAAGACTTTCGGCGTACTCAGCAAGCAGACGATCTTCAGCGAGCGAAGATTCCTTGAGAAACGAATCGCTTTGTCGTTCTAATACGCGGCATAGTTCATCAATAAAAAGCGCCTCGATCAACGAGGTTATAGAGGCTAAGGTACATGGTGCGTGCACAGCTTGCCAATCCATCGTAAGCTCCTTGTCGCCTAATGCGACAACGAACGAGGTGTCGCCGATTGGCCGAATGCCAAAGAGCTTGTGGAGTGCCGTAGAGAGTTCAGAATATGGTTTTTCAAAGTTGTGGCTATAGCATTGATGAGCTTCAGCATAGTTTGTTACATGGTTTATGCGCTGAAATACTATGGCAAATCCCATCTGATTTACAAATAATTCGGCTCCATTGAATTTGACTCGCTGGTATCTCAATACTTTTGGCGCAACAGGCAGGGAATCCCGTTTAATCCATTCAGAAAAATGGGTTAAACGGGTTCCAAGATCAAACGCATGACAAAAATAAAAACTGGGTTGCAGGTTTACCATAGTGCGAAGAAATCTCCCCAGGGTTTTTGTTGTATTGATTTGAAGAACTCTATTGGCTCAATAGTTGAAAAACGATGCTCAAACCACAGAGCGCCAAGTGCATAAGAAAACCCCAGGCCTGGATATTGGAAATAGTATTCAATGCTTGAACTGGCAACGGCTTTCGAGTATCCCAGGAGTGAGGTAACAGTTCTGATATCACTTTGAATCTTTTCTGCATTTGTTCCATGAAAGAGCTCCAAACTTTTGCAGCGTGCTGATTTGAGGTGTTTGGCAAGATCCCGATGAGATGTTGTCCATTCGCACCAGGTTGCCCAGCCCTCTAAAAAAGCAATTGCTCCATGATCAAAGAAGGGTGGCTGTAGCTCATTGACAAAACTGTAGAACGTGCTATGACCAAAAACTTCGTGGATTATTGTTGCACGAAAATTTTGATACCCGAGCTGATCCGGGTTATCATAAACAATGAGTTCATCGGCATCCGCACCAGACAGAGATGTCGGCCAGTATTCAGCAAAGCCAAAATTCGGCACAACCTTGATAGTAAAATCGGGGATGTATCCTGCAATTCCCTTTAAGGATGGGGGAATTGTTTCATGCAGCTCCCGAATGATCTCTTTGGTGATTTTTAAAATGTCATGACCGGATATTCCAGTATCGACGATTGGAGGTTCTATCTCAGTTACAGCATTTTTTAAAAGAGCGTCAAGAGTGGAACCAAAAATTGGCTCAAATATGTCGCAGTGGTAATTGCAAAAGGGCTCTGCGGATGCAGTTTTGACAATTTTAAGCAATACATCCTTGTGCACAGCGCTCAGTTTCTCAGACGATTCAATTTTTGAGCGGTATATATCACTCAAAAAAATCGGAAGAAAGAGTGGGCTCTGCTTTGTTGCAGCATCAATAACCGCTTGTCTATCGCACGCCTCGTCACAGCAGGTCGAAATCAACTGACTTACCGAAAGCTTGCTGGTGTAAGTGGAGAGAAGAGAGGTCATAATCCTGCGAGAAGGCTCATGGCTCATCTTGCGAATGGACTCTTCCACCCTGGAACGAAGTGATTGGTCAAACGCTACTCGATAGCGCCAATCCCATGTGTCAATGATGTTCAATTATATTCCTCTGTTTTGCAATAACGGCGAAAGGGAACTCTTTGCCGCCGAGCAACAACATCTTCTGTTTCGGATACGTTAAAAAGATAGCAATAAAGGCTCCAAAAGGCAACAAACTCTTGAGGTACAGTGTCACTCCCACGGCATATTGTACCAGTTGACGAACTCTTCACAAGTACTCTCCAGGATGCTGTATTTTTTGCCGTGCGCATTAGTTCTGTTGTAGTTAACTTTGGCATCCCTGAAAAGCTGTTTTACCATCTCCCTCAGATAGTTCTCAACTTCCGAAGGGTCTGATACCTCCGCTGCGTAGAGTAAAGATTGAACTGCTGAAGCTGTACTGGACTCCTCATCATGTTTTTTTTTGGCGATGGCAAGTGCAAGTGCATAATGCAACATTCCGGCAACGAGAGGTGCAAGGCGGTGGGTTCGTCCCTGTGGAACAAGTTCGTTGAGCATATTGATCCAGACAGCATAGGTCTCAGCTCCAACAACAGAGGCTAAATTTTGTTCAGGTTTGTTTGGCATGTTTAAGTTTGTCGTAATCATGAACCAAAGTCTATCGGTTTGATGATGTTTCTCCGGAATTCATTTAATGGTTCTGTCAGGCCCGCCTCAGTAAAACGTGCTGCAATACGTGAACCAGTTTTTCGTTGTGCCTGATCCTCTTCGCTGACAGCTCTGCGCAAAATCTGACGCACCTCTTCCTCTATACTCCAGCCATGTCGGGCAGCACGCAATTCTAGCATGCGATTTTCATCATCATCGATATTGCATACAATAACTTGAGTCATGAAATACCTCCAAAATTAATGAGACATCCTAACGGGAGAAAGGTAAAATTAAAGTTTGAAAAAAAGGCTTTTCGGGTTTCTTTACTGAGATGCTCTTTTTTACTACAACACTCATTTTTGTTTGTTGAGTTAACTATTTCCACTCTATTTCATTGCAACCAGGAGGGTTTTTACTGGTAATCCCCCTGGTTGTTTTGTTGACGCATAACCCCTGGGTTAACTGATTAGAGTGAAAGCTCCCTCATGATGGTCTCCATATCCTTGTCGCCGCGCCCCGAAAGGTTGACCACAAGGATGGCCTCCTTTTGCATGGATGGAGCCCTTGTAATGGCGTAATGTATGGCGTGGGCCGATTCCAGCGCACAAATAATGCCTTCGGTTTTTGCCAGTGTTTCAAGCGCAGCAAGTGCCTCGGTGTCTGTTGTCGATGTATAGGTTACCAGCCCGAGTTCCTGCAGGTAGCAGTGTTCAGGGCCGACTCCGGGGTAGTCAAGGCCTGCCGAGATGGAGTGCGCCTCCTGAACCTGCCCATCTTCATTCTGCAGCAGTTTTGTCAGTGCGCCATGAAGCACTCCCGGTTTTCCGAGGGTCATTGAGGCAGCATGTCGTTTGTCGAGTCCCTCTCCTGCCGCTTCCACACCAACCAGCTCGATCTCTCGGGCATCCTTCAGAAACTCATAAAACATACCCACCGCATTGCTGCCGCCGCCAACACATGCCGTGATAACATCAGGAAGCCTTCCTGCCTGCGCCAGAATCTGCGAACGGGTCTCTTTGCCTATGACGGCCTGAAAATCCCGAACAATCATCGGATAGGGATGCATACCGACCACCGAGCCTATAATGTAAAAGGTCTCTTCAGGATTATTCATCCAGTCGCGGATAGCCTCGCTTGTTGCGTCTTTCAGCGTTTTTGAACCACTTCCGACTGGCCGAACCTCTGCGCCAAGCAGTTTCATTCTTGCCACGTTTGGCGCCTGCCGCCGAATGTCCTCTTCACCCATATAGACAATGCACTCAAGATCGAAAAGGGCACAGACGGTTGCGGTGGCTACTCCGTGCTGACCGGCGCCGGTTTCAGCAATAACCCTTCTCTTGCCCATACGGCGGGCGAGCAGCACCTGGCCGAGTGCATTATTGATTTTATGGGCTCCCGTATGGCAGAGATCCTCCCGCTTGAGATAGATCTGTGCTCCCTGCAGCGTTCTGCTGAGTCGTTCTGCATGATAGAGAGGGGTCGGTCGCCCTACATAATCACGGAGCAGTTTGTCAAGCGTCGCCTGAAAGGCCGGATCGCTTTTTGCCTTAAGGTATTCCGATTCAAGATCGGCGGCATTTTTAAAGAGCGTTTCAGGGATAAACTTGCCGCCGAAACAGCCGAAATGACCGGAAGTATCGGGTGCGGAATAATCAGAGGGCAGCATGGAGTGTGAAAAAGTTAAAGAATTGCTTACAGTGTGGTTACCACATACAGAGCCGGGAACCTTTACAGAAAATAGCAGCTACACGACCAATAAAATAATATATTTAAACTTTTATAAGTGAATAGCATAATACTGTAACGGAGCATTACTGCCTTGAAGTTTATCAAGCAAAAAACCTCGTTTCTGGCTCTCCTTTGCCTTGTTGTCTCTGAGTCTTCACTTTTTTACCGGGAGGATTTGCATGCTGCCGGGATTTCGGGTCAGCGGCATCAGGATTCTCCCGTCCAGAAGCCGGTCGTGGCCGATTCGCTTTCCGGAAAGGGAGGGCTCAAAAGCACTATTCTCTTTACAGCGAAGGACTCCCTCATTTATAACCTTGATACTCGAAGCATGGAGTTGTGGGGTAAAGCGAGTGTTGGAAAAGATGAGGCCAGTGTCAAGGCGCCAAAAATAGTTATCGACCTTGATACAACACTGCTTCATGCTTTTGGTGATGCCGATTCTTCGAAAACGCCCTTTGAACCCGCTCGCTTTACTGATCGGGAGGGGAGTTTCGATGCGGCAACGATGACCTACGATTTTACAACCGGCAGGGGGGAGACTTCTCATGTTTCATCCTCTTCAAGTGGTATTTATTTTACCGGTGAGCAGGTTTCGAAACTTGAAAATGGGGATATGATCATCAGGGATGGTACTTTTACCACCTGCAACGAAGATGATCCCCATTTCTGGTTCTCCTCTTCTCATATGATCGTTCATACCGATAAAGGGGTTACAGCAAGACCGCTGATCATGTACATCAGGCCGGAAATTTTTTCATGGCGCCCTCCCGCCCTGCCGATTCTTGTACTGCCTTATATGCTTTTTCCGATAAGTTCGGGAAGGACATCGGGTTTTATTATTCCTCGTCTCAGCAGTCATGACCAGAGCATTTTTTTGTCGAATCTTGGTTATTTCTGGGCTATCAATGATTATATGGATTTCAGGTCTGAGGGTGACATCGCTGTGAACGGAAGTTGGCGGCTCGGTGAGCGGTTTCGTTTTGCAAAGCGGAACCTATTTACAAGCGAAATTTCAGGGGAATACAGACACTATCCTCTCTATACCGACTGGAATGCCAAAATTCTTCATAATCAGTTTTTCGACCCTTCGACGCGCCTTGATGTCAACTTCCAGTTTCAGGGCGCTCCTCATGGCTACAATCTGAATTCCATTGATTCGGAGAGTATGGTCAGCCAGCAGTCCAATG
This sequence comes from Pelodictyon phaeoclathratiforme BU-1, assembly GCF_000020645.1. Classification (GTDB taxonomy): domain Bacteria; phylum Bacteroidota; class Chlorobiia; order Chlorobiales; family Chlorobiaceae; genus Chlorobium; species Chlorobium phaeoclathratiforme. Next base: position 865,112 of record NC_011060.1, read on the forward strand.
CCCGAGCCTCTCTGGTGAAAACGTTTCATGATGAGAACAGCATTCTCTCTGTTTTTTACGATCGTTCTGAAGAGCTAAGTACTCTTGCCCTTTCACAGAATATCGGGGTATCGTTCTATCAGAACAGGATCTATCCCTTTCGTTCCGGCGTTCAGGGTGATGACTGGAGGTCGGATCTCTCCTTGACCACCGGTGCTGCTGTTGTCAAGCATTTTTCTTCACGGAATTCCGAGGACTTTTCTGGCTATTCGGCAAACCTCAGTGGAGAGGTGGGGTACTATCGTGAGTTTGGGACTGGCACCAGGGCACTTTTTACGCAGGGAATCAGATTTCAGGGAAGAGAGGGTGGTAATGGACTTTTCGACGATACTTACACGGGTACGAGTGTTGTGTTTCCGCTTCGCATGCAATCCACACTGTTCAGTCATTTCAACGTCAATCCGGCCATTACTTTTGTTCAGTCGTTGCATCCGAATGCCGGAAACAGTGACTTTTCAACAACTATTTTCTCAGTTGATTCCAGTACAAGGGTTTATGGTATTCTTGATACCGGGTTTCTTGACCCTATTCTTTCTCTCAAGGCGTTACGTCATACCTTTATTCCCACGATCAGCTATGTGTGGAATCCTGCATTTTCCGGCAGCGGGTATAATTCCAGCTCTCATACCTATGACTGGCCATACCAGAGGACTTTTGACCCCGGTCTGCCTGAGGGGCAGAGTACAGTTGGCCTTACGTTGAAAAATCTTTTTCATGGCAAGTTCGGGGACTCCCGGTCTCTTCTGGAGGCTGATTCTCCAGTTGGTGATCACACGACGCAATTACTTTCGTTGAGCGTTTCGACCGGGTACAACTTTGCTGCTGATGCTCTTCAGTTTGCGCCATTGACCATTCTTGCGTCAAGTAACGCCCTCTCGGATAATTTGCTGTTCAGTGCAGGTTCCATGTATGATTTTTACAGTTATGATCCGGTGACCGGGGCAAGGGTTAACCGTTTCAACAGTGAGGAGGGTAACGGATTGCTGCGTTTCGTCAGGGGGTTTCTCGACATGAGTCTGAGCATTCAGGGCAGTAACCAGGCTGCGTCAACCATTTTGCCATCCCGGTCACCAGTTTTTATGAATACCCTTCAGACCTATTTCAATACAGGTAATCTCAGCAGTATCGATTATAATCTGCCCTGGCAGCTTCGTTTTTCACTTTTTCTGCAGGCTGACAGGAGCAATCCTGTTGAGCCAGAGAGCATCTCACTGTTCAATGCAGCAGCACAGGCAGCATTGTCAAAAAACTGGCAGATTGCCATGAATACCGGGTATGATTTTCAAAACGGGGAGTTGGTTTTACCCATGTTCCAGATTTCCCGTAATCTTCATTGCTGGCAAATGAGTGTTCAGTGGGTTCCTTTCGGCCAATTCCAGAGCTATGCTGTCGAAATTGGCCTGAAGGTTCCAGAGTCGAAAGATATTCACGTCAGACAGAGAACGGCGGAGTAACTTTTTTCCGCAGAGAGAGAGCCAAAGAGTTACTCAAGAAGGTCAAGTATCCGTGCCAGTCGCTTGTTAAACGCTTCATGGGCATCATGGTGGATACAATGTGATGCTTTCGGAATGATGAATGCTCCAGCCTGTGGCAGAAGTTGCTGAAATTCAGGGATGATTTTATGTGGCGGGAGTGCAACATCTTCCGCTCCCCAAACAAGATAGGCTGGGCCGTTGTAGTTGCAGGGTTTTGCAAGGTGGTCGAGCCTGAAATCAAGCGGTCTTTTTGACGGCGAAAGGTAAGAGAATTGAGCCCCCTTGTCCTGAAGGGGTCGGGTAAACTGGTTTATCAGTTTTTCATCAACCTTGTTTTGGTTAAAGTACGTTGGTGTAAGGCTTTGACCAACGGCAACCGGGTTCGCAAAAGCAGCAAGAAGCATCTCTCCAATGAGCGGGGAGGCGACAAGTCCAAAAAAGAGAGAGCTCATGCCATCCATCGTGTCGGCAAAAAGGCCGGAAGGGTTGACAAGAATAAGCGCCTTGACTTTTTCTGGCTTGTGGTGAGCAAAATAGACTCCGCTCGCAGCGCCCATCGAGTGGCCAACAATAATGATCGAATCAAGTTTTTTTAAGAAGAGAAAGGTCTCGATCTGTGAAGCGAAGAGTTCCAGACAGTAACGTACATTGGGTTTCTGTGACTTGCCGAAACCAATCAAATCCATGGCATAGATTTTGTGATTACGGTCAAATTCAGGGATATTCAGATCCCAGTGTTCAATCATCCCTCCGTACCCATGAAGAAAAAGAATAGGGGTTTTTCCCTCGCTATCTTCTCCATACTCCTGGTATCGGATTTTTGCCTCCTGCTCAGGGGAGAATTGCCAGAGAAAATATTGATCTTTTACGGTGCTCTTCATGGTAATAATCAAGTGATTGAAATGATGCCGTCTGGTGCTTAAAGGTAATATAGTTTTTTAAGGCAAGAGAAAAGATATTAGGTTTCTACGGAAAATAGGGTTAAAATAATCCTGTTTAATATAAATTGAATGCTATGCTTCAGGTTTCCAGGAAATTTGAATATGGACTTCATGCGGTTACCTATCTGGCAACAAAGGGTGTGGGTAGGGTTGTGACCGTAAAGGAGATGGCCGATGAGATCGGCTTTTCACAGGAGTTCCTTTCCAAGGCTATGCAAAGTCTCAAACGGGCAGGTATCGCCACCTCTGTGCAGGGCGTAAAAGGAGGTTATACCCTTGGCAAGACGATGGATGAAATTACTGTTGCCGATATTGCGATTGCCATTGAAGGGAAGCCGCATCTGGTTCGCTGTGGTGTGACTCCGGATAGCTGTGAAATTTTTTCCTCCTGTCATCACCGCGGTTATCTGAATAACCTGCAGTACAAGATACAGGAGCTTCTGACTGCGACTACCTTGCACTCTCTTCTTGATGAGATCAAGCCGTGAGCATCCAGATCCAAAAAGTTTTTTCCTGAGCTTGAAGCTTCATTTCTTATCTTCCGGGTCAGTGTTCCCCTTTTTGCGGGTTTTCCAGTTCGACCATTACTGAAACAAGATGATATTGCAATATGACCACTCATAGGCTCAATTATTCAGCAGCGGCTGAAACGAGTCTGCCGGATATCGTTCTCAAAGGCATTAATACCCATAATCTCCGCAATATTTCGGTTTGTATTCCGCGGAATCGTTTTGTTGTGCTGACTGGTGTCAGCGGATCGGGCAAATCAAGCCTTGCCTTCGATACTCTTTATGCGGAAGGTCACCGTCGTTATGTGGAATCCCTGTCAGCCTATGTGCGTCAGTTTCTTGAACGTATGCCTCGTCCGGATATTGCAAGTGTTGAAGGAATTGCTCCGGCAATAGCTATTGAGCAGAAACCCATTCCGAAAAATCCTCGCTCTACTGTTGGTACGGTGTCGGAGATCTATGACTATCTCCGCCTGCTTTATGCCCGCATCGGCAAAATTTATTCTCGTGATACCAACGAACTTGTTTTAAAGCATACTCCCGATGATGTGAGTCTGCAGGCTGGATTTTTTGAGGAGGGCACGAAATTTTATGCCGGTTTTTTTTTCCCGGCTCATCAGGATGCAGGGCACCATACTTGTCCGGTCCAGGATGAAATAGCAAATCTTCTGAAAAAAGGCTTTTTTCGTGTGGTTGCAGGGGAGGAGATGCTTGATCTCAACCAGGAATCGGCCTGCAAGCGGGTGCTTGAGATGCCGAATTCCGAACGTTCATCTCTTCTTGTACTCGTCGATCGTTTTGTGGCGCGGCATGACGAGAAAGTATTTGGCCGTATTTCACAGGCTGCCGAGAGCTGTTTCAATGAATCCGGAGGGTATGCTGTCCTGAAGGTTGTTGGAGGAAAAACCTTCATTTTCAGTGATCGGCTTGAACTGAACGGGATTGAATATCAGGAGCCCTCTCCCCAGCTTTTTGCCTTTAATTCCCCGATTGGTGCCTGCACAACCTGCCAGGGGTTTGGACGTATTGCCGGTATTGATGAGGATGCAGTGGTGCCAAACAAATCACTTTCGCTTGAAGAGGGTGCCATTGCCTGCTGGAATTCGGAAAAGTATCGCTGGAATCTCAGGGATCTTCTTGACTGTGCGGATGATCTTGGTATCCCGATTGATGTGCCGTATGAAAAGCTCTCATACGAGCAGAAGGAGATTATCTGGAAGGGTACTGCGGATGAACGGTATACGGGGATCTGGCCCTTTTTTGCTGAAATTGAGAAGGATGCCGGTTATAAAATGCACTACCGGGTCTTTTTGAGCCGTTATCGGGGCTATGCGACCTGTCCTGATTGCGAAGGGAGCCGCCTGAATCCTGATGCAAGGCTTGTCAGGGTTTCGGGCCGTCATATCGGTGAGGTTTCGCGCATGAATATTGCGGATGCCTCCGATTTCTTCCGGAATCTCAATATTTCACCCTTCGACCGCAAGGTGGCTGAGGTTATCTTGCAGGAAATTATCAAGCGCCTTGGTTATCTGCTTGATGTCGGATTGAACTATCTCACCCTTGATCGTCTGACTCATACCTTGAGTGGCGGTGAGTTTCAGCGTATCAATCTTTCAACATCCCTTGGTTCTCCGCTTGTTGGAGCAATCTATATTCTTGACGAACCGAGCATAGGGCTGCACCAGAGTGATTCTGCACGGTTGATCACGCTGCTCAGAAAGTTGCGTGACTTGGGTAATACCGTTGTTGTTGTTGAGCATGACCGCGAAATTATTGAGGCTGCCGACGAAGTTATTGACCTTGGCCCCTATGCAGGTCGTCTTGGCGGTGAGGTGGTTTTTCATGGCTCAATAGCGGCCATGAAGGAGTCTGGCACCTCTTTGACCGCCCAGTACCTCAACGGCAAGAGGCAGATTGTGGTGCCAGTGGTTCGCAGAAAGGTGGATTTCAGCTCCTGCATTGAAATCACCGGCGCCATGCAGAACAATCTGAAAAATATTAATGTTCGTTTTCCTCTTGGCGTCATGACCTGTGTGACCGGTGTGAGTGGTTCAGGCAAGTCCACTCTGGTTAATGATATTCTCAACAAGGGGATTATGAAGGAAAAGGTTGGATTGAAGGAGAAGGTGGGCACGCACCGCTCAATTTCGGGAGCATGGCTGGTCGATCGGGTTGAGCATGTTGACCAGTCACCCATTGGGAAATCAAGCCGCAGTAACCCCGTTACCTACCTGAAGATATTTGACGATATCCGCACCCTTTTTGCCCAGACAAAGGATGCCCGTGAGAGGGGGCTGAAGGCTGGGTATTTTTCCTTCAATATCCCTGGAGGACGTTGCGAAACTTGTGCAGGAGAGGGCAGTGTTCACATTGAGATGCAGTTTCTTGCCGATATAGAGGCTGTTTGTGAGGATTGCAGTGGTCTGCGTTACAAGGCCGAGACCCTCGAAGTGAAGTACAACGGGCTCTCTATTGCAGAGGTGCTTGCCCTCACGGTAGAAGAAGGGATCACTTTTTTCAGCAAAGAGAGGGGAATTGCAAAAAAACTTCTGGTGCTCGATGAAGTAGGGCTTGGCTATATCAAGCTTGGTCAGTCTTCAAGCACTCTATCCGGTGGTGAGGCCCAGCGCCTGAAGCTGGCAAGCTTTATTGCCCATGCGGATGTGGCGCATACCCTTTTTATTTTTGATGAGCCCACAACCGGTCTGCATTTTGAGGATATCAAAAAGTTGATCGGCTGTTTTGAAAAACTTCTCGAACAGCACAACACCCTTGTTGTTATCGAACACAATCCCGACATCATCATGCAGGCCGATTGGGTTATCGACCTTGGCCCGGGAGCTGGTGACAAAGGAGGTGCTCTTGTTGCGGAAGGAACGCCCGAAGAGATTGCTCTCAGAAAGGACTCTTTGACCGGGCGCTATCTCCTGCCTTTGTGTGCGCCTTAACGCAAGCCTTATCAGCCCGTCAACTCCTATCCGGGTCATCCTCAAGTGCTCCGCCATGAAGCCGGATATGTGGAAAGTGCGATGCTGAGGTGCGCTCCACCCAAACCGCCTCTCCTTTGCTGAAATCGCTCTCGTTTTCGGCTACCGAAAGCCTGTTTTTGGCAAGAGCCGATATTTCCTGCAAAAGAGTGGCGAATTGCCGCTCTTCGTCAGTCGCCGTATCATCACGCATTTTCGACTGTATACTGTCAAGTTTTTCTACGGTAACTTTACCGATCGTGCAATAATAGAGTTGCTGGTTCATTGTTATTTATGATAGTTAATAACCTTCCTCTCATGATAAAGAAACTCTTTGGAAGGAAAAGTATTTTTGTTATTATTAAGTGTCCTGTTAGCACTCGACTCTGTTGAGTGCTAACAGCATAAACTCTCTGATTTCAGTCAATAGTATCTTACTATTAAATCTAAAACCCAAACAAGAGAAGACAATGAACTTGAAACCCTTATCTGATCGAGTTATTGTTAAGCCTGCAGCGGCGGAAGAAAAAACCAAAGGTGGCCTTTACATTCCTGATACCGGGAAAGAAAAACCGCAGTATGGTGAAGTTGTTGCTGTAGGAGCAGGTAAAATTGCCGATAATGGCCAGTTGCTTGAAATGCAGGTCAAAGTTGGCAGTAAAGTTTTGTATGGCAAGTATTCCGGTACAGAAGTAAGCGTCGAGGGTGAGGATTATCTCATCATGCGTGAGTCGGACATTTTTGCTATTCTTGGCTGATCTGTGATTAACTTTTTTTAAAAAACTTACAGGAGGAACGCTTTACAATGACTGCTAAAGATATTCTTTTTGACTCTGATGCCAGAGCAAAACTTAAAGTTGGCGTTGACAAACTCGCCAATGCCGTGAAGGTTACCCTTGGACCTGCCGGACGTAATGTACTTATCGATAAAAAATTTGGTGCTCCAACCTCAACCAAGGATGGCGTCACTGTAGCAAAAGAGATCGAACTCTCTGATCCTTTTGAGAACATGGGTGCCCAGATGGTGCGTGAAGTTGCATCAAAGACCAGTGATGTTGCCGGTGACGGTACCACCACCGCAACAGTTCTTGCCCAGGCAATCTATCGTGAAGGCCTCAAGAACGTTGCTGCAGGCGCCCGTCCGATTGACCTCAAGAGAGGCATCGACCGTGCGGTTAAAGAGGTTGTGCAGGAGCTGAGAAATATCAGCCGCAGCATCTCTGGCAAAAAAGAGATTGCACAGGTAGGAACCATCTCTGCCAACAACGATCCTGTAATCGGCGATCTGATTGCTGATGCGATGGATAAAGTTGGAAAAGATGGTGTCATCACCGTCGAAGAGGCCAAGGGAATGGACACTGAGTTGAAGGTTGTTGAAGGTATGCAGTTTGATCGTGGCTACCTTTCTCCCTACTTCGTGACCAATTCCGAGACCATGGATGCCGAGCTCGAAGATCCGCTGATTCTTATCTACGACAAGAAGATCAGCAACATGAAGGAGCTGCTTCCGATTCTTGAAAAATCAGCACAGTCCGGTCGTCCTCTTCTGATCATTTCAGAAGATATCGAAGGCGAAGCGCTTGCAACAATTGTTGTCAACAAGCTCCGTGGCACCCTGAGAGTATGTGCTGTCAAGGCTCCTGGCTTTGGCGATCGCCGCAAGGCCATGCTTGAAGACATCGCTATTCTTACCGGTGGTACCGTTATTTCCGAAGAGAAAGGCTACAAACTTGAGAATGCAACCATTTCCTACCTCGGTCAGGCTGGTCGCGTGACTGTCGACAAGGACAATACCACGATTGTCGAAGGCAAGGGCGGCGCTGAAGAGATCAAGGCTCGTATCAACGAAATCAAGGGACAGGTTGAAAAATCGACCTCTGATTACGATACGGAAAAACTGCAGGAACGTCTTGCAAAACTTTCAGGCGGCGTTGCTGTCCTCAACATCGGAGCTTCAACCGAAGTCGAGATGAAAGAGAAGAAAGCCCGTGTTGAAGATGCACTGCACGCAACCCGTGCTGCCGTACAGGAAGGTATCGTCGTTGGTGGCGGTGTTGCCCTGATCCGCGCAATCAAGGGTCTCGACAGAGCTATTGCAGATAACGAAGATCAGAAAACCGGTATTGAAATTATCCGTCGTGCACTTGAAGAACCACTTCGCCAGATTGTAGCAAACACCGGTACCACCGATGGCGCCGTTGTTCTGGAGAGAGTAAAGGCAGGAACGGGTGATTTTGGTTTCAATGCCAGAACAGAACAGTACGAAAACTTGGTTGAAGCAGGTGTGGTCGATCCAACAAAGGTAACCAGAAGCGCTCTTGAGAACGCAGCATCGGTTGCCAGCATTCTGTTGACCACCGAAGCAGCAATTACCGATGTGAAGGAAGAGAAATCCGACATGCCGGCAATGCCTCCGGGCGGAATGGGTGGAATGGGCGGCATGTATTAATTTTTGGCGCCTCCATACTCTATAAAAAAAGCCAGCCTTCGGGTTGGCTTTTTTTTGTTATTGATTGTTGATATTGACGTTAGGCAAGAGCTTTTTTTGGAAAAAGATGCCATGAATATTTCAGATAATCTAAAGCGTTGTGTACTTTTGACCAAAAGAGGGTGTGGAAATATATCGAAAGCTGGACATTTTTAACGGTAGTTAGTCATGAGTACTCCAAAGACAGAAGTATCAACCATGTTGCAAACTCTTTCCGATGACGTCAACTATGAGGATATACAGTATCACTTGTATGTTCTGGAAAAAGTTAATCGTGGTCTTGAACGAGTTGAAATTGAAGGTGCAATTTCACATGAAGTGGTAAAAGATCGTTTGAGTCGATGGCTTGTTTGTTAGCATGGTCACCCGAAGCTCTTGAAGATGTTGAGTTGATTGCCTCTTTCGTAGAGCGCGATTCACTTTGGTATGCTAAAATTGTTGCCTCAAAAATTGTCAGCGCTGCCGAAAATATACCATCTAATCCCGAAATGGGACGTATGGTTCCAGAGATTGCTGACAAAAACATCCGTGAACTGTTTGTTTATAGTTACAGGTTGATCTATCGGATTGAACCTGAACGCATTGTTGTTGTGGCAGTCATTCATGGCAGTCGTCTTTTGCAGCCCTTCGTTCAGCGTATTGAAAGCGGCATATAATATCGCCATATCTACAGAATAAAATCTCTACTTCTATCACAAATGTAGTCAAATTAGTTTGAAGGCCTGCCGAAATAATGTGGGGTTCAGGTGAGTAATTTCCGTACCCTCTGACTGCAAAAAATCGTTGATAATTTTGATGGATTCATTATACGATTGACTAACCCGACAACGAACAAGGTATCAAGAAAGATTGGTGGAGGCATTTTTTTCTCCGGATAGATAGATATCAAGATTTGCTGCAAAATCTTCTGGAGCATCAATCTGAATCTGACGAAGTTTTGTCATTAAGCCCGGCTTTTTTTGCGGTTGGATTTTTTCGGAAACAGTGCGTATGTCAATCCATTACCCCCCCAAGCATAACTGAAAGTATGCAGATTCAGTCAAAACCTTAAGCTTGTAATCAGGGAATAAGTGAAATGACACATCCCAAACACGGTGCGTGGCATCGAAAAAGAGGCAATCAACACTTCAGATAGTCGAGAGCGTTGCGTACTTTCGTGAAAAGGGTTATGCTTGCCTTGAAACATAATATGATACTTTTAACATACAAGATGTCGAGATTCGTGTCAACAACACAACCAAAAGCAGTAGTTCTTCTCAGCGGTGGCATGGACAGCCTTGTTACCACAGCAATGGCTCATGCCGCAGGCTTTGAGCTTGCAGCCATGCATGTCAATTACGGGCAGCGAACCTGGCAGAAGGAGCTGGAGTCGTTCCGTTCCATCTGTAGCCACTACAACATAGAGCAGCGACTTGAAGTCAATGCCGATTTTCTTGCCCAGATTGGCGGCTCATCCCTCACCGATTTCTCCATGCCGGTGGGCGGTGCTGACCTGCAGGGCTCTTCGATACCTACCAGTTATGTGCCATTCCGCAATGCGGGTTTTCTCTCGATGGCCGTGAGCTGGTCGGAAGTGATCGGTGCCAGCAAGATTTTTATTGGAGCGGTCGAGGAGGATTCCTCCGGCTATCCCGACTGCCGAAAGGTATTCTATGACGCTTTCAATACCGTTATCGTACTCGGAACGAAACCGGAGACCGATATTGCAATCCTTACTCCGCTCATTGAGATGCAGAAGTCGGAAATTGTCCGAAAAGGCATTGAGCTTCAGGTTCCCTTCGAATTGAGCTGGTCATGTTATAAAAGTGAAGGGAAGGCCTGTGGTCTCTGTGACAGTTGTGCCCGCAGACTCAGAGCCTTTGAGATGATGGGCATTACCGACCCGATTGATTATGAAGCTCGTCCTCTGTATATTCAGCAGAAATCGGCAGAGCATAGCAGGCATACCAGCAGTATTCATCCTTCAATCAATACCCTTCAGTCATGAAATCTGTCAAACCGCTCTCTTTTGAACCGGACTCCTCTACAGCACGGTTCAACCTCTCTTTTGCCCTTATGGCGGCCATCTGGCTCCTTGGTCTTGCAGGGCATTTTACGCCGTTTCAGGAGTGGCCCGCACTTTTCCTTTATGTTATTGGTTCCATTGGTCTGGTGCTCTACCGGGGTAAAACAACCGGTGAATGGAAGGAGATGTATCTTGCTGGAGGTGACCTGAAGAAGTCGCTCTTGTGGGGTGCCATCGGTGGTACACTCCTGTTACTGGTTGCCATGATGAATACTGCTATGATGAAGAGTCAAAATGATACTGCAATGATGTCCGGGATGGAGTATCTGCTTGTCAATCGTTCGCTCCTTTATCTTTATCCGATTCTGGTTATTGCTGAAGAGTTCCTTTGGAGAGGAATCATGCTTTCGGCTATGATTGAGAAGGGTTTGAATAAGCATCTGACTGTATTTTTGACGACCCTGTTTTTTCTTCTTAATCATTTAGCCGTTGCTCCTGTAAATATGATGGAGAGAGCAATGATGGCGATGATGGCATTTCCATTGGGTATTATTGGTGGTTATATTGTTGTGAATACCAGAAATGTGTGGGGGAGTGTTCTTGTGCACATGCTTGTCATGACTTCCATGATAGCCGCTATTCAGATTATCTTGTAGAAATTATTGCCGACAAATATAAAAGTTCATTATGTCTGAGAATCGAATTACCCAGTTGGTGAAGCAGGATAAAAAATTCCTGATTGCCTATTATATGCCGGAATTTCCGGTAACTGGCTCGACGCTCCCCGTGCTTGAGGCGCTTGAGGAGAGCGGGGTTGATATCATTGAGCTTGGTATGCCCTATTCTGACCCGATAGGCGATGGGCCAGTGATTCAGGATGCAGCCCATACCGCTATCCGTAACGGTGTGACCATCAAATATCTTCTTGAACTGGTACGCAGAGCCCGGCAGGGCGAAGGGTGCAAAAAAATTACAGCCCCCATCCTTCTGATGGGCTACTGCAACCCCCTGATTGCTTACGGTGGTGATTGTTTTCTGCATGATGCCCTTGAGGCGGGAGTTGACGGATTGCTTATTCCCGATCTTCCTCCCGAGGAGGCGGCAGATTTTCTCGAAAAAGCAAAGGGGTTTGGCCTTACCGTTGTCTTTCTTGTTTCACCGGTTACTCCACCCGAAAGGATAGAGCTGATCGACAGCCTCTCGACCGATTTTTCCTACTGTCTTGCGGTCAATGGTACAACAGGGACAGCGAAGCTTTCCGATACGGCGACAGAGTCAGCGGTTGATGACTATCTGAAAAGGGTACGCCAACATGCCCGGAAAAAATTTGTTGTCGGTTTTGGCATCAAGGATAAGGCGCAGGTAGAGCATATGTGGAACTTTGCAGACGGAGCCGTCGTGGGAAGTGCCCTTTTGCAGTACATCGCAGCTTCTGCAACTCCTGAAGAGACAGCCCGCCTGGCCGCGGAGTTCTGGAAAACGTTGCGCTGACCGATGGCACTCTCTCCCTCGGTTGATATCATTATTCCCCATTACAGGAGGCGCGACATGCTTGAGCGCTGCCTTGATTCGCTCGAACAGAGCAGCTATCCCTCCATGGGCATCATCGTGGTCGATAACGGTGGCAGCGAGGCGGGCCTTGTTTTTCTTGTCAAGCGTTACCGCAATGCACGTCTGTTACGACTTCCGGAAAACAGGGGGTATGCCGGAGGTTGCAACGCGGGGCTGAAAAGCTCTTCGGCTGACTATGTGGTTTTCATGAATGACGATACGGAGCACGATCCGATGTGGCTTGAACAGCTTGTTACGGCTGCTCTTGCCGATAGCCATATGGGAGCCTTGCAGCCTAAAATCCTTTCGCTTAAGCCTTATCGCAAGGGCAAAAAGATCTTTGATTATGCCGGTGCTGCGGGCGGTATGATGGATCAGCTTGGTTATCCCTGGTGCCTTGGTCGGACATTTTCCGGTGTTGAGAGCGACAGGGGGCAGTACGATTGCGGGAAGGAAATTTTCTGGGCATCGGGTGTTGCCATGTTTGTAAAACGAGCGGTGGCCGAAGAGCTTGGAGGGTTTGATGAGGATTTTTTCATGCAGATGGAGGAGATTGACCTCTCCTGGCGGATGAAGCTTGCTGGATACCGCATAGCATCGGTTCCTTCATCACTTGTTCTGCATGAAGGGGGTGCATCGCTGCAGGGCGGATCGGCAGAAAAAATTTATCTCAATCATCGCAATAATGTGACTATGCTTCTGAAGAACCGTGGTATGGCAGGGCTTCTGTGGGTGCTTCCGCTGCGTCTGTTGCTTGACCTTGCGGTTGCACTCTTTTATCTCACACAGTTTCCCGGATCGCTGAAAAAATCAGGAGCAGTGTTCCGCGCATGGTCTTTCAATCTCCGGGCTCTTGCTGCGACCATGAAGAAACGCCGCACGATACAGACGTCAAGGGTGGTTGATGATCGTACCATTTTTCGTGACGCTCCGCCCTCACTCCTTTTCAGACGGTAACGATTTCGCATGGTTTAATTCAGCCTGTTTTTTCATTGCGATCATCATCAGAGGACAATCCCGATTCTGCACATTTCTGACAGCAAACTGGGGGGCATAAAAATCCGGCTTCACTTCTGCCCTGTAGGTAAGAAATGTTCCTGCTCCCTGCGGGTAATCGACCAAAGTCCACTCTCCCTGATAGACCTTGAAATCACCGGTTATTTGCTGAAAACGAAGCCGCGTCAGCCCCTCTCCCCATACTTTCATTTTTATGTAGACCTCTTTCGAGAAGATAAACATTCTGCTTTTTCCCTTTTCAAACATCACGATTTCAATACCATTGTCCGAAATGATGTCGCTGTCGATAATATTCGGAACAAAATTTTTATGATTTTTAAAATCAGTTATCACTTCCCAGACCTTTTTTGGCGGAGCTGCAATATAGATTTGTCCCTCTATGCCGGTAACTCCCTCCTGCAGATTTGAGAGCGCTACAATGACCTCTCCGGTTAACAGTCTTGCCCTTTCTCCCGTCAGAGAGTCAGAATGAGTTGTCGTTATCGGCAGCGCCCTGAGGGATGCGGCGTGAAAAAAAAACAGTACAGCCATGAGAGGCAGTATCATCTTGTTTAATAGTCTGATGCGTCTCTGCATGCTGTATTCCTGGTCAATGAGGTAACGGGATGATTCGTGACTGTCAGGCTGTTTTCAGTAAAGCAGTCCTGGTTGTTTGCTACTTTTTGGGTGGTGTCAGATGACCCCATTTCACCATATCTTTTATAGTTTCAATCAGACTTTCCCTGACTGGCATGAAGGAGATGCCAAGTTCACGCCTGATTTTCGAATTGTCATAGTGCATGGTACGTCCGATGGTTGTGCGGATATACATGCCGATATCCTTCGGCTGTGTGAAAGAGAGCCCTTTCATGAGCAGAGTACCTATCTTTCCTGTCATATTGGCCTTTGGCAGGGCGTACTTATCGAAACCAGAAGATTTAAGCAGTGCTACCACCTCTCTCATGTGCAATGCCTCAGCCGAGCAAAGGTAACGACCGCTTGCTGTATCGGTTTCCATTGCAAGAATATGCGCTTTTGCCACATCCCGCACATCAACGAAGCCCCAGTTGATGTCTATGATTCCAGGGTAAACGCCAATCATGATGTCGCGAATCATCTCATTGGAGGTATTGAGTGATGGAGCGAGTGAAGGGCCAATAACCATAAAGGGATTGATGGCAATCAGATCAAAAGGTGGTCGCTTTTTCATGATGAAATCCCATGCCGCCAGTTCAGCAAGGGTTTTTGAGTAGTGGTAAGGATTTCGATCGAGAGAGGACATGATGTTCCACTCTTTTTCCGTAAAAATTTTTGTGCTGTCCGGCTCATCGGTAATGGCGGCAATGGAGGAGGTCAAAATCACTCGTTTAACGCAGCCCGATTTCAGGCAACTTTCAAGGAGCGTTTCGGTTCCGTTTACTGCTGGATCAACCAGATCGGTTTGTGGATTTTTTACCTTATTTTTATAAGGGCTTGCCGTATGCATTACATAGTCGCAACCCTCTACGGCCTTGTCGTATGAACCGGGAGCAAGCAGGTCAGCCTCAACAAGTTCAAGATGCTCCGCAGCTCCTGGAAGAGCGAGGAGGAAAGGGTAGTTCTGAGAGCTTTTGCGTACCGTTCCTCTGACGCGGTATCCTTGTTCAAGCAGTTGCTTGACGATATGGGATGCAATGAATCCGGAAGCTCCGGTAACGCATACTGGTTTCTTGGTCTTCATGATTTTATTTATAAGTGTATGACTGCAGGAGAGAATGCAGCTCTTCAGGGATACCAGAAAAGATCACCTTCACGTAATGTACATCCAGTTCCTGAACTCTCCAACGTTATCAGGGCGAGTTCAGGGTGAAAGGGAAAAGAGAGATCGGATTTCGGGGTTCACAAAACGTGTGAAGAGTTTTTCAATGAGAGAATACCCCTGGAAGAAGGGTATTTCTTTTGCAAACCCGGAAGCTTATTACTACAATGGAATAGGCAGGTTTTTTCAAGATGCACAAAGCGTGTGGGCTTCTTTTGCTGTTCCCCATATGTTCTACCCGAAATTATTGTTGCCGATGGAAGAAATATAATAGACGGTCATGCACATGATAGCATCGTTCGAAGATCACCTTTTGACGGCCTTGCGGGCCTTTAATCATCTTCTTCACGCATTTCTTGCCTTGGCTCTTGTTATGGCAAGTCTCATGGTGTTGTGGGAATTTTCCGTTGCTGTTGTTCACTCAGTTGAGATGAATAATCTGGCTCATGGTTTTCTGCAGTCACTGGGCACCCTTTTTATTGTGTGGACGCTCTCAAGCCTCATTTCGGCTGAAATCAACTATGTGCAAACCGGCGTTTTTCATGTGGTGGTTTTCATCGAAGTTGCCATGATTACGCTCCTGCGGCAATTGATTGTTGAACCGGTCAAGATTGCCACTGCAGGCCAGAATGTTGAGCAGCTTTTTAATCCATGGCACTATGCTCTTTTGCTCGCCTCCCTGCTTGTGATTGGTATTTTGCATAAACTGGTGACCAGTTCCGATAAAAAGGATCAGGAGCAGGACGTATCAGGCGGCAAAATGTCGAATACGGGAAACCTTACCCTCCCATTATCGTGACGGCTTTTCATTTCTCAGGGTTTCATCCATCATTCTGCTTGCCGGTTGTTGTTCCTTTTTTTCTGCCCAATGCATTGCCTGGAGAGATGCAAGGCTGAGCAGGAAAAAACCAGCAATGAGCGGTCGTACAGTGCCGTCGTAACGGAGTAGCCGAGTGCCCTGTGGTTTGCGACAACCATGAGGGTGTTGCCGGTAATATTTTTGAAAGAGAAGATAACTCTTTTTTCACGCCATCTCATGCAAAGAGCGGTTCAGCGTGGATGATCACCCGTCCTGCATTGGGCAGGGAGCGATAAATTGCTCCTTCCAGTTGGCTGGTCAGTGAGTGAACCTCTTCAAGGAGTACCTCGTCGTTAAATGAGCAGTGCAGGGTAATGAAGAGCTTCTCTTTATCTGTTTTACGAATCTGAATATCGTGGACATCCTGGATTTTCCTGATGCTTTGTGCTGCATTGATGATCGTGTCGCGTACAACTTTTTCTTCTCCGGCCTGAAGGGTCGTGGTACAGCACTCGTCATTGCGGAGTGGGTCAAGGTGGATGCAAATATTGAGTTCACCGTCGAACTCGCGGTGTAACTCCTCTTCAAGTGCGTTAACGGTATCGTGTGCCTGCTTAATGGTGAGTTGCTGGTCGATTTCGACATCAAAAGTGATCTGTTTTTGCCGTTCAGTGAGGTTTGTGGAAATGTTATGGGCGTGAAGGTTATGATTCAACCCTATGACATGGATCCGTTCAGCAATAGTCTCGCTGTTGAGTGCAATTGGCCTTGTGTTGATGGTGATATCACCCACGGGAAACTCATCACGCACTCTTTTTTCGATATCAGAGCAGATGCGCTGAACCTTTTCAACCGAGAGCGTTCTGTTGATACAGACGGCCATTTCAATGAATACCTGCGGCCCGGTTGGTTTTACCCGCACCTTGTCGATGGAAATGACCCCACTGACCGTCATGGTTATCTCCTCAAGACGATCGGTAATGCCTTCCGGTGCGGCATCAATCAGTACGTCAATGGTTTTTTTCCCAAGGTTGAATGCTGCCCAGCCCACCAGCAGTGCGACCGCAATACCGGCAACAGCATCAGCCCAGGCAATACCGAGTGAAACAAAAATGAGGCCCAAAAGCACGACCGCAGAGCTGAGGATATCAGAGCTGAAGTGCAATGCATCAGCCTCAAGGGCTTGACTGTTCGTCTCTTTCGCGACTTTTTTCAGTGCCCTCGACCGTGAAAAATCGACCACAATGGAGATGACCATAATGGCAATGGCATACCACTTCACTTCGATCTCTACGCTCCCGGCAAGCAACCTTTCAGTTGCGGCGTAGATAATCCAGATGCTCGTTACAACAAGAAGAGCGGTTTCAATAAGCGCCGAGACGCTCTCGACCTTGGCATGACCGTAGTGGTGTTTTCTGTCGGCTGGTTTGCTGCTCATATTTACGGCGAACAAGGTCAGGGAGGCAGCGCCCAGGTCGAGGGCAGAATGGGCGGCTTCGGATATAATGCCGATGCTGCCGCTCATGATACCGACAACGAGCTTCATAATCGTAAGAAGAAGGCTTGCCAGAACCGAACTCAGGGCAACCTGTTGTTTTTTATGAGCATTTTCCATGAAGATATTTTGCTGCTTTCTATGAATTGTTGTTCAGTAATTTTCTGTTGTTTGTGTTCAAAGCCGTGCAGGGGTTCCATCCATTGGCGGCCTCTACCGCTTATAATAGCATGAATTGCCTTCAGTTTGTAATGCGGGCCGGAAAATTGATGCAGTCCGGAAGTTTTTTTTTAGCTACAAGCTGGCCAGTGACCTTCCACAATACGGACAGGCCAGGCAGAGAGAACTGCCTCCGCAACGATACAGAGAACGATAATCCGGTTATATTGTGTTTTATATGGAGATTTGTCAAGGCTGGCTTGGCTGCAGGGCAGATCCCTGGGCAAATAAAACGGGCTCATCCTGCAAGATGCAGGGAGTCACAAGAGAAATATTCCCATGCAAAAAATGAAAATCGGTATTTCGTGTCACCATACTTACGGGGGGAGCGGGGCAATTGCCGCAGAGCTGGGCAAGGCGCTTGCTGCCAGAGGGCATATTGTTCATTTTTTCAGCAAGTCAGCTCCTTTTCGGCTCGGAGCTTTTTCGCGAAATATTTTCTGCCATGAGATTGAAGTGATGCACTATCCGCTTTTTGAGTCACCCTTTTACTCTCTCGCCCTTGCCTCGAAAATTGCCGATATCGCCTATTATGAAAAACTTGACATTGTTCATGCTCACTATGCGATTCCCCACGCCTTGAGCGCCATGCTTGCACGCCAGATGATTGAGGACAAATGTTCCGAATTGAAGTGTTTCAAGCTGGTAACCACGCTGCATGGTACCGATATCACCGTCGTGGGTGCCGACCGGGGGATGCAGGATGTTGTGAGGCTCGCTATTAACAAATCTGACGGGGTGACGACCGTGTCCGCCTGGCTGAAGGATGAGACGGTCAGGATGTTCAGCCCAAAAAAGGAGATTACGGTCATTCCTAATTTTGTTGATACGTCACTCTTTTTTCGCTCTCCGAAACCGGAAATTCGTGAACAACTTGGCCTTGGGCAGGAAAAAATTGTTATTCACATCTCCAATTTCAGGCCGGTAAAATGTATTGGCGATATTATCCGGATTTTTTATGCTTTAAGTAAACGCGTTGATGCAACGCTGCTGCTCGTGGGTGATGGTCCGGAACGCAGCGATGCTGAAATCCAGGTTCGCCAGTTGGGAATAGTGGATCGGGTACGGTTTCTCGGCAAGCTGGATGATATTGTTCCACTGCTCTCTATCGCTGACCTCATGTTGATGCCGAGCAATGTTGAGTCATTCGGCCTTGCCGCGCTTGAAGCCATGGCCTGTGGTGTCCCGGTCGTGGCAACCATGGCGGGAGGTTTTCCCGAATTTATTGTTCCTGGGGTTCATGGTTATCTGCTTGCTCCGGGAGATATCAACGGCATGATGGAGAAGGCGCTTCTTCTGCTTTCAGATCCCGGCCACTGGTTAGAGTGTTCCCAGGCATGTGTCCTCCAGGCAAAGCGGTATGAGACCGCCTTGCTTGTTGAACAGTATGAAGCATATTATACGATGCTTCTCGCAGAGGCATAGCGCTCTCTTCGCTCTTGTTTTTCAGTACCGTTTACTCGTCAGAAGGACGCTCCGGTACTTTTCAAGGTTTTCAAGTACCTCTCCCGTACCTCTTGCCACAGCGGTAAGGGGGTCTTCGCTGATATGCACGGCAAGCTTGGTCTCTTCACTGATTCTTTTGTCAAGCCCTTTGATGAGCGATCCGCCACCGGCAAGGAAGAGCCCGCGGTCAAAAATGTCAGCCGAAAGTTCCGGTTTGGTCACTTCGAGGCTTTTTTTGATCGAGGTGATAATCTGGCTGATTGGAGTCGCTATTGCTTCCCTGATCGTTGCAGAGTTGACCTCTCGCTCCTCGGGAAGCGCGGTTACCAGGTTTCTGCCTCTGACCATCATGGTGAGCTCTTTTTCCAGTTTATAGGCCGACGCAATTTTAATTTTCACATCCTCGGCAGTACGTTCGCCAATTGCCAGACTGTAAGCTTTGCGGAAGTGACGGACGATCGCATTGGTGATATCGGTTCCTGCGACCCGAAGCGACTCACCTGATGCAATGCCACCGAGTGAAATAACGGCAATTTCTGTGGTGCCGCCCCCGATATCGACAATCATATTGCCCATTGGTTCCTGGACGTCAAGTCCGATACCGATGGCTGCCGCCATGGGCTCGGTGACCAGATAAACCTCTTTGGCTCCAACATGTTCGGCAGAGTCGCGAACAGCCCTTTTTTCAACTTCAGTGATGCCTGACGGGATACCGATAACCATACGGCGGATACCGAGTGAAAACTGGTTTTTTGTTTTATTGATTAATCCCTTGATCAGCTCTTCCGTTGCCTCATAGTCAGCAATGACACCATTGGCCAGAGGGCGGATGGTTACAATGCCGGGATGGGTTTTTTCATGCATAAGAAGTGCTTCATGTCCGATAGCGACGATCTTTCCTGTGTTGCGCTCGCGGGCAACTATAGAAGGCTCATTTAAAACAACACCTTTACCCCGTATAAAAATCAATGTATTTGCTGTTCCCAGGTCAATGGCGATGTCCCTGAACAGATTACTGAAAAAGCTCATATTCTCATGGTTCTGTGTGTCTGTCATAGTGGCTTGGAAAGGAGCGGATTCAGGCTATATTCCAAGGTTTAAACTGAACTCTTAAGGTAGATCAATGCAACTTTTTTTCAAATGAAATAATTGATTCTTTGACCACTTTTTTTGCAGTTTGCTCCGCTTTTCCACTCCCGGTTCGGGGTTTCGGGAAAGAGAGCTATTATGTACATTGCCACAACGGAATTTCTGAAGCCTGATAACCAAAATGAGGTAAGAAGTGTTACGCCAATATCGTTTTCCGGAAGAGCGTTCAGCTCTTGAAAAGCAGTTGAGTCGAAGCGTTACTTTTGATGTTTCTGTTCAGTCTGCTGTTGAAGAAATTTTGCAAGAGGTTCGCCAGAAGGGAGACATCGCTGTATTGGATTACACGGAGCGCTTCCAGGGAGTCAGGTTGTCCGATATGGTTGTTCCCCAGGGAGCAATACAGGAAGCCTACCATAATGCCGATCACTCTTTTCTGGCCGTACTTGAGGAGGCGTACCGTAATATTGTCCGGTTTCATCAGTACGAAGCAGAGAAAAGTTTTTTTTATGAAGCAGAGGGAGGGGTGGTTCTTGGTCAGCGAGTAACTCCCATGCAGCGTGCTCTTCTCTATGTTCCTGGTGGGCAGGCATCGTATCCCTCATCGGTGCTTATGAACGCTGCTCCGGCAAAAGTGGCCGGGGTCAAAGATATTTTCATGACCACTCCCTGTGATGCTTCGGGAGAGGTAAATCCCGATATTCTTGCTGCGGCGGCTGTTGCCGGAATTACCTCCGTATACAAACTCGGCGGAGCCCAGGCAATAGCGGCCTTTGCCTATGGTACCAGGAGCATTCCAAAGGTTGACATCATCACAGGTCCCGGCAACAAATATGTAGCGCTGGCCAAAAAGCAGGTTTTTGGTCATGTCGCCATCGACAGTATTGCAGGTCCTTCCGAAGTGGTTATTATAGCAGACGAAATGGCCAATCCTGAATTTATTGTCCTTGACATGTTTGCCCAGGCGGAGCATGATCCCGATGCATCGGCCGTGCTGATCACCCCCTCAGCATCGCTTGCTGCAGCCGTAAGGGAGTGTGCTGAAGCTCGTCTTCCGGGAATGAACAGGCGGGAGATTATTGCCTCCTCAATGCAGCACAATGGTGCCATCGTACTTGTCGGCTCACTTGAAGAGGCTTGCGAAGTGTCGGATATGATTGCTCCCGAGCATCTTGAGCTGCATGTCGAACACCCTTGGGAAATATTGCCGGATATTCACCATGCCGGTGCAATTTTTATGGGAGGATACTCCTGCGAAACCGTCGGTGATTATTTCGCCGGTCCGAACCATACACTCCCGACCAATGGAACCGCAAGGTTTTTTTCGCCGCTTTCGGTGCGTGACTTTGTCAAGCACACCTCAATCATCTCCTATTCAAAAAAGCAAATGCATCGTTGTGGGGAGAAAATTGCATCCTTTGCTGACCATGAGGGGCTCCAGGCCCATGCTGAGGCTGTTCGGGCGAGATTGAGAGCGCTATGAGAACTGGTGATTTTGATTACGAATTGTCGGAAGAGAAGATTGCAAAATATCCACCTGCGGAACGTGGTTCCACTCGTCTTCTGGTGCTCAATCGTCACTCTGGCGCTGTTGTACACGCATCCTATGCCAGTCTCGACCTTTTTTTGCAGCCAGGTGACCTGCTTGTGCTGAATAATACGAGGGTGCTCCGCGCAAGGCTTTATGCCAGCAAATCTACCGGTGCCAGGATTGAGTTGATGCTTCTTGAAAAGCATCAGGAGGAGCAAAATCGGGTGCTTTACCGGGGGAAGCTGAAAAAGGGCGACAAACTCATGGCGCACGATCAGGAATTGCTCGTTACCGACATTGTTGATCACGGTATTGCCCGAATTGCCGTCTGCGGGGAGCGATCGCTCAGCGACCTCTTTGAACGTTTTGGTGGTGTGCCTATTCCCCCTTATCTCAAGCGAGATGCTGAAGAGGTTGACCGGGAGCGCTATCAGACCGTTTTTGCTGAATTACCGGGTTCTGTAGCCGCTCCGACCGCCTCCCTGAACATGACTTCAGAGCTGCTCGACACGCTTCGCCGGAAGGGTGTTGACATGGTTACCCTTACACTGCATGTTGGTCTGGGTACCTTTCTTCCTGTCAGGGCAGATGCCCTTGAGGAGCACGTCATGCACCGCGAGTATTACTCAATACCCGCAACGTTGGTTGAGAAGATTCGCAAGGTAAAAACTACCGGAGGAAGGGTTATCGCTGTAGGTACTACGGTAACCAGGGCACTCGAACATGCAGGGGAGCGCATGGAGACTTTTACGGGAGATGCACCACTGACAGGAGAGGCCGATATATTCATCTATCCAGGGTATCAATTCCGTATCATCGATTGCCTTCTGACTAACTTTCATGCACCCCGTTCAACGGTACTGATGCTTACAGCAGCATTTGCCGGCCCCGATCATCTGCGCAATGCCTACCAGAAAGCGCTTGAGGAAGGGTATCGCTTTCTCAGTTATGGTGACAGCATGTTCATCGCCTGAAATTTTGATCACTCTAATCTCCCGTTTCACCTTTTTACCTTAAAGAAGCGGGCTGATTCTTTTTCTTTACCTAAAGAACTTAGTTATGGCTGCTGCTTCCGAAAAGGGCGATACTTGCTTATGCAGTGGAGGTATGGTATTTTTAAGATTGTCTTCTGTCGCCTGACAGCATAGGCGTTTTCGCCTGCATTTACCTGAAGTCTATTCGTTTTCACATACACATAAACACATGGAGATTGACCTTATGAGTCTTGTAGACCAATATCGCGCACATACTGAAGAGCGAGCAAAGCTCAGCATTCCACCCTTACCATTAACGGCCGAGCAGACCCGTTTGCTTGTTGGTCTGCTTCAGCAGGAAGTCGTTGAGGAGCCGGAGTATCTGCTTGAGTTGTTTCGTGAACATATTAGCCCGGGCGTTGATGATGCCGCCTTTGAAAAAGCCGCTTTTCTTGATGCTATCCTCAAGGGAGAGCTCTCCTGCAGCGTGATTGACAAAGTGGAAGCCGTCAGCATTCTGGGAACCATGCTCGGAGGCTATAATGTCAAGCCTCTTGTTGATGCGCTCGGTCATGACGATCCGACGATATGCAGAGAAGCTGCTGCGATGCTGAAAAAGACCTTGCTGGTCTATGACCTGTTCGATGTTGTGGTTGACCTCTCAAAAACCAATACCTATGCTGAAGAGGTGCTCAAGTCATGGGCAGAAGCAGAATGGTTTACCTCCAGGCCAACACTTCCGGAAAAAATGACCCTTACGGTTTTCAAAGTACCGGGTGAAACCAATACGGACGATCTTTCTCCAGCCAGTGAGGCATTTACTCGCAGCGATATTCCTCTTCATGCCCGCTGTATGCTTGGTACCAAGATAACCAATCCGATAGAAACCATTGCCGAGCTGAAAACGAAAGGCCATCCACTTGCTTATGTTGGCGATGTTGTCGGTACCGGATCAAGCCGGAAGTCGGGAATCAACTCGGTTCAGTGGCACATTGGTAACGATATTCCAGCAGTACCCAACAAGCGGAGCGGTGGAGTGGTTATTGGCAGCATTATTGCTCCCATTTTTTTCAATACAGCAGAGGATTCGGGTGCCTTGCCTGTCCAGGCTGATGTGACGGCAATGGAGATGGGCGATGTTATTGATCTTTATCTTGCCACAGGTACCATAGAGAAAAACGGTGCAGTGATCGCGCGGTTCGAACTCTCCCCGAATACGATTGCGGACGAGGTTCGTGCCGGAGGACGTATTCCCCTGATTATTGGCCGAACCCTGACCAGAAAGGCACGAAAAGCTCTCGGATTAGGTGAAGACAACCTCTTCCTGCGTCCTGAACAGCCTGCAGACAGCGGTAAAGGTTACACGCTTGCCCAGAAAATGATCGGCAAGGCCTGTGGTCTTCAGGGTGTGCGTCCGGGGATGTATGTTGAACCAGAGACACTTACGGTTGGTTCACAGGATACAACCGGAGCCATGACCCGTGACGAGGTGAAAGAGTTTGCAGCACTCAGTTTCAGCGCTGATCTCTTAATGCAGAGCTTTTGCCATACATCAGCCTATCCAAAGCCTTCTGATGTGAAGTTGCACAGAAGCCTCCCGTACTTTATCATGAGCAGGGGCGGCGTTTCGCTTAAACCCGGAGACGGTGTTATTCACACATGGCTGAACCGCATGGTGCTGCCCGATACACTTGGTACTGGCGCTGATTCCCATACCCGTTTTCCAATCGGCATTTCGTTCCCGGCAGGTTCAGGGCTTGTAGCATTTGCAGGTGTTACCGGAACCATGCCTTTGAATGTTCCTGAATCAGTGCTTGTGCGCTTTACTGGTGAGATGCAGCAAGGTATTACATTGCGGGATCTGGTCAACGCCATTCCCTATGTGGCCTTGAAGCAAGGCTTGCTGACCGTCGAAAAGAAAGGCAAGAAAAACGTCTTTGCCGGTCGTATTCTTGAAATCGAAGGGCTGCCGAAACTCAAGGTTGAGCAAGCTTTTGAACTCAGTGATGCTTCTGCCGAACGAAGCGCTGCGGCCTGCACTGTCCGGCTCGATAAAGAACCGGTTATCGAATATCTCAGCTCAAACGTCAAATTGCTCGAACAAATGATAGAGCTGGGCTATGGCGATGCTGATACCCTGCAACGTCGAATCGGTAAAATGGAAGCCTGGCTTGCAAACCCCTCTCTTCTTGAGCCAGACAGTGATGCAGAGTATGCAGCAGTTATCGAGGTCGATATGAACAAAATTACCGAGCCGATTCTTGCCTGCCCCAACGATCCTGATGATGTCATGACGCTCAGTGAGGTGCTTCGTACCGACGACAGGCCGAAAGTCATTGACGAGGTCTTTGTTGGAAGTTGTATGACCAATATTGGCCATTTCCGCGCTCTCGGCGAAATTTTGCGCAACAAGGGTGTTGCCCCGGTAAAGCTCTGGATTGTTCCTCCCACGAAAATGGATATGACAAAACTGATCGAAGAGGGCTATTACTCGATATTTGGCGCATCCGGAGCCCGTATTGAGCGTCCGGGATGTTCACTGTGCATGGGTAATCAGGCAAGGGTCGCCGATAATGCCGTAGTCTTCTCTACCAGCACAAGAAACTTCGATAACCGCATGGGCACGGGAGCACAGGTCTATCTTGGCTCAGCGGAGCTTGCTGCAGTATGCGCCCTTCTTGGTCACCTGCCAAACAAAGATGAGTATATGGAAATCATCAACCGTCATCTCTCAGGCGAAAAAGAGGAGAATGTTTACCAATATCTTAACTTTCACAAGCTTGAAAAAGCAGAATTAGAGTTGCTTGTTGAGTAAAAAAAATATTTATTAAGGCGGGATGTGAAATTTTTTTGCATATTCCGCCATACAGTAGGCTTTTGAAAAGTCGCTGTTTTTTTTTATTATTCGAGAGCTGATGAAGCTGTCAATTATCAAACAACAAAAATAATAATAGCAATGAAAAAACTTTTCATTTTCCTCTTTCTTTTGAGCTCAGTCTCTTTCGTTGGCTGCGCAAAAAAAGCTGAAGCACCAGTAGAAGCACCGGTAGAAGCACCTGCAGCGCCAGCAGCAGAAGCACCAGCAGCAGAGGCACCGGCAGCACCAGCAGCAGAAGCACCAGCAGCAGAAGCACCAGCAGCACCAGCAGCAGAAGCACCTGCAAAATAAGTTTCCGGTTTTCCGGTCTCTTATGTCAAAGAGGCAGAACGCAAGTTCTGTCTCTTTTTTTTTGCACCACGGATGCTCATGAAAAGGTATCGGCTATGGTGCTTGCGGGTGTAAAAAGAGTGAATGTGCAAAAAGGCTGAAGCTGCAAACAGTTTGGTCAGCGAGAGGTTGCCCGGCAGCACGGATAATCAGATAATGATCGGGATTTCAGCAAAAAAAAA
The DNA here is from genome assembly GCF_000020645.1 of Pelodictyon phaeoclathratiforme BU-1. Taxonomy (GTDB): domain Bacteria; phylum Bacteroidota; class Chlorobiia; order Chlorobiales; family Chlorobiaceae; genus Chlorobium; species Chlorobium phaeoclathratiforme. Next base: position 890,820 of record NC_011060.1, read on the forward strand.
GAGACAAATGGTTAGTTTGTCTCTTTTTTTTTGCTGAGGAGGCAGGACTCGAACCTGCAAATTGCCTGATCCAGAATCAGGAGCCTTACCAATTTGGCCACTCCTCAATAGTGAGGTGAATATAGTAAAAAATAATTTATTCCAATTTTCTTTTCTCTTTTTTTTTAGAGAATGGTGAGAAGTACAGGAATAAGAATCATTGCCACGATCATCGAAGATGCTACAAGAGTTGCGGCAAATTCGTGGTCAAGTTCCTCAATCGAGGCAAGGCTGATGGTTGAGAACCCTGCCGGTGCGGAAGCTGAGAGTACCACAATGGCCCGGTCGAGCCCTTCAAGGCCAAACAGGCTGGCAAGCCATACTCCGAGAGCAAGTCCGAGAACCATGCGCAGGACGATGGCGACAGCAAGATGGAATGGGTTGATTTTTGTTATCCTGAATGATGCCCCGAGAGCAAGAAGCATGAGCGGTATCGTCAGCTTGCCGATGGAGTGCAGTACTGAGGTTGCAATGGGCATGGGACGCAGATCAAATGCATTCATCAGAAGAGCTGCAATCAGGGCCAGAAGAGGGGGGGAGGTGATGAGTTTCTTGAGCAGGCCATTTTTAGTGGCACCTCCATCATTGTTGCCAAACGTGCAGACCACTGCAGAAGCCAACAACCCATTCGGAAGATCAAAGATGAAGAGGCGAGCCAGCCCATCGTCTCCATAAAATGATTGAATGAAGGGTATGACAAAGCCCACATTCATGATCATTGAGCCACCTGCAACTACCAACCAGGTTTTTTTTTGCATCTTGATGGCTTTTCCCGTGAGCAAAGCCGCTGCGAGCGTCAAAAGGATAAGAAGCGAAGAGAGAAGAGGAAGAAAAAGCATCGCACGACTGATGACCACCCAGGAAAGTACGGAAATCAGGAGTGCAGGAAGCGTCAAATGATAAACAAGCTTAAAAAGAACATCCGGCGCGTAATCATCAAAAACTGATGTTTTCCGCAAAAACATTCCCAGAAAAAATGTTGCAAATACAGGAGCGAGAAGAAAAGCAAGGTCAAGCATCGCCGAAAGAGAGAAAAGCTGTTAAGCCAGGAAGAAGGGAGTGCACCCGAGAGGAGTCGAACCTCTAACCGTCTGATTCGTAGTCAGATACTCTATCCAGTTGAGCTACGGGTGCTTGTTATGGTAGCGTGTACGGGATTCGAACCCGTGATCTTCGCCTTGAGAGGGCGATGTCCTGGGCCACTAGACGAACACGCCAGGTAATTTTTTTTCTCATTCACAATACGGTGGGCCCTGTAGGACTTGAACCTACGACCCAGCGATTATGAGTCGCTTGCTCTGACCAACTGAGCTAAGGGCCCTCAATGCTTAGCTTTAGAGGCAGTTAATATAATGCATTGCTGATAATATCCAAAAAAATAATCCTCTTTTTTATTAAAGTCAGTGAAATTCATCATACTTTTCCCTGCTGATATCGGCACCAAGGCTGTTCAGTTTTATTTCGATCTTTTCATATCCCCGGTCGAGGTGGTAAACTCGCAGTACTTCCGTTGTTCCTTCAGCGACAAGGCCTGCAAGAACAAGGCTTGCTGAGGCTCTCAGATCGGTTGACATGACCTTCGTACCCGAGAGCTGTTGCGGTCCGTGAACAATTGCCTGATTTTTATGGATCTCAATATGGGCGCCAAGCCGATTCAGCTCAGGGATGTGGTTGAACCGTTCATGATAGACCTTGTCGGTAATATGACTTGATCCTTCAGCTTGCGTCATCAGAGCAATCCATTGGGCCTGCATATCGGTTGGAAAGGCTGGATAAGGCTTTGCGGTGACATCGGTTGGAATAAGCTTTTTCGGACTTTTCAGGGTTATGCTGTTGTCTGTTGTCTCAACCAGGCATCCCGCGTGCACAAATTTTTTCAGTACAGCTTTCATCTGTTCGGGTTCAACGCCATTAACAGTAATATCTCCTCCAGTTATGGCTGCAGCCGCAAGAAGTGTCCCAGCTTCGATGCGATCAAAAACGTTCTTAAATTCAATAGCTTTGAGTGTATTGCACCCCTCTATTTCAAGTTCGGTTGTTCCTGTTCCCCTGATTGTTGCTCCCATTGCGATGAGAAATTTGCAGAGCGTCTCAATTTCAGGTTCTGCAGCCGCATTGCTGATGGTTGTGGTACCCTCGGCAAGGACAGCCGCCATGAGAGCATTTCCCGTCGCACCGACAGAAGAGATCGGGAAGGTGATATGGCCACCCTGCAGTTTTCCGCCTGGAATGGTGGCATCAATAAATCCGGTTTCGATGGTGATCGTGGCGCCAAGTTTTTCCATAGCCATCAAATGAAGGTCAATGGGGCGTGGTCCGAAAGCACATCCCCCGGGAAGAGAGACTCTTGCGTGGCCAAATCGTGCAAGCATCGGTCCAAGAACATAGATCGATGCCCTCATTTTTTTTACCAGTTCATAGGGTGCCTGAAGACTTTGTACATTGCGGGATGAAACCTTCAGGGTGTTGCCCTCATAGGTCGTTTCAGCTCCCAGGTGGTGCAAAAGCTGGGTAAAGGTCACGATATCCTTCAGATCAGGGATATGATGAAGGGTAAAGGTGCCATTGCCGGTAAGCAGTGTTGCGGCAATGATTGGCAGAGAGGTATTTTTTGAGCCTGAGGCCGTTATAGTGCCGGAGATGCGGCTACCGCCCTTTATGACAAGCTTGTCCATGTATTCGATACGCTGATGAAAAACGGATAGTTACCATTATTTCAGGTCAAGAAAAACAAATTTTTTTTTCTTTGACCGTTTGCGAAGAAAAGATTTTATCCTTTACCTTGAGTTGATGTTTTTCTTGTGTTTTTCGATGGTCTCTTCTCACCATTTTTATTTGTAAGGGTAGCAGAATTTTTAATGCCTGGGGATTTTTTATGACCTTTATCGTTCCACCTGCTTTTTTTTATAGAGTATTGCGCATAGCCAGCGTTCTCTTCTTGCTTGTATCAGTGCTGTCGCCCCCAACAACGGTAGCATTGCCGAGAAACGGCGAGATCACAAAGATCATGAAAGAGCGTGCAGCAGTTGAAAAAAACCTTTCGAATCTCAAGCTGCAGCTCCAGGAGTACCAATCAAAACTGAAGTTGACAACAAAAAAAGAGTCACACTCATTTAAGGCTCTGGAAAATATTCGTAGCCAGATTCTGGTACTTGAAAAGATGATCAATGAAAACCAGAGCTATCTCACCAGGCTCGATGGTGATATTGACCGTCTTCATGATGAGCTTCAGGGGAATCGCAAGATTTATGGCAGGGTTTCTGATGATTTTCGCAGGACGGTGATATCAGCATATAAATATGGTGGAAACAGGGATATAGAGCATTTTTTTGCTGCAGGTTCCGTTTCCAAAGCTCTGGTACGCGCGCAATATATGGGTTTTTTTACCCGTTCTGTCCGCAGCAATGTCGAAGAGCTGCAGCAGGTTGCTGCAAAGCTTGAAAATAGCAGGATTGCGCTTGAGCAGAGCTATCAGCAAAAAGCTAAAGTCGTCAGGGAGCAGGAGCAGCAGTTGAAAAGCTGGTCAGCCAGTAAAAAAGAGAAAGAGGTGGTACTTGACCGGTTAAAGAAAAACAAGCAGGAATATCTCGCACAGCTTGCAACTGTCCAGCAGAAACGTATGCAATTGCAGTCAAGGATAGAGTCACTCATTCTGGCTGAGCAGCGTGCTCTGGAGGCTGAACGTGAACGGAGAAGAAAAAATCTTGAAGCAAGGCGTCGCAAGACCCTGCAACTTGAGCAAAAACGACTTGAGGCCCAACGACTTGAGCAAAAACAGCCTGAGCAAGAGCACCTTCGGACCGAACGTCCTGCTGTCGGGCGGGTTCGTGTGAAGAAGAAAAAAACGGTCGAACAAAGAGTGGCTCCTGATACTGCAAACAAAGCGATGGAAGAGGCCCCGCAGAGAGCCATGAAGAGTCCGGAAAAAGAGCAAGGCAATCAAACACTCAATCTGGATTCTCCCGAGTTGGAAGGCGTTTCCGCAAATTTTGACAGAGCATTTGGTTCACTGCCCTGGCCTGTACAGAATGGTGTCGTCTCCAAAAGGTTTGGAACGGTAAAAGACAAGGATCTCAGAATTGTAACCACCAATAACGGGATCGATATTTCTGTCCCTTCCAACACGCAGGTAAGGGCTGTTTCTGGTGGCAAGGTAGTCCAGATTGCCTTTCTTCCCACTTTTGGCAATATCGTTATTGTTCGCCATCCGCAATCTTATCTTACCGTGTATGCCAATCTGGGTCAGTTAAGTGTAGCACGAGACGATATTATCAAGTCGCAGCAACTGCTTGGATTCGCCGGAAAAACTGCTGAGGGAGCTTCCGTTGTGCATTTTGAGATATGGAAAGGCCGAGTCAAGCAAAACCCTTCAAAATGGCTTAGATAAGCACTCTTATGGGCGTTCATGAACTTTTTTCCTCAATGTTTGCTCTCCTGTTCCGTAATAGCACGTTATGGCGTGCTATCAAGAAGAGAGAGGTAGCTGGGGAGTCCAGTGTACTCAGGGAGTATGCCGTTCCGGTTATTGCCCTTGTGCAGTTCGTAAAATTTCCTCTGATCGGTGTACCCCGACCAGCCATGTTCTTTACCATTGCCACCTTTCTCATTGATGTCGCAGCGCTCTATCTCATGATGGGAGGAGCGCTCTTCTTGCTCCGGCCGCAACACACAGAGAGTTTCAAATCGAAAGTGCTCACGGTTTTCTCCTATGCGATGACCCCCGTATGGCTCTTTGAACTTTTCTATTTTACGGGCTCCCTGAGTTGGTTTTTTGCTGCGTTTGCTCTCGGCTATGCTCTTGTCATTGGCAGAAATGGTTTAAAGCTGCTGCTTGACCATGATGAAACTCTTTCAGCATCAGCATTAAGAAATACCGGTTTTTTTGTAGTGGTGGTCAACACAGCAGCTTTTTTACTGATTGGCTCACTCATTCGATTGTTCAACTTTTAGACGGCCCATTATGAAGGTTCAGGATCTCCATCTCGATTATCACCTGGTAGAGGATATTCTCAAAGCATTTCTTTTCAATGAGCTTCGAAAGTTCGGATTCAGTTCGGTCGTACTTGGTCTGTCAGGCGGTATCGATTCGGCTGTTGTCTGTGAACTGGCGGTTCGCGCACTGGGTAGGCAGAACGTTTTAGGGCTTATGATGCCCTATGCTTCAAGCAGTATGGAAAGTCTCGAACATGCGGAACTCATGATTAAAAAGCTCGGCATACAGGCCGAAGAGATGCCGATTACGCCTGTTGTCGATGCTTTTTTTTCCTCTGTACCGGAAAATCAGTTGTTGAGAAGGGGCAATATTATGGCGCGCACGAGGATGATATTGCTCTATGATGTTTCAGCAAGAGATGGTCGCCTGGTCACCGGAACAAGCAACAAAACAGAACTGCTTCTTGGTTACGGCACCCTCTTTGGCGATATGGCTTCAGCCATCAATCCAATTGGCGATCTCTATAAAACCCAGGTACGAGGTCTTGCCCGTCATCTCGCCATTCCGGAGCCCCTTATTGTCAAAGCGCCTTCAGCCGACCTCTGGGAAGGACAGAGCGATGAGGATGATCTCGGATTCAGTTATGAAGCCGTTGATTTGCTCCTCTATATGATGCTTGAAAAGAGAATGGATAAACATGCGATCCTTGGCCAGGGGATAGAGGAACCCTTCTATGACCGTGTCAGGAAGATGGTTGTCAGGAACCAGTACAAAAGGATGATGCCCGTTATAGCCAAACTATCAGGCCGGACACCCGGTATCGATTTCCGCTATGCAAGAGATTGGCAGGAGGTGAGGTAGGGGCGGCATGCTATTATCTGCAGGGGCACGCCATCATTTGTAAGGGCACGCCATGGCGTGCCCCTACAGATATCCGGATAACCCGTTGCATGATAAGATGGTTGTTAAAACGATCGCAACACCGTATCAATCAGAAAATGTTTGTCGTCTCTGTTGGGATAATCGGTTGTATAATGCAGTCCTCTCGATTCACGGCGCTTGATGGCACTCTCGATGATCAGGCTCGCCACTTTGATGATATTGCGAAGCTCAAGAATCTGAGTCGTTATCTTTGTCTTCTTGTAGTAGGACTCCGTCTCCTCCTTAAGAAAATCAATCCGTCTTTTCGCACGCTGCAGGCGCAGGTCACTGCGCACAATCCCGACATAGTCATTCATCACCTGCTGTGCCTCCCGTTTGTTGTGTGATACCAAAATCCACTCTTCCGGATTGACGGTACCCGTATCGTCCCAGTCAGGAAAATCGACATGGTTGTCATGTTTCTTCACCTCTTCGCTGATATCAAGATATGCCCTCCAGGCAAAGACCAGCGCTTCAAGCAGAGAGTTGCTTGCAAGACGGTTAGCACCATGAACCCCGGTACAACTCGTCTCTCCGCATGCATAAAGCCTTTCTATGGTGGTGCGCCCTTTGTCATCGGTGCGCATGCCACCGCATGAATAGTGTGCTGCAGGAACAACCGGGATCATCTCCTTCGTCATATCAATACCAAAACCGAGACAGGTTTCATAAATGTTGGGAAAATGTTCCTTTGTTTTTTCCGCGTCGATATGCGTTACATCAAGAAAGACACACTCTTCACCACTTTTTTTGATCTCCGAGTCAATGGCGCGGGCCACAATATCGCGGGGAGCCAGATTCAGGCGTTTATCATATTTATGCATAAACTCCTGACCATTTTTCAGTCTCAGGATACCGCCAAATCCCCGGACAGCTTCCGAAATCAAAAAAGATTTAGCTTTAGGATGGTAGAGAGCGGTTGGATGAAACTGGATAAACTCCATATTGGCAATTTCAGCTCCAGCCCGATATCCCATCGCCACACCATCACCAGTAGCTATCTCCGGATTTGTGGTGTAGGGATAGATATGGCCAAGTCCTCCTGATGCGAGCATGGTAATTTTTGCCAGAATCTTTTTCGGTTGCCTTTGGCGTGAGTCGAGCACGTAAGCTCCGTAACAGTTGATGCTGTTCGTCTTAATATCGAGATGGTGCTCGGTAAGCAGTTCGATGGCAAAATGGTGCTCAAGCAGGGTGATATTGGGGTGGCTGTTGATACGATCAAGAAGAGCCGTTTCAACCTCACGTCCGGTCAGATCCTGTGCATGAACAATGCGGCTTCTGGAGTGGCCACCCTCCTTGCCGAGGTGCAGGTGGTCATGATCTGAAGTGGTAAAGTTAACACCAAGTTGCATCAGACGCTCGATATGCTGAGGTCCCTCATTTACCATGAGAGTGACCATTTCGAGGTTGCACAATCCTGCCCCGGCATCAAGGGTATCAGCGATATGCAGCTCAGCACTGTCATTATGATCGATGGTGGCAGCGATTCCACCCTGGGCCCAATTGGTATTGGATGTGGAACTCTCCTTTTTTGTGATAATCGTTACCTTGGCGTAATCGGCCATATGAATGGCAAAATAGAGTCCGCCTATGCCGCTGCCGATCACCAGAACATCAGTTTTGATCGATTCAGTCATAACTGTGATGTGCCCAGTTTGATTAATGGTTACTGTGTAGAAAATACCATAGCAAGTATACATATCCGTGAGCCTCTCTGCCCGAAACAAGATACATCTTCACCGCGCAGCTTTATTTTTCTGCCTCAGGCTTTTCAGGGCAGTGGCTACGATAAGGACTATTCCTGCAAGGATGACGGCGTGCAGATATTTAACAATATCAGGAAAGAGGCTTGCAATAAAGAAACCGATCAGCGTAAAACAGAGAACCCAGACAAGAGAGCCGCAGAAACTGAAAAAAAAGAAGAGCCCGAACGGCATCCCGGTCACACCCGCCAGAGTCGCCGTAAAGCTGCGTACGATCGGCACAAAACGAGCAAGAAACACCGTTTTTGAACCATGTTTCCGATAAAAAGCCTCTGTTTTCAGCAAATGTTCGCGACGAAAAAAACGGGAATTCTCTGCTGAAAAGATTGAGTTTTTAAGCTTTTTTCCGATAAAATAGCCCGTTGTATCACCCAGAATCGCTCCACACGAAAGGATTGTGATCAGGAGGACGATGTCGAGAGCTCCTGATGCCGCGATAAGCCCTGCCGTTATGAGCAGAGAGTCACCCGGAAGAAAAAAGCCTGCAAACAGGCCGGTTTCGGCAAAAATAATGATAAAGAGCAACAGATAGCCACCCCAGAGAATCAACTCCTCAAGGGTACGAATATTCTGGAATGAGGCAAGATAAATCATGAGCAGTCACTGAAATAATATGGGTTCTGCCTGTGTGGCCAACCAGTTAACAAACGGGTAGCAGGTGGTCAAAAAAAGCCCATTACCCGTTTGTTAACTTTTTTCAGACAGGGTCACCCTCTTTTCGGCGAAAAAAAATCTTCGCGTTCAGCACCCTCGGGAGCCGAACGGAGAGCCGTTACGGCAGGAGAACGGCGCAGGAAATAACGGTTGTCCAGAGACCGTTTTCGCCCTCTGCGGTTTCAGTGATGTTGTATGAATTGATGATTTTTCCACTCATTTTGTAAATACCCTCACGTTCGTCCCAGTCCTTGTTCGGATCAAACTCAATACCAAGGGTGGTTGCAAGCATCGTTGCCGCCAAATCTTCGGCATATTCACCAGACTGTTCGGCGGACTCTCCAAACGGATGGTGTTCCGACAGATAACCATACTGTGTATCATCAGCAGGAATGGCGACGCCGACTGAAGCGGCAATAAGACGGTTGAACTCATTGGTTGAATTACGGGCCATGACAGCAAAGGTGATCTGCCCCGGAGAAAGCAGCTTTACACCCTCTTCCACACTGATGCGCTCACAGTGAGGAGGAAAAATACTTGATACTGTAACCAGATTGCATTTCTCGATTTTGGCCTCTCTCAGGGCAAGCTCGAACGAGGAGAGATATTCTTTGTGCCTTCCCACACCTTTGGTGAAAAAAACTTTTGATGGGACAAATGACAATGCCGTGCCTCCGGATTTAATTTTATTGTGTAAAGTGTTCCCAGTATCGAAATTGACGAATTATAGGAAAAAGCAGTCGTATTCAAAATGTTTTTCTTGCGGCCACTTTAAAAAACCTTCTTTTTCCAGCCCTGATGATTTTTGCTTCCAGGCTGAGTTCAATACACTCCGCAATCTCTTCGATCTTCCTCTCATCAACAAGAACCGATTTCTGCTGAATCATCCGTCGAGCGTCACTTTTTGACGTGGCGGCGCCAAGGGTGACGAGGAGATCGATCAGTGATATGGACGACTCATCAAATTCAAAAAGTTCAATATGGTCAGGCGCTTTTTTATGAATGAAGAGCTGATCAAATTGTGATTCCGCATCATCAGCCTCTTTTTGTGAAGAGTAGAGAGCTGCAATTGTCTTTGCCAGAGCCCGCTTGGCGGTTCTCGGATTTTCCGTTATCTCGTCGAGAATAGCCCCAACCCCCTCATCTTCCTTTGGCACCAGAAGTTTGCAGTACGTTTCAATGAGCGTGTCGGGAATCGAAAGTACCTTGCCATAGATATCGGAAGGGGAGTCATTGAAACAGATGGCGTTGCCAAGTGATTTCGACATCTTCTCCTTTCCGTCAGTGCCCACGAGCAAGGGCATGGTAATGCAGACCTGCGGTTCAATACCATACTCCCGCTGCAAAGCCCTGCCGACCAGCAGATTAAATTTCTGGTCAGTACCGCCAAGTTCAACATCGTTTTTCAGATGCACTGAATCCATGCCCTGAGCAAGCGGATAGAGGAACTCATGAATTGAGATGGGCTCTTGAGCCCGATACCGCCTCTCGAAGTCATCACGCTCAAGCATCCGGGCCACCGTATAGTGGCTTGAAAGTTTGATGACATCGGCAAAACTCATCTTGCCAAGCCAGTCGGCATTATAGCAGATCGTCGTTTTTTCAGGGTCAAGAATTTTCGAAGCCTGCTCAAAGTAACTTAAACCATTTTCCCGCGCCTCTTCGGCTGAAAGCTGCGGTCGCGTCTTGCTTTTTCCCGAAGGGTCGCCGATCATGGCGGTAAAATCGCCAATAATAAGAATAGCCTCATGGCCAAAATCCTGAAACTCCCGGAGCTTCCGCAAAACGACCGAATGACCGAGATGCAAGTCAGGGCGGGATGGATCAGCGCCAAGTTTTATTTTCAGTGGCAGACCGCATTTCAGGCTCTGACGCAATTTCTGTTCAAGTTCTTCAACGCTGATGATTTCCACCACATTGGCAACAATAAGATCAAGCTGTTCCTGTACAGATGGAAAAAGCATATGGATTTCCTCTTATTTTTATCTGTTTAGTATTGTTTTTTTATCTGCTCCATCTGACGCTGATTTTCCCTCGCCTTGATCGTTTCGCGCTTGTCGTAGAGCTTTTTGCCTTTGGCTATGGCAAGTTCAATTTTCAGGAGGCCTTTCGAGTTGAAAAAGGCCTTCAATGGCACCAGCGTAAGCCCTTTTTCACTGATTTTTGCCTCGATTTTGCGGATTTCCTCTTTATGCAGCAGCAGTTTACGACTCCGCTTCGCTTCAATCAGCTCCATCCGGTTATGCGCATACGGAGTAATCTGCATACCTTCAAGCCAGATCTCATTACGAAGGATGATGGCAAAGCTGTCGCTCAGACTCGCTTGCCCCAGGCGTACCGATTTCACCTCGCTTCCAAAAAGCTGGATACCGGCAACGAGGGTATCGAGAATTTCAAATTCGAACCGGGCCTTTCTGTTTTGAATGGCCTGAACATATTGCTGAGTCTGTTGCTTTTTTGCCACCGTGATCGTTAATGATTTTCAGTTTCCAAATATGCGGCAGGAATAATATTTCCCCTGTTGAGCACCAGAAAAGGATCCAGATATTTCTTTATCCGGGCCATCTCCCGAATACCAGTGTCCTGATACATACCCACAAGATATTCCGCCTTGAGCTTGCCGATGCCATGCTCTGCAGAAAGCGTTCCTCCCAGTTCAAGCGCCTTGCCAACAAACTTCCGGTACAGGGCCTTCGCCTCCAAAAACTCCTCCCTGTTGCGCGGCAGAATGTTCAAGTGTACATGAGCATCTCCTATATGACCAAAAATAATATAGACAAAGCCCTGTTGTTCGCAAGAAGTGCAATAAAAATCAAAGAGTTCACGGAAACGGCCATCCGGAACAGCCATATCGGTACTGATTTTACTTTCATGCTGCCGACTCAGCCAATCGTTGACAAGAAGCGGCAAAGCGTGACGAAACTCCCGCAACCGCTCCTGTTCATCACGATCAAGCGCCACCCAGGAGAGATCGGTCATGGCATTGCACGACTCCATATGATTGAAAAGGGTATCAAGGTCGTTCTCTTCTCTCTGGGCAGTAGTTTCCACTTCAAAAAAAATTGCGCCCTCGCAATTATGGGGCACTTCAGGATACTTTTTTGCAAGAAATTCGAGCGAACGGGAATCAAAAAACTCAATTGCCCGTGCTGAAATACCATTGCCCGGCTCTTTAAGCCGCCCGACAAAGGAGAAGAGCTCATCAAGATGAGCGAAGTAGACCAGACAGGAGATAACCGCCGCTGGCAAGGGAATGAGCATGAGATCAGCCTCCACAATAACCCCGAGCGTTCCCTCGGAACCGATAAAGAGGTCAATCAGATCCATTCCCTCATCCGAAAAATATCCGGCATTGTGCTTTGAGGTTTCAGGCATATGGTAAGCCGCTCTCCTGAAAGTCAGTTCACCGCCGGAAGGCAGCTTGAAATAGAAGAAACCCTCCTTGTCTGCCAGAGAGGCCCCACGCGAAAGGTTGATGCACTCACCCTGCGGCAGAATGATGAGGAGTCGGGCAATATGGTTTCGCGTCGGGCCATACTTAAAACTGCGTGCTCCTGAAGAGTTGTTTGCGATGGTGCTTCCGATAAAACAGAGCTTTTCCGTCGGGTCGGGAGGATAAAACCAGCCAGCCTCTTCCACCTTTTTCTGAATAGCCGCAAGGTGGGCTCCAGCCTCGACCGTTATGTAAGCCCTCTTCCCGTCGAGAGGCACCGGTTCGCCGATTCGGTCAAGCAATTGCATCGAAATGACATATTCACCCATAGGAATTCTGCCACCAGTTGTTCCGGTTCCATTACCGGCAATGGTGAAGCGGCGTCTCTCTTCTGTTGCACCTTTCAGGAGTCCGGAAATATCATCCCCATTCTCAGGGAAAAAAACACCCGGAGTATGACCGCTCTTCAGATTGCTCGTATCCTCAAGAAACCCCTGTATGGATGCCGGATCATGCTTATAGATCATTCGCTCACCTCTCCACTCTTGTTGTCAATACGTTCACCGGTAACAGGTTCAGCGTTATTGATGACCTTTTCCGGTTGCACTGCTGCCGGTATCGCTGTATCCGTACTATCAGCTTGCAGCACACTATCAGCGGGTGCGTTTCCTTTTCTTTCCGGTGCAACAGCCACCTTCTCACCCTTCACATAGTAGCGGATCAGTTCACGGGCAATCGGAGCCGAAATGGCGCCACCGAAACCAGCATTCTCCACAAGCACCGCCATGGCGATTTTTGGATTCTCCACCGGAGCAAAAGCAATAAACCACGCATGATCCTTCCCATGGGGATTTTGTGCAGTTCCGGTTTTTCCTGCAACAGTTACACCAGGTACCTGGGCCAGCGTGCCTGTACCCCGTCGTACAACCCCGATCATACCATCCTTGATAAGAGCGAATGTTTCTGCTGAAACCGGAAGCTCCTGTTTTGTATAGAGGAAGGGAAAATATTTACCCGTAGCCGTATCGCGATATCCTTTAACAAGATGAGGCTGATAGAGTGTGCCATTGTTGGCAATGGCCGCAGCATAGGCAGCAAGCTGCACCGGTGTCGTGCCAAGCTCACCCTGGCCAATCGCAAGGCTGACCAGATAGCCCTTTGTCCACCTGTTCTCGCCATACCGTTTATTGTAGTAACTGGTTGATGGAAGAAGTCCGGCCCTCTCGCCAGGCAGGTCAATACCGCTTTTTTGTCCAAAACCGAACATGGCGCCATATTTTGTCCAGTTCTCAAACCCCACAGGAAAAATCAGGTTATAAAAATAGACATTGGATGAAACCGTAATGGCCTCTCTCATATCCACCCATCCGTGCCCCCTACCCTCATTGCTGAGAAATCGTCGTTTTCCATAGATGAAGACCCCGTTATCGAGTATCTTCTTCTTCGGATCAAATCTCTTTTCCTCAAGCGCTGCCATCGCAAGAATCATCTTGTAAATGGATCCTGGCGGATAAACAGCCTGAACGGTGCGGTTAAAAAGCGGTTTTGACGGATTGGTAAGAATACTGTTCCATCCTTTGCGATCAGTAGAACCGTTGAAGATATCAAGATCATAGTCCGGTGCGCTGGCAAGGGCAAGGACTCCGCCGGTTGAGGGGTCAATAGCCACGACAGCCCCTGATTTTCCCGTTTTTCTCAGCAATTGTTCAGCAAGTTGCTGCAGTCCACCGTCAATAGCCAGATAGAGATCATCCCCCTTTATGGAGACGATATCGCTCTTTCCGTCATCGTATTTTCCCGCATATTTCCCCAAAGGGGTAACCATTTCAAACCGGGCCCCTTTCTGACCTTTCAGCCGCTCCTCATAAAATTTTTCCAGTCCGCTGAAACCGATTTTGTCATCCTGAGAGTAACCCTGGTCGGCCAGCTCATCAAGCTTTTCCCTCGATATCGAGCGTAAATAGCCAAAGAGATGGGTTCCAAAAAGGGCGTCAGGATAGAGTCGTTTGTTGTCGGACTCTATAAGGACACCGGGAAGCTGCCAGAGATTCTCGCTGACTCTCGCTATTGCAATGGCATCAAGGTTACGGTTTACAATGGTTGCTGAAAATCGGTTAAACGCATATCCCTTGCGGTAACTTTCATCCAGCTCCTCCTTTGGCTTCTGTATCAGCCTCGCAAGAAAAGCAGTTTTTTCTTTCCTGAATTCAGAAGGAATAATCTTGATTGTATAGAGAGGCTGATTGTCGACAATGATAATCCCGTTCCGGTCAATCATCCGTCCTCTCGGAGGCGGCATCCAGATTCTTCGGATGCTGTTTGTTGTTGAAATTGATCCAAGCTGCTGATAATTAAGCACCTGCAGATAGAAGAGTCGGCCAAACAGTACCGTAAAAACTGCAATCACAAAAAAAGAGACGGTTCTGGCGCTTTGCTGGGGTTTATCCATCGTTCAGTTTACAAGTGATTTTCTCAAAAACAGCCTGTTCAGAATCAAGGCTAAAATAATGTTGAAGAGTGACTCAAGCAGACCAAAAACAACCAGCCGGTAAGCCAGCGACAGGCCAAGAGGATTTTCTCCAACGGCAAGAATGGCATTGGTACAGAGTCCTGCAGCAATGACAGCGCCATAAAAGCGTCTTGATTTCTGTTTAATCGTTGCATGGCTCTCTTTGGGAGTCTGAAAAAAACTGGCAACAAAACTTCCGACCGTTCTTGCAAGCATCTGTAACCCCATGTTTCCCGTCAGGAGGCCCGCAAGCACTCCTGCAGCAAACCCGAAACTCATGCTTGTTTTCTGATTTGTGGTTATGGCAATAAAGGCGAGGAAGATGGTGACGGCATCAAAAGAGACCTTGAACAGTGTCAAGTGGGAGAAGCCGAACTCCTGCATCAGAGAGACGATGCAGAGTACAACAAGATAAAAGGGAATATTTCTTGTCACAAGGTCAATATCTGAAAATTAAGGGATCTCTTGTTTTTCCGGAGTATTGCCGGTAATCGCGCTCTTTTCCGGTTCTATTTTCAGCGGAGCAACCAGTACGTGGGTAAGTGACGCAAAATCCACAGCAAGCCGTACATCAACCCTGTAAAAGAGGTTATCAGGTGTTATGCGAACCACTCTTCCGACAGGAATACCCCGTATTGAAAAGGTACTGAAATCGGAAGTGACTATGCGTTCATGCACTTTAAGCGTGCTGCTGATGGGAATGTGTTCCACCTGGGCGATGAACTCTTTGCCTCCGCTCCAGGAGAGAATACCCATGTTGTTCGATGAATCGGCTACCACGCAGACCTTGAAATCCGGATGGATAACCGGCATCACCCTTGCATAGTTTTCCGAAACAGAGATGACTCTCCCCACCAGACCCTGTGGCACCAGAACGGTCATATCTTTTTTTATTCCCCGTCTCCATCCGGCATCAATCACCAGCATATTGTCACGGTCACTGAATTTGCGGTCAACAACCCTTGCCATAAGAAACCCTGAAGCATTGAAGCTGCTGTCGGCAGCAATTTTCCGGAGGTTCCGTTCATCAACAGCCGCAGTTTCAAGGATGAGCACCCTCGAGAGCAGATCGCTGTTAAGCTGCATCAGGCGATCGTTTTCACTGCTCAGAGTAAACAAGGAGCTGATACCCGTCAGCTTTTCATTGATAGCAGCGCCAAACTCAATGCTGCCAGTGTGAATCTTTGCCAGTATATCATCCTGCTGAAGTTTAATAAAGATCACCGCGATACTGCAGTATGCCGCAAAAAGCAGCCAGGTATTGTATTTGAAAAGAAGGGTAAAAAACTTCCTCACGGTTCATATTCCGTTTTTTTTATTACATTTTCCTCATCATGGCGCAAGAGGCGCCCGGTCAATAGGTCAAGAGAAAACATATGACGCAGAATGTGAATATAACAGATAAATTTGTTGTTGTCGGTGATAGAGTATTAATCAAACCAAAATCTCTTGGCGAGAGAACCAAATCCGGTATTTATCTTCCTCCGGGAGTTCAGGAAAAAGAGAAAATTCAGTCAGGCTACATCATAAAAACCGGGCCGGGTTACCCTGTAGGCCCGCCACCCGAATCGGACGAACCCTGGAAAGAGCGCGTTTCAGCAGCACAGTACATACCACTCCAGGCAAAAGTGGGAGATCTGGCTATTTTTATCCAGAACAGCTCCTATGAGATCGAATATGAAGAGGAGCGATACATCATTGTCCCCAATTCGGCGATTCTCCTCCTCATCAGGGAAGATGACGATCTTGACTACTACCTCAAATAAGAGCGTCACCACAACCCATGCCTGCAACCACACCGTAAACCAGACCATGACCAGAGATATTGCTCCAGCCAGCTCCGCCAGCGCCCCTCTTTCGCATGAAGAACTTTTCAGGAGGATCAATGCGCTGAAAAAAGAGATGAATGCCCTCATTCTTGCCCACTATTACACCCTTCCTGAAATACAGCAGGTCGCCGATATTGTGGGCGACAGCCTTGCCCTTGCCCGGGCCGCCGAAAAAAACAATGCCGATGTCATTGTTTTTGCTGGAGTCTATTTTATGGCAGAAACCGCCAAAATCCTCAATCCCGGAAAAACAGTACTGATGCCTGACGCACACGCCGGCTGTCCACTTGCCGACAGTTGTCCGGAAGAGGCCTTCAGGAGATTCAAGGCAGGCTATCCCGGCGCCATCGTCATCACCTACATCAACTCGACTGCCGAAATAAAAGCGCTCTCCGACATCACCTGTACCTCCTCCAACGCCGAACAGATCATCCGCCAGATTCCTGCCACTCAGCAGATCATTTTCGGCCCCGATAAAAATCTCGGAGGATACATCGCAAAAAAACTCAACAGAGAGATGATTCTCTGGCCGGGGTGCTGCTATGTACACGACGCCTTTTCCGAAGCAGTCATCCTCAAGGCATGTCAGGAACAACCCGACGCAGAACTCATAGCCCATCCCGAATGCCGCGAAGAGGTGCTTCGTCATGCAGCATTCATCGGCTCAACAAAAGCGCTGCTGGAGTATACTGTCTCCAGTGCTGCCAACACCTTCATTGTGGCAACCGAGCCTGGCATCCTCTATGAAATGCAGCAACAATCACCGCAGAAAACCTTCATTCCAGCGCCAAAGGATTCCAAAAATCCCCGAAGCCTCTGCACACAGATGAAACAGAACAGTCTTGAAAAACTCTATCAGTGCATGCTTGATCGCAAACCCGAGATTATTATTGACGAAACACTTCGCCTTGCATCCCTCGGCTCCATTCGAAGAATGCTCGACATGTCGCCCGCTTAACAGCAGCGACACCAAAACATGGCAAGGTTTTTCTGTAAACGGTGCGTATATTTTTTATGTTTTATCATAACTACCGAAACACAAGGAGGTTTGTCATGCATACATGCGCACGAAAGATAGCATCGTTCTCCACCCTTCTCTCCCTTATGTGCTCCTCGCTGCCAGCGCTTGCCTGGCACGACAAAACCCATCTCTCGGTTGCCGAGGCGGCAGGTTTTGACCTCTGGTACAGTTCAGCCGCACCCGACGTCGCCAAATCAAAAAGCGAATTCAAGCCCTTCGAAGAGAAAAACCACTACTTCAACAACAAGGCAGGCAAAGAGGTCGATGAAGCCCTCGTTATGGGTCAGGTCGAGCGCTACAACAAACCGGACGACGAGGAAGGGCACCTCTATGGCGCCATCATTGGAGCCGTAAGAGCTTATCAGGCAGAAAGTGCGGCGGGCAAATATGCCGAATATCCCCTCGTCTTCTGTGCACACTACACCGGTGACCTTTCCATGCCGCTGCACAACACACCCTACGATGATTTCAACAAACAACGGCACAGCATCAACGACGGTATCATCGAAAGCAGCGTCCGCAACAACATCGGCTACATTCAGCGAAACATGGAGAATATTACCATCAACAACGAATCCGATCTTGCTCGTGCAATAGCCAGAGTAGCAAATACAGCCCGTACCCTTGGGCTCAAAATAAGAAAAGAGAAAAGGGATATGACCCAAAACGAAGCCTATACCCAGGTTACGCAGAGCGCCTCACTCTTCAGAGCCATTCTGAAGTATGTCGGTAAAAATCCCGGCTGAACAAACAGTTTCACAACATTTCGTACTGAACATGGCCGATCCTGAACATCTGAAGCTCCTTCAAGAGGGCGTCACGACCTGGAACCAGTGGCGCCAGGAACATCCGGATATCCGGCCCGACCTGCACGATGCGCCCCTCGCTTCACTCGATATGCGATACGTAAACCTCGCCGGGGCGCAACTTGGCGGCGCAAACCTCTCCAAAGCCAATCTTGAAGGAGCCAATCTCGCCGAAGCAGATCTCTGCGGCGCAGACCTGAGGGGAGCAGAGATCAGCCGAACCAACCTTCGGGGAGTCAATTTCAGCAAAAGCACCATCGACATCTTCACCACCTATCGTGACGTCGATGGGTGTGATATTGGCGTCAACGGCCTCTACTCACCCCTCACCGACTCCGCAGCCCTGCTGAGGATCGACCCCCCGGGAAACTCCATGCAGGGAGCCAACGTCGATGCCGTCATCGAAAGCCTTCGCCACGCCCGCAAGCTCCACACCTTCTCTCTTCTGCTTGCAGGAATCGCCATGCTCTTTATCGTCATCAAACCCAAAACCATAACCCTGCCCTACCTTTCCGGCTCTTTCAAGTTCGATGACATCAGCTACGCCTTTCTGGCCATGATCCTCTCCACGGTACTTCTGAGCCAGGTCTCCTCCTTTATCGATTCCGCACTGCAAGGGGCACACTACCTCAAAGATCGCAGATCAGCCATGCTTGTCGGCCACTTCCCCTGGCTCCTCTCAAAATACGAAAGTGAAAAAGCCAACCGGCGACAGTCGAAAATCATGCGTTTCCTGCTCGTCTTTCACCCCCTCATCTACCTCTATTTTTTCATGAAATGGGAGGTACTCTTCAGCGGAAACTGGGCAGAGCTCATGCTGCACTACCAGGAGATGCCCGTCATCTTCGCAGAGTATCTGCTGCCGGTATTTTACTTCATTATCATCAAACTCTGCATCCACATCTTCCGGCTCTCCGAAGGATTCCAGAAACCGATTCTCTTCGACAGCGCAACCGAGCGGGCACGCCAGACCGACATGGAACGCCTCGCAGAAGCGGTTGAAAAACAGGCATCACGAACAGCCGAGCTCGTCGAACTAATGCGCAAAAGGGAGGGATGAGCACTTCATGCAGCTCAACTTGCCCCTCAAAATAATCGGACTTGGCCGCTATCTCCCTCCGCGCATCGTACCAAACTCCGAGCTTGAAACGATCTGCGCTCTCCCTTCCGGATGGATAGAGCGCCGCAACGGCGTGCGTGAACGACGATGGGCCACCACAGAAACCGCCTCCTTCATGGCCGCAGAGGCCGCGCGTGAAGCGCTTGATGAAGCGAAGCTCAGGCCCGACCAGCTCAGCCTCATCATCAACGCCTCAGGAACCCCCGAACAGGCCATTCCCGATACCGGCGCACTGATCCAGCGCCAGCTCGGTCTTGGCAAATCAGGAATTCCAGCCATGAGCGTGCACACCACCTGCCTCAGCTTCATCACCGCCCTCGACGTAGCCGCAACATACATCAATGCCGGGCGCTACAACCACATCCTCATCGCCAGTTCCGAAATCTCCTCATGCGGAATAAACCCCAAAGAGCCCGAATCAGCCACACTGGTAGGGGATGCCGCTGCTGCTGTTGTTGTCACCCGTGCCACAGAGGGCGACAGCTCCTCTCTGCACCATGCCCATTTCAAAACATGGGGAGAGGGCGCCGCCTTCACCTCCATCAGAGGCGGAGGATCGGCACGTCATCCAGCAAAACCCGGCCACAACCCCGATGACGACCTGTTCCACATGGATGGACCCGCAGTGCTGCGCATGGTCAGAGGCCTCGATGAACTCTTCCTCGAAGAGCTCTATCCCGGCCTCTCAAAAAGCCTCACAGACATCGATCTCGTTGTTCCCCACCAGTCAAGCAAAGTCGGCCTGCTCCTCCTCCAGCGCTACGGCTGGCCGGAAGCGAAAATCATGCGCACACTCCACCAGCTCGGCAACTGCGTAGCCGCCTCCATTCCCGCCACCCTCTACCAGAGTGTGCGCGACGGCAACCTCCAGCGAGGCCAGAAACTCCTCCTCGTCGGCACCGGCGCCGGGCTCTCCATTGGCGGGGTGGTGATGACGTATTGAGGATACCGTTAAGTTATCTACGACCTGACATACCTGTAGGGGCACGGCATGCCGTGCCCCTGCATGGCAACCTGGTTTTGAGATGCCGGTTGGTTGGGGATTTTTTGTTACAAGCATTGTTTTATTGTATCTTGCAGGCGGTCGTTTCAGATTCGGAGCGGTACAATACGTTGATATTCCACAGAGTTTACAGTTATGACAGACGGCACATTCCACACCCATGATCACTCCTTGTTGCGTTGCACTGATGAAAAACATTTGCGGAACAGTGAAGGGATAGAGTCAGATTATTCCTCTTCACGTATGGAAATGCGTCGCATTATTCACGAACTTTCGGTTCATCAGATTGAACGTGTGATTCAGAAGGATGAGCTGCTTCTGTCGAGAGAGAAACTTGAAAAGAGTCTGGAATATTTTATTGAGCTTTACGATTTTGCTTCGCAGGGCTTTTTGACCCTTTCATCTGATGGCACCATCCTTGAGGCTAACCTGACTGCTACGAAGTTGCTTGATGTTGAACGTTCCCGTTTGAAAGGGAGTCGTTTCGAAATGTTCGTCGCTTTTGAGGATATTTCCGTCTTCAATGCCATGATTGATAATGTGTTCAGTTTCAGGAGGTCTGGTTTTTGTGAGATCTCTCTCTATCGTGATCATGTTGAGTCTGCAGGGGCGACATCTCTCACTCCGCGTATCTTGCGTGTTGATGCGCTTATCAGGAATGATAACCAGCAATGCCTTCTCGTTCTTTCTGATATTACCAGGCAAAAACAGATAGAACAGGAGAATGCGAGGCTTCAGGACGCACTCGAAAATTTCCGGAACATGGAGATGGTCGGTCAGCTTGCTGGTGGTATGGCGCATTACAACAAGATGCTTGATGTTATCCTCGGTCATGCCGAGAGCATCCGCAAAGAGGTTGATCCTGCCTCTTCCGTTCGTTCCAATCTTGAGGCAATCCAGAAGGTTGCAACCCGTTCTGCCGAAATAACCGGTCAGCTTCTTGACTTTGCCTGTAAACGGGTTGCCATTCCGAAAATAATAGGACTTGATGGCATGGCAGAGGGGATTATCACCATGTTACGGCGACTGATCGATGAAAGTATCACGCTTGTCTGGGTTCCAGCCAGCCGGAATGCCTTGATCAAGATCGATCCCGTCCAGATCGACCAAATCATCCTCAATCTCTGCCTCAACTCCCGTGATGCTATGGTTGCTGGTGGCAAGATCACCATGGAAACCGGCAGGGTGACGGTTACGAAAGAGGAGTGTGCGCATGGTCATTGCTGTGCGGCGCCAGGAGAGTATGTTAAACTTGTTGTTACGGATGATGGGTGCGGTATTGATACAAAAGATCTTCCCCATATTTTTGAGCCCTTTTTTACAACCAAGCTCGCAACTGACGGTAATGGTCTTGGGCTTTCTACCGTCTATGGTATTGTCAAACAGAGTAACGGCAGTATCAAATGCGAGAGCAAACCGGGGCACGGCGCCACCTTTACCCTCTTTTTTCCGCATCACAGGAGCAGTGCAGCGTCAATCCGGACGGTGCAACTCAATCCCAGCGTGGCGACCCAGGGAGAGGAGACCATCCTCCTTGTTGACGATGAATCTGAGGTGCTTGAATTGCTGAAGGAGATGCTTGAGCACTATGGCTACAATGTGTATACAGCGAATCCCGCTCGTGCCATTCTCATAGCGGAGCAACACCGTGGAGGCATCGATTTGCTGTTGACTGATGTGATGATGCCGGAGATGAACGGGTTTGAACTTGCTCAACGGATCAAATCGGTCGTTCCTGATATTAAAGTGCTCTTTATGTCTGGTTACAGCACTGATGTTATTTCGGATGATACCATTATTCAGGACGGAGTTAATTTTATTCAGAAGCCATTCTCGTTCAAGGCGCTCTCTGTTGCGGTGCGTGCAATACTCAATCCGGTGAGCGAAGTGTGAAGGGGAGTGAAAGGAATTTCGGGTAGAAATAAACAGCGCTTTCAATAACGTTTCAACAAAAAGGAGTGTGGATTATGGATGAGATGCTTGCTGTAATCAAACTTTTTGCGGGAAATTTTGTGCCGCGGGGTTTTATGGAGTGCAATGGCCAGACGCTTTTGATTAACAACAATGCGGCATTGTTCAGTCTGCTTGGAATCAGTTATGGTGGTGATGGTCGTCAGAACTTCATGCTTCCTGATTTGCGTCCCTTGGATGAGCAGGGTCAGAAGCGCCCGTGGAATCAGGGTGAGCCTCGCTCTCTTATTTGTGTTGAGGGGATCTATCCTGTGCGCGATTGAGGAGGGATGCTGCCTGGGTTCCCTGTGTTTCTTGACCAGGTTGGTGTTGCGGAGCTGTGGGCACGTATGGATTGCTGTTTTGTTGAGCAACTTCTAAACGATATCCTGCCATGATGCAGACAAGTGAAAACGGGTTTGCTCTTATTCGAAAGTATGAGGGTTTGCGTCTTGCGACGTATGTCTGTCCGGGGGGAAAGCTGACGATCGGGTATGGCCATACGGGCCCGGATGTTACAACGGGGAAAAAAATTGATGAAGAGGAGGCAAATGCACTTCTGGTCAAGGATGTTCAGCGTTTTGAGCGTGCAGTTAACGGGCTGGTGACGGCGCCGATGACGCAGGGGATGTTCGATGCGCTGATCAGTTTTTCCTTTAATCTTGGCGTCGGCTCATTGAAAAGTTCGACCTTGCTGAAAAAACTGAATGCCGGTAATCTGACTGGTGCGGCGGATGAGTTTTTGAAGTGGAACAAGGCGGGTGGGAAGGTGCTGGCGGGCCTCTCTGCGCGGCGCGAGAGTGAGCGGGAGCGCTTTTTGGTTTGACTTCTCTGATCTCTTGTATGGGAGAGATAAACTCTCCGGTTTTGGGGCAAAAAAATTGTCATTTGCCCTTTGCCTGATAGAGTCATGAGGTTATATTGTTGCGTATATTGATGGATTCGTGACAATAACCCTTACTGCTGTCGGAAGGTGTAACTCTATTATAAGGAATAAGTTACCCTTCCGATTTCATATTTGACTCCGGAGAGATCCCATGAAAATATCCCGTTTGTTCACCAGCCCCGGTGAAAATGTTTATGACTGTTTCGAATACACCTTTCGCACCTCTGTTTTGAGGAATCCTGATGGTTCGAAGGTCTTTGAAATGAACAATATTGAGGTGCCGAAGCAGTGGTCGCAGGTTGCTGCCGATATTCTTGCCCAGAAATATTTCCGCAAAACAGGCATACCCCTTTTTGATGAAAAGGGCGCTGCTGTGACCGACAGCGCAGGCAATCCGGTAACGGGCAGTGAGCATTCGATACGCCAGGTTGTGCATCGTATGGCGGGTTGCTGGAGGGATTGGGGAGAGAAGAACCGCTATTTTGATACCCCTGATGATGCTGCCGCCTTTTATGATGAGGTGGCGTTCATGATGCTCCGGCAGATGGCTGCTCCCAACTCGCCGCAGTGGTTCAATACGGGGCTCAATTTCGCCTATGGCACGACCGGTCCGGCGCAGGGCCATTTCTATGTTGATCCGGAGAGTGGTGAAGTGAAGGAGTCGGAAGATGCCTACGGGCGTCCCCAGGCTCACGCCTGTTTTATCCAGTCGGTCAGTGATGATCTGGTCAATGATGGAGGCATTTTTGATCTGGCAATTCGTGAGGCGAGGGTTTTCAAGTTTGGCAGTGGTTCGGGTACCAACTACTCCAATCTTCGTTCCGGGGGGGAGAAGCTGAGCGGGGGAGGAAGTTCGTCGGGGTTGATGAGTTTTCTGAAAATTTTTGATTCTGCGGCGGGCGCCATCAAGTCGGGCGGTACAACACGTCGTGCAGCCAAGATGGTGATTGTGGATATCGACCATCCTGATGTGGAGAAATTTATTGAGTGGAAGGCGAAGGAGGAGGATAAGGTGGCTTCGCTTGTGGCCGGTTCCCGAATCTGCTCCCGTTTTCTCCAGGCGATTGTTGAGGAGGCTCTTGCCAATGGCGCTGACCGCAAGGCAAACCCTCAACTGCACCGCCTGATACAGAATGCGCTCAGCAGGGCCGTGCCGATGAGTTACATCGTTCGTGTGCTTGCCCTTGTTGAGCAGGGATATACAACGCTTGATTTTGAAGAGTATACCTCCAACTACGAGTCGGAGGCCTATCAGACCGTTGGCGGGCAGAACTCCAACAATACGGTCCGCATGACCAATGAGTTCATGAAGGCGGTGGAAAATGATGATGTCTGGAGCCTGCGTGAGCGGACAACCGGCAAGACGGCACGGGTGGTCAAGGCGCGTGACCTGTGGGAGAAAATTCTTCTCAGTTCATGGAAGTGTGCCGATCCCGGTTTGCAGTTCGATACCACCATTAACGAATGGCATACCTGCCCGAAGAGTGGACGCATCAATGCGAGCAATCCCTGTTCGGAATACATGTTCCTTGACGATACAGCCTGCAATCTGGCCAGTCTTAACCTGATTCATTTTATTGATGAGGCTTCAGGCAGGATGAAGGTGAAGGAGCTGCAGCACGCTTCGGCTCTTTGGGCCGTCGTGCTTGAAATTTCTGTTCTGATGGCCCACTTTCCTTCCAGGGAGATTGCCCGCCTGAGTTACGAGTTCAGAACTCTTGGTCTCGGTTTTGCAAATCTTGGTACGGTGCTGATGGTGCTCGGTATTCCCTACGATTCGCCCAGGGCGCTGGCCCTGGCGGGAGCAATTTCTGCCGTGATGACCGGTCAGGCCTATGTGACCTCGGCGGAGATGGCCCATGATCTTGGCGCTTTCAGCGGCTATGAGGCCAACCGTGAGGAGATGCTGCGTGTTATTCGCAACCATCGCCGGGCGGCAAGGAATATGTCGGAAGAGGAGTATGAGGGGTTGTCGGTCAAGCCGCGCGGGATTGATTCGGAGTACTGCCCCGGTGAGCTTTTCGAAGCGGCAGGAAAGGTATGGGATTTGGCGCTGGAGAAGGGCATGCAGTATGGTTTCCGTAATGCGCAGGTGAGTGTTATTGCTCCGACCGGTACGATTGGTCTGGTGATGGATTGTGATACCACCGGTATCGAGCCGGAGTTTGCCATTGTCAAGTTCAAGAAACTGGCGGGTGGCGGCTATTTCAAGATCGTCAACCAGTCGGTACACAAAGCCCTTGAGCGTCTCGGCTATACCCCGGCGCAGATTGATGATATCGAGCACTACTGCAAGGGGCATGGCACGCTCTCCGGTTCGCCTTCACTGAATCGGCAGTGGCTGAAAAGCCGTGGGTTCCCGGATGACAAGATTGAAATTGTTGAGTCGCAGCTTGAAGCGGTCTTTGATATCCGTTTTGCCTTCAACAAGTGGATTCTTGGCGAGGATTTTTGTGCCGCGCTCGGCTTTACCGAAGAGCAGCTCAACAATCCTGATTTTGACATGCTGCTGGCGCTTGGCGCTACCGAGCAGGATGCCGAGCTGGCCAATGATTATATCTGTGGAACCATGACCATCGAGGGCGCTCCCCATCTGAAGCTGGAACATCTGCCGGTCTTTGATTGTGCAAGCCGCTGTGGTCGCAAAGGGCTCCGCTATATCAAACACATGGCTCATGTGCGCATGATGTCTGCCGTACAGCCCTTCATTTCAGGCGCTATCTCCAAAACGGTCAACATGCCGGGTACGGCGACGACCGTTGAAATCGGTGAGGTCTTTCAGGCTGCCTGGTTGCAGATGGTCAAGGCGATTACCATCTACCGTGATGGCTCGAAGCTCTCCCAGCCGCTCAATATTTCAAGCTATCAGGATCTTGATGAGATCATCATGCTTGGAACAGAAGAGAGCCTTGATGAAACCAAAGGGCCTCGGGAGGTTCAGGAGCGTATTGTTGAGCGGGTCTACCACCGCTCCGAGCGCAGGATGCTGCCAAAGCGGAGGAAGGGGTATATCCGTGAAGCCTATGTAGGCGGCCACAAGGTTTTTCTCCGGACAGGGGAGTATGATGATGGCTCTCTCGGCGAGGTCTTTATCGACATGTACAAGGAGGGCGCCTCATTCAAGGGTCTTTTGAACTGTTTTGCTGTGCTCGCTTCCAAAGCGCTGCAATATGGTATGCCGCTCGAAGAGCTGGTTGACAGCTTCACCTTTACCCGTTTTGAACCTGCAGGCGCGGTTCAGGGGCACAATGCTATCAAGAATTCCACCTCAATCCTCGATTATGTCTTCCGCTCAATCGGCTACGACTATCTTGGCCGCAAGGATTTCGTCCATGTCAAGGCGGTTGATGAAGTGCTCGAAAGCAATGGGGAGAATGGTCATGCGCAGGTTGCTGTGCCATCATTGGCCGTGCACGCCCAGCCGGAACATTCCGCCACACGTAACAGCCAGGTCTATCAGGCAAAAGTGCAGGGCTATACCGGCGAGCAGTGTGAAAACTGCGGCTCCATGCGCGTCAAGCAGAACGGAACCTGCAAGGTCTGCGACGATTGTGGCATGACCACCGGCTGCTCGTAACCGGGAATATTCTTCTTGCAACGATCCCGTGCTTGATCTCGGGTTCGTTGGGAAGGTACAATTGCCGGCACAACTCTGAGCATCTGTTACGGTATCGTCGTTACCCCCCGTAATAGGATCGTACCCGGAATGATGCACCCAGTGAAAGAGCGAGAGCTTTACAGGCCTCCACATCAACTGAGGGGAGACGGACGACGCTTGCAATGACTTCCGGTATTGTTGCTGCTGCCAGACGGATGAAGTCGCAGACGGCAGTAAAGCCCGCAGCCCCGAAAGGGGTGTTGCACAAGCGCATATATGTTTCTGCATCCGATGCATTCAGGCTGACGGAGAGGCAATCGATAATTCCTGCCAGCTCAGGTATGATGTTTCTGCCATGTACCAGATTTGCCTGACCGTCGGTATTGATGCGAACACGTGTACCATAGTGCTGTTTGATCGCTGCTGCCACCTGCTTGACCATCTCAAGCCGGATCAGTGACTCCCCATACCCGCAGAAAACAACCTCTTCAAAATCACTGAACGCTGCAATGGCAGCCATGATTTCATCGAATGAGGGCTCGGTCTTGAGAAACAGGTCGTCGTCACCGAATGTTCTGCTGTTGTATTTAATGCAGAACGAGCAGTCGTTTGAACAGCGGTTGGTAATATTCAGGTAGAGCGAGTTTCCGATAGTGTAGGCAAGAGTGGGCATGATTTCAGGAGTGATGGAGAGAAAAACAACAGGGATCATTGAGGCACCTGACTGGTACGTGGTGACAATATACAAGAACAACCATCAGGATACCCTCGCTTATCTGCCAGCAGCGGGTTTGCGACCGGGTTTACGTGCCTTATGGATTGTTTTTTTGTTGGTTACCGGAGTATCCATTTGAGCGTTGTGTGATGTTTTGGTGAAGTTCGCGGCCTCTCTTTGCTTCTTAGTTTCTGACAGAGTATCTTACCGCATTCTTTAAGATCATTAAACTATCGGACGGAGTTGTCATGGAAGCGGTTACGGTGTGACCGAAAGTTAAGGCTGTTATTCTCCGGAAATTTGAGGCAATCCTTGCATCGTCGTTCTGGCCAGACCGTACAGGTTGTTTGAATGTCGAGGACGCATTGGGCCTCTCCCGGCTCGAAAACAGAACAAAATTCACATTCTGTATATCTCAGGATTATTAAAAAAAAGGTGAAAAATCGTGATTAATTTTGATAAAAAAATACTCATTATTGGATTCGGCTCAGTATCCCAATGCACCGTTCCTGTTCTTTTTAAACACATTAACGTCGATTATACTCAGGTCACCATTATGGATTTTGAGGATATTCGTGAAAAAGTGTCACCGTGGACAGCATTGGGCGTTACCTACATTAACCATCAAATAACACCGTATAACATAGCGCAAACCCTTTCCTCTTATGTTGCCGAGGGGGACTTGATAATCGATTTGGCGTGGAATATTGATTGTTGTGAAATTCTTCAATGGTGTCATGATCATGGTGTCCTCTATATTAACACATCGGTAGAAGTGTGGGATCCTTATACAGGGGTTGAGACCAGGCCTCCTGCCGAAAGAACACTCTACTGGCGGCATATGAACATCCGCCGCATGACGTCACAGTGGAAAGATAAAGGGGTCACTGCGGTGCTTGAGCATGGCGCCAATCCCGGATTGATATCGCATTTTACCAAACAGGGGTTACTTGATATTGCCGACGCAGTCATTGCCCGGAACAAGGTCGGCCCTGCTCAAGCCGAAATTATTAAAGAGTTGGCTGAAAAAAGAGTCTTTAATGAGCTGGCTATGGAGCTGGGCGTAAAAGTGATTCATTGCTCTGAAAGGGACACACAAATCTCTGACGTTCCAAAACAGGTTGACGAGTTTGTCAACACATGGAGTGTTGAGGGATTCCGTGAAGAGGGCATGACAACGGCTGAAATGGGGTGGGGAACCCATGAAAAAGAGCTGCCACAATTTGCCTATACCCATACTGATGGGCCAAAAAACCAGATTTGCCTTGCTAAAATGGGTATGAATACCTGGGTCTGCTCCTGGGTGCCTGATTATGATATACGTGGCATGGTAGTGCGGCATGGCGAAGCGTTTACGATATCTGACTATCTCACAGTCTATCAGGAGGGGCAAGCCATCTACCGCCCAACGGTGCACTACGCCTATTGTCCGAGTGATGCCGCCATTACCTCTCTGCATGAACTGCGTGGTTATGATTACAGACTTCAGACCAATTTCAGGATCATGAATGATGAGATCACCAAGGGTTCTGATATTCTTGGGGCGCTGCTGATGGGTCATCCCTTTAACTCCTGGTGGACAGGTTCTGACCTGAGTATAGAGCAATCCAGAGCGCTGGTGCCTCATCAGAATGCTACGACGATGCAGGTGGCAATATCGGTGGTCGCAGCCTGTATGTGGATGATCGAAAATCCTGAAAGGGGTGTTGTTGTGCCGGATAATATCGACCATGAGTATATTCTTGGAATTGCAAAACCTTATCTTGGCAACTTCATATCAAAAGCTTCCGATTGGACACCCTTAAAATACAATCCCAACTTTTTTGCAGGGTTTAATGCACCGGATATTGATGAAACAGATCCCTGGCAGTTCAAGAACTTTCTTATTACCGATAATGATTAAAACAGGATACACTCGATGATAGCTCAAGATTTAAAACAATTGGCTTTAGAGCATGGCACACCGTTATTTGTGGTCGATCATGAGGTTTTGCGTGCCAATTATCGTGAGTTCAAGCGGCATCTTCCGAGGGTTCAAGCCTATTTTGCGGTTAAAGCAAACTCCGCAAAAGAGATCGTTAAAACCTTCTATGATGCCGGCGCCAGCTTTGATGTTGCATCAATGCCTGAGTTTCTTGCGGTCTATGAAAATATTAAAAGCCTGACGCCTGAAGAGCAACAGGATTTTATCTGGGATAAAATCATCTATGCCAATCCGATAAAGCCAATACCCACGCTCAAGGAACTCGACCAGTATAAACCGTTGGTCACCTTTGATAATGAAGATGAAATAGCGAAAATCGCTACCTATGCACCGAATACCGGTCTTGTTTTACGCATAAAAGTGCCGAATACCGGAGCCATGGTAGAGCTCTCTTCCAAATTTGGTGCAGACCCTGGAGAGGCTGTTGATCTTATAGAAAAAGCGTTCAGAAGTGGACTGGTGGTTGAGGGTTTAAGCTTCCATGTCGGCAGTCAGTGCACAAATTTCCAGAATTATATTCAGGCCCTTAATCTGGCGGCCAATATTTTTAAGGAATCGTGGGAAAGAGGGTATACGCAGGTAAAAATCCTTGATATTGGCGGCGGTTTTCCCGCTCCCTATGACAAAAATGTGAGACCTTTTGCCGAGCTTGCCATCATGCTCAATTCCGAAATTGACCGGCTCTTTCCGCCCGATATTGAAATCATAGCCGAACCGGGAAGATTTTTAGTGGCAACTGCCGCCTGGGTTGTGATGGAGATTATCGGTACAGCCTATCGTGACGGTAAAAGATGTTATTACGTCAATGACGGGGTTTATCATACCTTTTCAGGGATTATCTTTGATCACTGCGAATATCCTGTAAAATCCTTCAAAGAGGGCAATGAGAAAATGTGTGCAGTGTATGGCCCTACCTGTGACGCTCTCGACACTATCACTATGGCGAATCTTTTGCCCGAAGACCTTTCGATTGGGGATTTACTCTATAGTGAAAATATTGGAGCCTACAGTCATGCGTCATCGACTTACTTTAATGGCTTTCCGCCAGCAAAGGTTTTGCATATCAACAGATAGGTTACGGTGATCATGATCATGTTTGAACCGGGAGACTTGTAACCAGGGAATCAGCGCCTTCGGAGCCAGACTCTGAAGGCGGTTCAAACGGTGCCGGAGCTTCAGCGATGTTTTTGCACATGAACCGGTCGATCTGGCATAAGAGTAACGGAGTTTCATTGCCTGAAAAAATAACGTTTTATATCAAGGCAAAAGAATAGCGCACGAAATGACCGTTGTCCAGAGTCCGTTTTCACCCTCGGCAGACTGGGTAATATTGTAGGAATTAATAATCTTGTGACTCATTTTGTAGATACCTTCACGCTCGTCCCAGTCTTTGTTGGGATCAAACTCAATACCGAGGGTTGTTGCAAGCATTGTTGCCGCCAGATCTTCAGCATACTCACCCGACTGTTCGGCAGATTCTCCGTAAGGTTGATGTTCCGACAGATAACCATACTGCGTCTCATCTGCCGGGATGGCAACACCAACCGAAGCTGCAATCAGACGATTATATTCATTGGTAGAATTGCGAGCCATAACGGCAAAGGTGATCTGTCCGGGACGAAGAAGTTTTACCCCCTCCTCAACACTGATGCGTTTGCAGTGAGGTGGAAAAATACTGGATACGGTAACAAGATTACACCCCTCAATTTTAGCATCCCTCAACGCCAGCTCGAACGACGATAAGTACTCCTTATGCCTTCCAACCCCTTTGGTGAAAAAAACTTTTGATGGAACAAATGACAATATTCAGCCTCCAGATTAAGTTTTGGGACAATACTTCGGAAGATATTAAATAAGTATAAATAACCCCATGGTTTATTGTGAGGTACTGATTTCAAAAACGATTTTCCCGATAACGTATACGCTGTTATTTTGAATGGGTATATATTTCTTACTTGTTTTAATATAATAAAATAAAGGTTATTTGTATTTCCGGGATGTAATTTTTGTGAGTTGTAGGTGCAGATAGGTGTTGCCAGAATTAACATATATTTAACAGATTCCCTTTCGTCGGTAACATGAGGAATTGACAGGGTTGGCGCAAGCCAGAACGATGTGTGTGTAAC
This sequence comes from Pelodictyon phaeoclathratiforme BU-1, assembly GCF_000020645.1. Lineage (GTDB taxonomy): Bacteria > Bacteroidota > Chlorobiia > Chlorobiales > Chlorobiaceae > Chlorobium > Chlorobium phaeoclathratiforme. Next base: position 922,113 of record NC_011060.1, read on the forward strand.
ATTCATTTGTATAATCAGTTGGCTTTGCTGAAAAACCGATTAATGAGAATGATGTCAAACGAAACGAACGAACGAGAAGGATGGCTCAGATGCCGAAGAGTGGTTAGAAGCCTGAAAAGTTAGTGAACGACAGATACCTGATACAGCGATCATTCCAAAAAGGTCGCTCTTGCAGCGGAGATGCTTTTTTTTTCATACTCATGAGCTGATGGAGTTCGATATTTCTGTTACATATTTGTAAACAACGAGAACATCAGACAACCTCTCGGTATATTATTCATGTTGTTCTTGATATCTCAACCGTAAACAAGGTTTTGTTTATGCCCTTCGAACTCTAATCTCTCTGGGTTGCATTCCTCGCTACTTGTGGGGAAGGGACTTTATTTTCGGTTATGATAAAATAATGAGAGCCATCTGCTTGTCAGGTGGTTTTTTTTGTGCTATATTATTAGCATATGCCAATAACTAAGGCGCAACAGGGAATAAAAACAATGGTGAATCGATATGGCAAGACCCGTAAAATGCAGAAAAATAGGATGCAATCCGGAGTTTCGGCTTTTTGGACCTGCTGAAGTTTCGGCAGTCACGCTCGAAACAGTTGATCTTTCGTTCGATGAGTTTGAAGCGATCCGGCTTGCAGATTTCGAGGGGTTGTATCAGGATGCTGCGGCTCAACAGATGCATGTTTCCCGTCAGACGTTTGGCAATATTCTTGCATCGGCCCGCCATAAGGTGAGCCAGATGCTGGTTTCAGGAAAAAAGTTAACCGTAACAGGAGGAACTATCATGGTTACAAGTGAAGAAAGAGTGTTTAAATGTGCAACCTGCTCTCATCAATGGAGCGTGGCGCATGGGGTTGAGAGACCGGCGGTCTGCCCGTCATGTGGGAGTGTAAATATTCATCGACTCACATCCGACGGCAGTTTTGGCGGTGGACGCAATGGAGCTGGAAAATGCCGAGGTCTTCGTACCGGGCTGAATCGTGAGGGCACGGGTCAGGGAAGCGGCGAGGGAGAAGGCATGGGCCAGGGTTCAGGCGAGGGCGAGGTCCATGGTTCTGGCCGAGGATCAGGTCAGGGCCAAGGCCAAGGTAAGGGACAGGGTCAAGGCCAGGGTCAGGGCCGGGGATTAGGCCAAAGATGCTGCGATTCTCCAGGGCACGTACATCGCCACGAGGGAGATCAATAAACCATTCGGGGAGTGGAGGGAGAACACTGGTGAAAGTTGTTTACCGTTAAACAGGTCAGGCGCTTCAGTTTCGGGCATGTGTAAGCATTTCGGCAGTGCACTCCATTCCCTGTTTTTTTATTAGGGAAACAGAGTGAGTGATGTTTCATGATACGTTGGTTGAGCTGCCGACGATGGTAAGGATGTTCACAGGAGTATTTTTGTGCAGTGTTGTAAAGATGTTTTGGATTTACATTTCATACCGTACCTTGTTTGAAAATACAGTTTCTTCCCTCGTCAACGACAATAGAGCAAGTCCAATCTCCGCAGTTTTGCGAAAGTTGTTGCCTTGAGGTTTTGCTTCGTACAAGTAATTTTAACATTCAAGGTAACGTTGAATATGCCCAGGAAACAATCCGAGTCCGTTCCCGGCGCTTTAGAACCTGTCTACGCGGCAATTGTCAATCTGACAGAGAGTATTTGCCAACAGCACCTGAACAGCGATTATGCGGCGCTTGCCCGTCAGTTGGCTGCAACGCTTGCACGCAAACGACCTTCTCCCATCATGAGGGGAAAACCGGAAATTTGGGCATGCGGTATTCTCTATGCGCTTGGTACCGTCAATTTTCTGTTCGATAAAACGCAAACTCCGCACCTGCGGGTGGATGAGTTATGCGCAGTCTGTGGCGTCAGTAAAAGTACTGGAGAAAACAAGGCCAAACTGATTCGTGATCTGCTGAAGATGTATCCACTTGAGCCAAAGTGGTGTTTGCCATGCCATGTAGATGACAATCCAATGATCTGGATGTTGCAGGTTGATGGCATGATTGTCGATATTCGTCGGATGTCACGTGAATTTCAGGTCATTGCCTATGAAAAGGGATTGATTCCCTTCATTCCGGCAGACCGATGAAAAAAGCATGGGCATCAGAAGGTGAGGCATTGCACAAGAGGCACGGTCGTGAGTTCGCCATTCCTCTGGCACAGATTGCCGTAGTTGACGCTGATAAAGCAACCCGTGAGGCGGTTGAAGATTGTCATTATTGGGCAAATCGGGGGTGCGGGTTTGTTATCCGTTTTGGTGAGATGTTTTTTGATTGCCTGAAATTGTTGGTTATACTTTTAAGAGTTGATGCTTTGCAAGGCGAGTACTGTTGGAGAGTGTTGGCAGCCGCTCACATGAACGGATATTACAGAGGCGGTTACACCTTTATAAAATATGGTATTAGTGCTCCAAGCCCTTGAGATGCGAATTGAAAGTCCCTTATGACCGATTATTCAGATATCTTAAGTTCTGTCCAGCGTATATTCCTAACCGTGAAGAGTGGGAGTCCGATTCAAACGAAGGAGGAGACGATGAACTGCATGTATTGTAGTGGGAATATGGAACGGGGGATTGCACCCTTTCATACCGACAGGAAAGGCTATCACATCACGTTAGACAGAATTCCTGCCTGGGTATGCGCCCAGTGTGGCGAAGTTTATTTTGATGAACCCGAAGTTGAAGCTATTCAAGAAGTCCTGTGCACTCTGGATCAGAGGACTGAAAAGTTGGTGAAATCTGCTTGACATTCATTTTTGGCGTACAGATTATGTTGGAAGTTACCAACCTGAAAGTAGGATAAAGCGCACACTATCATGAGGTCACTCCCAGATATTTCAGGAACAGCCGATCTCTGGCTACGGATTCAGTAGACCAGCGGTAGTTGCCCATGACAGTTCGTACTTGAGTCGTCTCAATGCAATCGAACCAATCCAGAATCTGAGCGAGAGATCGTTGCTCAAGCCACTGTTCCAATTTTTTTTCGAGATTGACAAGTGCTTTGGTTTTTTCGCTTCCGTTCTTTCCAAGCTCTGCCCGCATTTCCTTGATTTTCTTGGTCAGGAAGCAATGATACCCCAGTGACACAAACTGTACGAATTGCCTTCCCCGCAGGTTGTCTGGATGCCATGTGCGCGGCCTTGCTCCATCAAGGCCTCCCTTCACCACGGCGAAGATCTCCTCTATTTTTTCACGCAATCGATAGTCTGCCAACGCTGTGAAGGTCTTCATGGCCTGATTGCTGACGAGCGCAAAATAGCCGAAGTATTTCGTCGCTTCGACAATGGCCTTGTCGTTGAAACCGACCCTCAATTGTCCACCACGCCCCTTTTTTGAGCAGATCAGATATCGCTCGATTTTTCGTTGCGCAGATTTCGTGAACTCCATCACCCCATCTTCTACTTGAGCTTTGAGTTCAAACAGCTCCTTGCGGAAGTCGAGCTGCTTCTTGGTGTCGCTGTTAGGGGAATAGAAGACATGGACATAAAGGCGGCGCACGAACCTCTCTTCTTCTCCGCTCAGCTTGCCGTTTCGCGACAGTTGGCGCACTCGACCGAACTCGTGCATTCTCATCGCCGTGGCGCCGCAAACCGACGGATCAAACTGGCAAGTGCTCGACATGCCCGCCAGCGTCTCCCGAAGCGCATCCACCGTCTCGCGAACCCAAGTGATATTGGGGTCAACCAGAGTAAGGAATTTCATGTTGCGCAAGGCGAATTTCATCATGTTCCCCTCACTGTAGTAGCCGTTATCGGTAACGATCAAGGGTTTCTCAAGGTTAAAGCACTTGAGTTGCTTCAGGGTGTTCTCAATGGATATGACGTCCGGAACATTGCCAGGCTGCTTGGCGAATGCTAACGGCTCGCGTTTCTTTACGGAATACAAGGTTAGAAGCTTGATGGTTTTCAGTCCGTCACCATCCTTATTGAACCCATGCCGTGCTTCCGACTGGTTCTCGGAGTAGGTCGATATCGTGGTCGAATCAAACGCCAGCACAGGTGCCTTGCCCAGGCGATCCGCCCGGAAGGAGAAGTAGCGCTGCACGCGGTCTTCGTCGCACCCGACACATTTGAACAAGTCACTGTAAACGTCTTCAGTGATAACTTCGCTGTAGGGAAGGGAGTGCATTACCTGCCAACCCTCAAGGCGTGGCAAGGTGTTTCCGCCGGAACCGATCCAGTAACGCGCAATAGAGAGAATCTTGGCAGCGTCGCCCTCGCTGAACGAAGAACGCACGTCATCGTCAATGCCGGAGGCTTTACCGACCCACTCCAGAAGATCCGTGAGGCCACTGTGCCTGCGTAGCGCACCAACCAAGCCCCCTTCATTTTTGCTTTTTTTCGGGCGTGTAGGGATTATCTCCTGTGTTCCCGACTTGATTTTCCCTTGGAGCTTCTGACTGACGGTATAGGTCTTTCTGGTTCGTTCATTATAGCCTGTAACCCGCTCATAGATGTAAATATCGCCATTCGGGCGCCTTTCACGCCGTTCGCCAACGTGAGTTTTTCCAGTTACTGGTTTAGACACGGGGTATTCTCCTTTTTAAAGTGTTTTCCTTATTATACATACGTACACGTTAAAAAGCAAGAAAAAAGCGCGGTTTTTCTAAAAAAAACACAACTTCTCCGGAAAAAACACAACTTTTTTTGAAATAGTGCTCAGGTGGCGATCTTTTTTAGTTAATGTGTGCGCTTTATCCGACTTTCAGGTTACCAAGGCTGAATACATGGCGGATCAGTTTCATTGCTATCAGGGTTCCGCTATAATCTTATGCTATAATTCGTGCATTAACGTCACTTGAACTGGATTGCAAAATGAATTTCACGATAGAGCAGGAACAAGAATCTGATGGGCGTTGGTTGGCGGAAGTTCCCGAGTTACCAGGAGTTCTCGCTTACGGTGCGACATCGCTGGAAGCAATGACCAAGGCGGAGGTTCTTGCCCTTCGCGTTATTGCTGAACGGCTTGAGCATAGTGAAAGTCGCCCCTTTGCCATAAGTATTTCTATTCCGGTTATGGCATGAGCCAATGGCCGTCAATTTAAGCCAAGCGTTTACTGTCCGTGCTGTTGCGTCTTGGCTGGGAAGTCAAGCGACAATCCGGTTCGCACAAAACACTTTCCCGTAATGGCTGGCCTGATTTTGTTTTCGCCTTCCATGATGGCGATGAAATCGGCCCAAAAATGCTGGCACGCATTGCAAAGCATACGGGTCTTTCACCAGATGACCTGTAACTTATGACTGTGACATACGAGAAGCAAAAGTCTGAGGCCCGAATACAGGCGGTTGAACAGTATTTGATCGATAATGTCTTGGGTGATGATTTTATCTGTTCACACTATAATTCGTGCAAATCATCGCACGCGGATACATTCTACGAGGGGCAACTTCACCATATAGGAAAATATTACGGCGTTTCATTCGATGGGAGGCCATTACGTGTCGTTGTCGTTGGGCAAGAATATGGGCATCCTCCTGCCCGTGTTGATTGTCAGGCGCGATCTCAAATGTTCAAGTATTCTGCTCTTGACTGCCGCTTTGCTGCTGGACAAGGTTATAAGGGTCGGAATCCTCACATGAAAGGCACAACAAATGTTCTCCGATTGATTTTCGGTATTCCACTCGGTACTGATCACCAATCTGAATTTCTTTCGATTGAAGGTAAGCGTGTTCATATTTTCGATGCTATTCTCAATCACGCATTTAGTCGTTGACCAATTCTACGCAAATTCCGGCTTTCGTCCTTACGGATTTTATTGAATCCACTTTTGGTTTATGTCCGGATTATGTCCGGATAGGCAAATTTCGCAACCACTCATATTATCTCTACTGCGTGGTAACTACCATTTTTGCATACTTTTAGTCGTATTGGCACAGGTTGCGAGCAGTAAATAACCTGCGCCAAAATATGTCCGGATAATGGCCGGATCAGATTTCCACCTCGGTTCGACGATAGGACGTTGCAGGACCAGCTCCAATTGGATCGAGTAATCCGGCATCCACTAAATTTCGAAGATCTCGACGGGCTTGTCGGTCACTGATGCCGCTACCTGCTCGTTCAAGGTACTCGTCCAGGCGGACTGATTCATTGACACCCAGCCCATTGAGCAGCGCTTGTTGTCGTTCGTTGAGTTTTATCGAAATTTGTTTTTGCCCGGCCCCGAAAAATGTCAGATGGACTCCAGATGATTTGCTCTGCCACACCGGGGGGCGCATCTTCATCTCGCGGCATTCCTGGACAATTTTGAATGTACCGCGTCCTACCCGTTCCATTAACTCATGCAGATAGAAGACATGGCTGATATCCGGGTTGACAAGAATTGACTCATGGGTAGCAGCCCGGAGTTTTTCCGGAGTCAGCCCCATTGAAAGGTGCCCTGAATTCCAGATTTCAATTCGTTCCGGGTAAATACTAATCGAAATTCCGCCGGAGAATGCAGCATAGTCGCGATGGACCAACGCGTTTACCAACCCTTCGCGCAATGAGTTGAATGGGTAGTGTGGTCGAGATTCTCGTGCCAGTTGTCCCGGCTTGAATTCGGCAGCAATCGCAACATGCCGTTTGAGAAAGTTCATCGCTTCTTCCAGGAGGTAGAATGCTGGCCCCTCGTACACCTGTTCATCAATAAAATTATCTCCGCGATCCGTCTCATAGCGAACCGCCCGCAGTCGCGTCTGCGGATGGCGCAGTGAAACACGCTTGCCAAACAACACATCTGCAGCATTGGTCAATTGACCGAACCGGGCCAAGGCCAGGTCTGCAAGTACGGTATCAGGGTTGTGAGCCTCTTCAAATTGATACCCTCGGCGATCCTGTGCCCTGCGTACCGTCTCATCCAGCAGTTTACGATCAAGATCGTCAATGGCAAGGCCGACAGCAGCGCGACGTTCCCAGCGCTCGGTTTCACGGGATTGCCGTACCACCATATCGCGCATTGTTGTAGCGTCGGCCGCTCGAATATTCGTTCCCTTCTTGATGTAAATCGCCCCGTCGAAAACATAGGGGCGGTCAGAGCCTTCCGGTACATCTACAGAAATGACCTTGCCTCCCTGAACATCATCCAGAGTAACGGTGAACAATACCTGAGGGGTAACATGTTTATGCAGGAAGATACGGAGTGCTTCAGTATCTTTTTCGCCTGGTTCGCCGAGTACCTGGCCATGATCATCGACACCGATCAGAACGCTACCACCTTTGGTGTTGAGCAGCGCACACACGGCACGGCCAATCAACTCTTCTGCCTGGGATGATGCAATAAACTCAATGCGATCGGATTTGTCTTTTCCCATGAGTTCTTCGGTCAGATTTCTAACATTCATTTACTGTCCCTCCTTTCTATTTCTCGGCGGATTGCATCGGGATTGCTAAAATGATTTTGTATGAAATCCTCCACATCTCTGTATCGGCCAAATTGTGCGCTGGCAAAAAGCTTTGCATCATCATTCGAAGAGAATTTTTGTACCCAGTTGCCGGTACGATCCTGATAAGTTTTGAGATCGCGTCGAATCGCTGCATCATACATGTCGATCACCCGAAAATCATCAATAATTGTTTGCTCCCGCTGCTTGAGTTTTTTCTTTTCCTCTTTGGTGTCGAATCCAAGTTTAGCAAACATCTCCTCGCGCTCCTTGGCATTTTTGCAACCGAGCTTCATGAATAACGATCGGGCGAAGGGAATGTGATGATGCGCCAGAATCCAGCGTGGTTTGCCCAGTTCGATGGCCTTCAGCAATTCCTGATGCGTAAATCCAAGCCCGTCTGGCAACACGCCGCTGCCATATTGGGGCGTAATGATACAGAGAAAGAGATCACAACGCTCGACCGCAGCCAAACAACTATCCAGTGCAGTCTGATGAGGATACACCGTGACTGTGCCTTTATGTGAACACCACACTTCATATCCAAATCCACTGAGCATTGCATAAATCTGCTCAAGCAGCTCCTCAATTCCGTACACGGTCGAGGAGACCATGATGGAGAGGTGGCTTGGTGATGTATTCTCTTTTTTCATTAACAGTCTGAAATATTTTCAGTCGTTAAGATCGGCCCATTCTCTCGATTGTCCAATCGATGATTTATTTATCTTTGCTCGCTTTTCGAAAGCATCCGCTGGTTATGGTTTATGACATTCTGAATTGCGGCCTTCATGAATATCCTTTTTTCTGCAAGATCATCAAAATCTCCCCAGCGCCTCCACCAGCCACTCAAACCCGATCTTCTCCTGTTCCAGTCGTATCTGATGGCCCAGCTCATTTTTACGTAACTGATCGTAAAGCGCACTCTCATCAGCGGTCAGTCGCATGAGTGCACCGGTTTCGGGAGATGGTTCAACGCCCCAGAGCGGTTGATGCTCCATCAATGTTTTACTGTCCATCAGCAGGGAAGCCACGTGGGGAAAGAACCCGCGCAACTGGTTGAGGATGGCGAAGCCGTGAGTGTCGATGTCGCCCCAGTAGTGGATAACGCGGTTACGCATCCATTCGACCGATGCCAGATTCTCAAACCCATACCCGGCTCCGAAAATTACCATTGCCTCGGGAACCTCGGGAAAGGCGAGAAAGTTGATTTCGTTTTCGGTGATGAAGAGCTTTGTAACAGGCAGTTCCAGTTGGGCAAAGGTCTCCTGCGTCACCGTGATATCCTGATCGCTCTTCGTCGAGAGCAGCGCCAGTGATGGGTCAAGAATCCGGAATCGTACCCGCAGGGGTTTATCCTGAAAGCCGTAACGCCTACAAAACCCGATGGCTCCGGTGGCCGTTGCGTCAATCTCCTCCGGCGGAAGAACGAGGTCGAACAGCTCCCCAAGCACGCCCCGGTGCCCTTCGATGAATTTGCTGTGCACGTCGGGCAGGTCGATCTGGCGCAGATAGATGCCGGGCCGGGGATGCTTGAGACGCCAGGCGAGAATGGAGAGGATGCGGGGCCACTCTTCTGCCAGTTCAAGGGCTCGAAGGGGGCGTTTTGCCAGCCAGGGGAGAAGCGCGGGTTGCCAGTCGCGGGTGAGCGTGACCATGGCGGCGAACTGCCGTGCTTCCTGCCGCTTGCCAATCCAGACGAGGGCTTCGTCGAGTGCATCAATCCAGATCTCTGCCGGAAGTTCATTGGCTCCCAGAATGCGGTGGTTGACCGTGCGCCACACAATCCGGTACGGTTTGGCTGCGCTGGTGAGTCGGGCAAGCCAGTCGCGCACTTCGGCAAATGAGTTGCTTAACTCTCTGGAGTCGGGCCCTTTCAGCGTCAAGCGACGGGGAAAAACCGATTCACCGCCAATCAGGGAGGAGAGGATGAGGCCCCGATCCCAGAGCTTTTGCACCTGGGCCTTGAGTTCGGCGGGGGTTGTCCAGTTCATTCCACCGACCTCTCTTTTTCGGCGCGATACTCTTCGATGGTGAGGTTGCGCAATACCGAGCAGCGCCCCTCCTGATTGTGCACAAAGCCGACACTGGAGACGAAGGGCTCGATGATGTGGATTTTCTGCAAGGGGGTGACGATGAGCAGTTGCAGGTTGAGCTGGGCAAAGAGTTGCAGTCCGTACTGGGCCGATTCGTCGGAGCCGCGTCCGAAAGCCTCGTCAATGACCACGAAGCGGAAGGAGCGTGAGCGCACGGCGCCCCATTCGAGGCCGAACTGGTAGGCAAGGCTGGCGGCAAGGACGGTGTAGGCGAGCTTCTCCTTCTGTCCTCCCGATTTTCCCCCTGAATCTGCGTAGTGTTCATGTTCGCTGTCATCTTCGCGCCACCGTTCGCTGGCGGCAAAGACGAACCAGTTGCGCACGTCGGTCACTTTGGCAGTCCAGCGCCGGTCGAGGTCGGCATAGGCTTCACGGCCACGGAAGCGGTCGATGATGCGGCGCACCTGGAGGAATTTGGCTTCGGAGTATTGCGCATCATCCGAGCCGGTCAGCGTCCCTTCGGTGCAGGCTCGCAGCTCCGACTGAAAGTCACGAATGTCGGCATCGAGGTTCAGTTGTGCTTCGAGGGTGATGTATCGTCCCGGATTGAAGTCGATTTGCGTGAGCGATTCATTGAGGCGGGTAATGCGCTCCTTGATGGTTTCGCGTTCGCGGGCCAGTTGCGACTGAAAATTGGCCACCTCCCGGATGGTATTTTCGTTGAGCAGATCTTTGAACCGTCCCTCAAAGCGCGGCAGATCGTCAGCCTGGAGCTGCTGAAACATCGAACGATACTCCGACCCTGCAGCAATGTTGACATCCACCTCACGGGTCTCAAGCTTCCACTCCTCCTTGTATTCGGTCATCGCCCTGATGATCTTTTCGCCCAATCGGGAGAGCTTCCGGTCTTCGCTGTCAATCTTTGCCTGGAGCCAGTCGCGCATCTCCCGTTCGCGATTGTCGCACGATTCAACCGTCAGCGACTGGTCGCCGAAAGCCTCCTGGCGCATGAGCTGGAGCAGGGGGAAACGTGCGGCAGCTTCGCCTCCCGCTTCATCGAGCAGCGCTGCAGTCTGTTGCTGCAATTCGGTGATGACGCTGATTTTCTGCTCTATTTTTGAGCGTTTATCTTTTCGGTCATCAAGCTGCTGCTCCGTCTCATGCAGCTTTTGTTCCACTGCGGCAAGTTGCTCGGTCAGGGTTTGCAGGATATTGGAGGTCGCTTCAAGGTCGCGTTTTTCTTTCTCCAGTCGGGCGATGGCAACGGCGAGTGGCTGCCAGTCGAGATCGCTGAAATCAGGATATTCGCCAAGCCTTGAGAGGATGGTCAGGCGCTCCTTGAGCGTTTTCTGCTCCTGCTGCAAAGTGCTGATGTGTCCCGCAAGTTTGGTCAGCTCGTTTTGCTGCTGCTTGCCCTTCTCTTCGAGGACGGCAATTTTGGCGGCATTGCTCCATCCGAGCACGTAGCGGCTGCGATCGTCGAGGCGGTGGCGGTCATCCTTTTCGTGCCGTTCACCGGGTGACTTGATCTGGCCTGCCTGGGTGATCGCTTTTTTCTCCCTCCGAAACTCCTCCTGACTCATGCAGCAGACCAGATCGAAACGATGGGCTACCTCCCGTTCGAGCCAGTCGAAATAAGGAGAATCGCCTTTGATGGCAAGCTTTCTGGCAAGTGAGGCCGGATGATCGGGTAACTGTTCGCTGCGAGAGAGTGGACGCACCCGAAAATAGACCAGCCTTCCTTTCAGATTGGTGCGTTCTACCCATTCGGCCACCTTCGGGTAGTGATGGTCGGGCACCAGCAGCGAGAGGCCGAAGTTGCGGAGCACCCGCTCAATGGCTCCTTCCCAGAGCTGCTCTCCCTCCTGAACCTGAAGCAACTCGCCGGCAAAGGGCATCTCAACCTCCGCGAGATTCAGCGCCTTGCAGAGCGAACGGCGCATGGCAATCTGTTTTTCATCAATATTGCTCATGCGCTCTTTCAGGCTCTTGATCTCTGCACTCAATAGCTCATGCTCCTGACGTCCCTGGGTAAAGAGAACTCCAGCCTCATTGAGATCGTTTTGCACCCGCACTTCAGCTTCGGCAGTTGCTTCGTGCATTGCTGCATGGCCGGCACGCTGCTGATAAAACTCCTCGGCGTTCGTTGCCGGATGCTCCCCAAGCTGGCTGGCAAGTTTTCCATATCGGGTTGCCTTCTGGTTGCGCCGTTCAAGCTCCTGCTGATGCTGCCGAATCTCAGCGGCGATACTTTCAATCCGGTCGCCTCCATTTTCAGCGATGGTTCGGCGCAGTTCACGGTCACGCCCCTGCAGGGTGCGCCGCTCCTCGTCGAGACGCTCGATGGTGATCTGGTGACGGTTCAGCTCCTCATGCAGCGAGACATGGCGTTTTTCGAGCAGTTCGAGTTTGAGGGAGGCGAACCAGGGGCGAAGGCTGTCGCGCGATGCCCGCAGCTCTTCGGCTCGCTCGGCCATGGTGTGGTGCGTATCGCAATCTGCCACCAGAGGGCCAAGCATCTCTATCTGCCGCTTTGCTTTGAGGACAGCTTCGTGCGCCCGGTTGAGATCTTCGAAATGCTGGATAAGGGCGGCAATGCGCGGCTCAACCGTGAAGGGCTCAAGCATGTGGAGACGGACGAAATCGGTGAGGTTTCCCACCGACTTGAGCGAGACGGTTTGATGAAACAGCTCGAGCGCCTGTTCATTTTCGATCCCGAAACGTCGCCGGAACCAGGCACCGTAGGGTGGAAAGCTTTCAAACAGCTCAACTCCCGCTCCACGCAGCCGCTTGCGCAGGGTTGAAATTTCAGTCCCGAAGGCTGAAAAATCGGCAGCGATGGAAAGATCACGTTCACATGCGGCATAGAGACGCGCTGGCTGTGCGGCATCCTTCATCCAGAAAATTTGGGCGAGGGTGACGGTCTTGTCGTAGCCTTCGTTATGAAAGACACCGAGAATGACTGAATAGCCGTTGAGTTCGCGCAGGGCGACCGGTTTGGCGCCACCTCCGAGGTTCTCCTGCCGCTCCGACTTGAAGTAGCCGAGCACGTATGAGCGCAGGGTGCGTTCACGGTTGTCGGCGCCTGCTGCCTTGTTGTAGGCAATGCGCTGGCTTGGCACCAGCAGGGTAGTCACGGCATCGACCAGCGTTGACTTTCCGGAGCCGATATCTCCCGTGAGGAGGGCGTTCTTTCCACCAAGTTTGAGCGTCCAGACCCTGCCATCGAAGGTGCCCCAGTTGAATATCTCAAGCCGTTGCAGGCGAAAACCAGCCAGACGGTCATCGGCAACAAATCCCATTTCAAGCGACTCACTCATCATCTTTCTCCATCAGTTTTACCGGTCGCTGCACGGTATTTGTCAAGCCAGTTGTCAAAATCTGCCAGCCATTGAGCGTCCCGACAGAACTGATATGATGCTCTTTTTTGCGGCTCTTTTTTGTATCTTTTGCCTTAGAGCTACCGTGCTTTTTGGTTTGTGTTACATTGCAAATGATAATTCCATTTTACTCATCTAAATACAATACTAAATCAAGAGCTTTGCGGTTGATTGCCATAGTTAAATACTACTTAATCCTCTGAACTATGGCATAAGGCTCACCAGCGAACTCTTCAGCTTCTTTCGGTACATAGCGAACAGTAACCGAGTATTTGCGAATAGGGCGAAGAACCGGTATCTCTTTACCTGTCTTGGTACTGATCTTGATTTCACCTGTTTCTTCAGAATACTTTCGGTTAATTGCTCCCACTGCGCTCTGCACTTTTTTCACCGTATCTTCACCCACAGGGGAGTACCATGTGGCGTAATGTCCTTCTGCGGTTGGTTCAGGCATAGCGTCAAATGGATAACTGGATGTTCTGCTTCCGGTATTACGGGTTGCTTTAATAAGCGGTTCAAATGTAAACTGTGTTTCACTCATACGGTTGCTCCTTTTTGTATCAGATTTAATAACAGGTTCAATATCGTTATTCTAATCGACCATTAACTGCAAGTCTAGGAGTTTTTTTATAGTAAATAGATCAAGTTAGATTTTAGCCTATCTTCATTCATCAATATCCGTTAGTTCCTACTTCATTCTTTTGCTGTCTTCTGGTAAAGCCACAAAGATAACGACTAACTATTAGTTCGTACAAACAGGTCAATAGTATTTGTCTTGTGGCACTCAAAATATAAGTACAATAAGAAGCCAAACTAAAAAAATCAACTTTACTATAGTTAATAAAGCGGATTCCTTTGCTTTACGTTTTCCTTTTTGTTTTTTCATCTGTTCCAAACGAAAAACAACGCCTCTTGTTCCAGATATATATCGTCCATTCTTCCAACTCATAGTGCAAAAGTTTAATTAAATGCGATCATGTGAATTCAAAAATTCTCTTGAAAGGTTTTAAAATCCGATTTTTTGAAGCGACCTCAAATAATAGTCAACATAAAAAAATTACGTTTTTGATTTACAGAGAGTAGTGTGATACTTTTCAATTTCCGTTATAGTTTCGTGTAATAAATCTAATGTATCTAAGCATTTTTCTGTTGCTTTTTTTCCTCCTTCCATACCTTGTAATGATTTGATTATGAGTAGTTGACGGTTATATTCTGTTTGATAATATTCGTTTAATATGGTCAAAGCATTCAGTCGCGCATAATCGGTTTGTTTCTCTTGGGCTTTTCTGGATAGTTTTAGTTCATTGAATTGAATGGAAACAGTATAAATGACGCCAATAAAAGAGCAAAAGCTTAACCAAGCTGTAACAGCATAAATACATGCAATCCATTGTTGTAGTTCGTCATTCTTGAATTGTGAAATAAAATTATGAAAAGGCAATAATAGTATAATTATTATTGCTATTACCAGTCCAGTAATTATAATAGTGATTTTGGACATGTTATTTTATTCAAATTTAAGGCAAAAAGAATTGAGGCCGTTTTTCCCGCCCAGCTTGGGTGTCCAGACCCTGCCCTCGAAGGTGCCCCAGTTGAATATCTCAAGACGTTGCAGTCGAAAACCGGCCAGACGGTCATCAGCAATACATCTCATTTCAACCGCCTCACTCATTATTTGTCTCCATCAGTTTTACCGGCTGCTGCAAGGTATTCGTCAAGTTGGTTATCTTTTTTGCAGGCTCTTTCACATTTCGATTGAGCATTGGTGTTCATAAGAAGCTTGCCATAAAATGTGACACATTTGACTGTGGTATTTTCGCAGGACTGGGCAGCATCAACGCTTGAGTGTTCTGTAAAAGTTTTCGTGGGAGCCCAAAAGAAGCAGGAGACGGCTTACAGCGTCATACTCGTAGGCGAGCAGGGTAAGTTGACCGTTACATCTGAATTTATAGACAAAAACACCAGCCAGATCACCCTTTTTTGGCTCACCCACAGTTGGATCTTTGATAATTTCAGCAATGGCATCATCAACATCAGCCTTCTCGTTTGGGTGCAGCCTCTTATAAGTACGCCTGAAAAGAGTGCTTTGATGAACCTGAATGTCGTTATTCATCAAGAACGATGCCCTTCCGGGACGAATGGTGTTGAGAGCGACTCACCCTCTGCCCTTGCAACCAGAAGATCCCGAATAAAATCGATTGGTAAATCTGGATTGTCGAGAGCCGCCCGTCCGATCATCGCCCAAAACTCAATCTGCCCGGCAATGGTGCGATGCTCAGCCTTGGCCTGTGCTCTTGCTTGTCCGTACAAGGTATCATCTATTCGTACTGGCATTCCCATAATTATTTCTCCCCGATAGTTTTGCTACAAATGTAGCGAAAGGCGACAGAATAAACAAATACCGCTATCACCGGTACCGAAGAGTCTCAAGGAAACGACAAACGGCGGGAATGACAACCAATCAGCGCCAGGCTAACCCTCAATATTTCGACGAAGATCTATAAAAACTTTATATACCTAGAGAAGAAAATTCCCGTTTGACACTCGGAATGTTACGAAATTTAAATGTTAAACCCCATTGTATTCAGTGGTTGCAGGTCGAATCTGGAATTGCTGGTTCAAAAACAGATCCCGCCTTATTACTTGGTGGCGGTTTCGGCGTGTAAACGGATACCTAATGCCCGAATTACTTTAATAACAGTTGCAAATTCAGGATTCCCTCCCAGAGAAAGTGCCTTGTATAAACTTTCGCGACCAAGGCCTGTTTCACGAGCAATTTGAGACATCCCTCTTGCTTTAGCGATTGTCCCCAAGGCTTGAACAACAAGCGCGGGCTCACCCTCTTCAAGTGCGGCTTCAAGATATGCCGCCATCTCCTCCTCAGTGGCAAGATATTCCGCAGCATCATAGGATCGTGTTTTTGTTTTCATGGGATCTCATCTGTTTCAAGATTTGCAAGAAGTAATCTGGCTTTCTGAATATCGCGTGTCTGTGTACTTTTATCGCCACCTGCTAAGAGCAAAACGAGTTCACGCCCGCGCCAGGTATAGTAAAGCCGATAACCTGGGCCATAATCGATTCTGAGTTCTGAAACGGAGCCTCCTACAGGTTTGGTGTCTCCGGTTAAACCCAACCCGAGCCTGTCGATTCGAACGAGGATACGAGCTTTTGCCGTACGATCCTGAAGTGCCGACAACCATTTTGAAAAAACGTCTGTTTGTTGTACTTCTATCATATTCAGAATCTAATAAACGTATCCCAAAGAATACAGCTTTTCTGAAGTTTATCGTATGAGATGTATGAACTCATGTAAAATAATGCTTATCAATCGTCACACCAGACGGTCATCGGCAACAAATCCCATTTCAAGCGACTCACTCATCATCTTTCTCCATTCCTTTTACCGGACGCTGCAGGTATTCGTCAAGCCGTTTATCAAAATCGGCCAGCCACTGGGCGTCGATAAAGGCCTTGATAATCCGGCGCACCTCAATCATCTGTCGCTCTCCCCGTAACCGGCGGATAAAACCAAGATCGGCGATTTTATTCAGCGTGGCATCAACCTGGTCAATCAGCTTGACCTCATTGCTGGCGGGGGGAAGAAAAATCCGGATCAGCTCCACCACCTCGTCCCGCGAAAGAATCAGGCGTGTGTCGCCAGCGCCCGCATCAAATTCGGCCAGTTTTTTGCGCAGTAGCGCCAGCAACAGGCTGACCGGGTAGGAGAGCTGGCGGCGTGCCATCAGCCGGGGAGCGCTGTTCGTCCCCTCCGGGTCTCCTTCGGAATTCGATCGTAAAAAAGCGTATCCTTCAGATTCATCGAGGATTAACTCCAGGCCAAGTACCGCCACGTAATCGCGAACGGCAGCCATCAGGTTGAGTAAAGAGCCCCATAGTGCAGGACTATCCTCCTGGTAGATCACCCCTTTTAACAGGGGAACCACGATTGACGCAAGCTCCTGACCATGAAAAGGGGCTGCGCTGTTTTCACTCTCTGTATGGTTCATTATCCGTTTCTTAATAAAATAATACGCGGCAAGGTGGCCTTACGGGTTATGCCTGTCGAGCTTTGCCATTGTACCTGCTCCTCAACTCCTTCATCCACCGTCGTCCGTGGCCACTCTCCGGCAAGTTGCAGATAGGCCACCAGTTCGGCCAGTCCGTTATGCAGCGGGTGACGCTCAACCACCTCTCCAAGGGTGACCTGGCTGCGCATCTGCAGTTCCAGACGGATATTGCGCAACAGCTCAGCCCGGTCGACCACCACCTGGGCGTAAAGCACGGCGGTATCAATCTCTGCATCACCTTCATCCAGAGCGACTCCTGCGATTAAAGGCTTGAAAGGTGTGCGATAGAGCGTTCTTTCGAGGGGCAGTTCGATCGCCGCAGAGGAGCCATCGAGAGGCATAAACGCACCTGGAGGGATGATGTCTTCACGCACATCAAGAGCCTGGGTTTCAATGTTGTGCAGGATATCCATGATGCGCCGATTCTCAAGCCACGCCTTGTCATCAAGAAAGCGGCGCAACTGCTCGGAGAGGCGGGCCACCGTGCGCTGGGTATGCTCTCCGGCCTCCAACCAGTCGTAGTGAACACGCCGCAGACGGTTGTCGGGGCGCATGGAGACAATCGGGGGCAAGGCCAGTACCTCCTCCAGCAGCAGGCTCAGCTCCTCCTGGCGCGACTGCGACATGAGAAAGTCCCAGAATGCGCGAAAACTTTTCCCCTGATCCGAATCGGCGATGGCGTCACGCTCACCCATGATCTGCTCCAGCAGCGCCCCCTTGGCTCCCTCCCAGAGGGCAATGCGCTCACGCACCCGGCGGTCGAGGGTGCGAAAGTTATGCTCCACCTCGCGAAAATCGGTCAGCAACTCACGGGCCAGTTGCAGAAACTGCTGGAAGCGATCCTTGAGGCCGGTATCATCGAGCAGCGATATTTCTCCGGCACGGATGCGTTCAATTTCGGCATCAATATCGTCACGCCGCTTTTGCAGCTCCGCAATCCGCAATTCAGGATCAGCCTGGCTCCCCGTGCTCATCTGCCGCAAAAGTTCAAACAGGGTAAGCAGCCGCGACTCCGTCCCCACAAATGCCCGCTCCGTCAACCCCTCCAGCCAGGCCAGCGCCTTTTCGGTTGAGGCCGTCAGATCAAAGTGAGGCTCATCCGTCCCGTCCGGATAGAATTTGCGCAGCCACCCCTTGTCGTTATCGGCCCAATCGTTCAGGTAATTTTGAGCCGTTCCCGGAAGTGCGTCGGCGCCGAGCTGCTGGCGCAGGGCGAACAGCTCATCCTCCAGCGCCTCAACCAGATCGGCCTGCGAGAGAATCCGCACATTGGGCACAATAAAGACCCGGTGCAGAAACCCGGCCACCAACGGCACATGCTGGGCGCACAAAAGGCGCCATGCCGGATGGTTCTGACGGAGAAGGTTCAGGGTGGAGTAGTCGAGAGCCAAAAGTGCAGCATTGATTTTAAAGGAAAAAGCGCCGCCGGAAGCGGGCTGGATTTGCGGGTGAAGTTAAAGCTTTTTCTGCGGTTTTCTCTCTGTTGCCTTTTTTTGTCATCCCGTCCCGGCCTGTAAAGCTCCTGTCTTTCCGGGAAGGAAGAAATATCAAAAGTTTTCCTTCCTGTGAGGACGTTTTTTAGTTGGAGGGGAAGAGTGATCGACGAACCAAATGATTGATGCCGGGTTAGAGTGTGTTGTCATCTGTTTTGATGGCCTGAAATTGTTTGTTATACTTCGAAAAGCGGTTTTATTACAAAGCAAACCCTGTGCAAGAGGTCAACGGTAACGTTGTTCAAACAGTCGAGAGAGGTTAGTCTGTGGAATTATTTGCTGGTCTTAAACGAAAAGAGAAAAGGAGAAAACGTGCCGGAACTGAGCAGATTTCTTGGAATAATTATCACTATGCTCTACAATGATCACAGCCCGCCTCATTTTCACGCACAATATGGCGACTACAAAGTAATCGTTGAAATTCTTTCAGGAATAGTTGATGGTCGTTTTCCGAAGCGTGCCCTTCACTCTTTGATGGAATGGTACGAAATTTACAAAGACAATCTTCTTGAAGACTGGAATCTGGCAGAAAGGCATGAACCTTTAAATAAAATCCCGCCATTGGAGTAAATGATTATGTTAGAAGTTACCAAGGCTGAATACATGGAAGAGTATCGGATACAGATTACCTTTAACAACGGTGCAAGCGGGGTGGTCGATCTGAAGGATGCCCTTTGGGGTGCTATGTTTGAAAAACTTAAAGATTACAACATATTCAGAACATTTGAAGTATCAGATGTTGTCCATACCATCAGGTGGGAAAACGATGCCGATCTCGCTCCAGAGTACCTGTATGAAAAAATGGTTGAACAAAGCACTGTAAACGGTCACGGCTGAAGAAGCATAAACCACATCGCTCTGATCCGAAGGTGAAGACCTTGCTCCTGACGGGCTGGAACGCTACACATAAGCAATAAACGCGGCTTACTTTTGCAACAGCCAGCGATAGAGCGGCATGACTGTAATGGCTATTCCGTGATGCTCAAATTCTTCCGCTCCGTTGAGTGTGATAATCAGGCCACTGCGCAAACCGAACCTGTTACAGCACTCCGTCAGGCCGCGAAGCTCCCGGTGGCGCGTTTTTGCATCACTGATAGTGGCCGAAACCTGAATCGCCTCCGTTACATCGAAACCCGTTTTGACAATGAAGTCACATTCTGATTTGTCCTTGAAAAAGTAGATCTCCTTTTCCCGCCGCTTGAGTTCCAGAAAAACAGCCTGCTCCAATGCTTTGCCGGTATCGTCCGAAAATTTAAAGTCAAGAGCATTCAAGAGGCCAGTGTCGATCACATAGACCTTCCTCTCTCCAAGTTCCCGATCAACAAGTGAACTGGAATATTTCCTCAGAATTTGCGCAAGGTATATATTTACGGCAGCTTCGAGGTAGTCGTACAACAGGTTCTTGCTGATCTTGAATCCTGATGACTTCAATTCGTTATAGATATTGTTGACCGAAAACTGCTTTGTTGCCGATGAGATGATCCGCTTCAGAAAGAATTTCAGTGCAGGAAGGTTTTTGATTTCGTACCGCTCAATCAGGTCACGGTAGATCATAACATTGAAATATTCCTGCAACACCCGGTTACGCAAGGCATCATCATACCCGATCACCTCCGGAAAGCCACCATGCGTGAGATAGTTCTCCAGATGATGATTGATGAGGGCGATGGAGTGTGTGCTGTTCAGGTCTGGCGTAACACCCTTGAAGGTCAGGTACTCACTGAAGGAGAGGGGAAAGACCTCATAACTGATGGTTCTGCCTCGCAGACTGGTGGCGATATCGCTGCTCAGGAATCGGGCGTTTGAGCCGGTAATAAAGATGTTTTTCGTGCCACGGTCATAGATGCGCCGCACAAATTTGTCCCACCCCGCAATATTCTGGATTTCATCGAAGAAAAAAGAGCACTCATCAAGGAGCATATTCGGATAAAGCTCCTGCCATGCCTGCAAGAGGAGATCCAGCTCTTCTGTTTTCAAATCAAGCCGCTCATCTTCAAAGTTGACATAGAGGATTGAGGTTATCGGCACTCCCTTGTGCAGGAGGTCACTGATGACGTTGAACAGCAAAGAGGTTTTGCCGCTACGCCGCACTCCCACAAGGGTAATGATCTTGCCCGTATCCAGAGGCACCTGCAGCGAACGCCGTTTCAGGGCTGGCAACGCCGTGACGTGGAAGTCTCTGATGATCTGTTTTATGGTTTCTTTCTTCATGATAGGGATAATATACGAGATTTCATCCTTTCAGAAAGGAAGAAATTGGGAATTGAGTGGAGGGTGCTCTTCAGCGGTTCATAACGCTATAAGGGATATAATACTTGACATAATGATCTACTCATAATGAGCTCAATAATTGAAATATTGTGCCTCTAAAAAAAAATAGTATAAATTGCTTGCAAGAACCTTTTGAGAGTCGTTGGTATCATGAGACACTTAAGATTGAACAGTGAATTACCATGCCGCGCGTAGCCTTTTTCTTTGGTATTTCGATCTACATGTACATGGATGATCATGAAAAGCCTCATTGCCACGCAATGTATGGCGATTATGCCGGATCGTTCAGTCTGGAGAGTGGCGACTTGAGCGCTGGCCAGATGCCGACCGCACAACTGCGCAAAATAAAAAACTTTATTTTAAGTAATAAAGAGGATTTAATGATAAAGTGGAATGAACTCACTACTTAAAACACCATGGGTGCAGGTTGTGGAAGTGATACCACTTTCAGGCCTGAGATTGAAAGTCAGACTCACGAATGGCCAAGAGCTAACCCTGAATCTCGAACCATTGATAGAGAGTCGCGATGCCTACTGGCGCCTGCGTCAGGAGAGGTATTTTCGTCAAGTCAGTATCGATCCAATTGGCGGTATCTGCTGGCCCGAAGGTGAGGATCTTGCTCCTGATGGGCTGGAACGCTACGTATACCAATAAGCGCTGCCCCCTTGTCGTTATTCATCAAGAACGATTACCTTCCGGGACAAATTGCGTTGAGTGCGATTTTCCTTCTGCCCGCTGCGCAAGTTCACCCCCAAATGCCGCTCAGGCGCTTCTGGTGTCAGGCCTGTAATGCTGCTCCCGTCGGTCTGAACCCTGTAGCACAAGCTTCCATGGTGGTTTCCACAAGGTTGAGATCCTTGATTTGCAAGGTTCTGGAAGGGGAGTGGCAGACCAGCTCGTAGTCGTGGGTGCCGATGATGACGGTGATCCCTTTCTGGTGGATTCTTTTCAGGTATTCGAGAATTTCGAGTGAAGTATCAGGGTCGAGGTTGCCGGTTGGTTCATCGGCAAGGATGACGAGGGGTTCGCGTACCAGTGCACGGGCGATGGATATTCTCTGCTGCTCTCCTCCCGACATGCGGAGGGGCATCAGTTTGGCTGCATGTTCAAGGCCGACGCTTTCGAGCGCATGCATTACCTTTCCTGCAATGAGCTTTTCTTTGGTGCCGGTCACTTTCAGCACAAATGCGAGATTGTCATAGACATTGCGGTCTTCGAGGAGGCGGAAGTCCTGGAAAATAATGCCGAGTTTACGGCGCAGAAGCGGTATCTGCCGTTTTTTGATGGCGCGTGAACTGTATCCGGCAATACGTATCTCTCCCTTTTTCGGGCGCACATCCATGTAGAGCGATTTGAGGAGCGTTGACTTTCCGCTGCCGCTTTTGCCGACAATATAGAGCAGCTCTCCGGATTCAATGTTCAGGTTGAGGTTTTTGAAAACCGGTTTTTTATCGAGTTCAAGGTCAACGTTTATGAATGAGATCATGATGGGAGTTCTGTTTGTTTTATTCTGTTCCGGGCGATGGTAATGGCAAGCAGCGTTGCCTCGTAACAACTTCTTTCGGATGCGATGCCTTTTCCGGCAATGGTAAAACCGGTGCCGTGGTCGGGCGAAGTACGCACAATCGGCAAGCCAAGGGTGACGTTTACCCCGGTGTCGAAGGCGAGCACCTTGAAGGGGAGCAGCCCCTGGTCGTGATACATCGCCACAACAATATCGTAATTTTGGTACATTTTTGAGCCGAAAAAGCCGTCGGCAGGGAAGGGTCCCTCCACCTGGAGGCGGTCTGAAAGTCTTTCGATGCAGGGGCGGATAATCTCCTGCTCTTCGCAGCCCATCACTCCGCCGTCGGATGCGTGGGGATTGAGACCGAGCAGGGCAATGCGGGGGGTGGCAATTGCAAAATCGGTTTTAAGCGATGACGTCAGCGCAGAGAGAAAGGCATCAAGATCCATCTTCCTGATCAGAGCGGGAACCTGCTCAAGGGGCTCATGAATGGTGGCAAGGGCGACCCTGAGTTCCGTGACCGGGTCATAGAACATCATGGTGGGGGAGGGAACTCCGAACATCTTGCCCAGAAATCCGGTGTGCCCTTTTTCGTCGGAGCCAGCCAGTGCAATGGACTCCTTGTTGATTGGAGCGGTGACGAGGGCGTCGCACACTCCTTCGCGGCAGAGTTCAGCCGCCGCATGGAGCGACTCCAGGGCGAGCTTTCCCGCCTCAGCCGACAAGGTGCCAGGGGTGATATTCTCCGGTTCAGCAATGCTCAGCACAGGAAGAGCTCCATGCCGTACCGGAGCTGTCGCGCTTTCGATCAGCTCCAGCTCCACCGGCAGGTCGAGTGCATTCCGGTAATATTCCATTACACGATACGAGCCAGCGACGAGAAAGGAGTGGCCGGAGCCTTCCAGTTTCAGAAAACTTTTCAGGATGATTTCCGGCCCGATGCCGTGAGGGTCACCGATTGACCAGACAATGCGCATCGTTCAGAGTCGTTTGTATGCGTTGGCGATCTTGTCATCCTTCTTTACCCCTTTCAGCGCCAGCCAGAGAAGTAGCGGTTCTGGCAGAAGGATGTATAATCCCGCTTCAGGCTTGTGGGTGAACGTAAAGGAGGTGCAAAAATACTGGTTCAGGAAATGTGCTGCGGCAAGCCCCGAAAACAGGTCGCCGAGGAAGAGGAGCATACCAAGGAAGATGAGTTTTTTCTGAAGCTCTCTTTTTTTATAGAGAAAGATAGCTGCAAGAGAGACGAGAGCGGTCAGTGGAGAGAAGATTCCTGCGGCATAGCTGCTGGTGACTTGCATGATTCCCGCTTCGGGGAAAGGGGTGAAATCCGTGATAACATAAAGTGTCGGGGTGGTGAAGCTCCAGAAGGGGAACATCATGCTTGCTCCGGCGAGCAGAGCAACAAGAAAAAGATAGAGGGTCTGAATTCTGGCTACCATGGTGTCATGAGGTTAAGGGTCATTGAAACAGGTACGGTCAATATACATAATCAGGGGAAAAGAGTTTTGAAGGCTTTATGAAAATATATCTGAGGGTGTTGGAACGTAAAAAAACCACCCCGCAGCAGATGACGGGGTGGTTTTCAAGAGAGGTTTTTCAGAGAGATGACCTACATGAAGGTGTGATAGGTCTGTCCGGCAAAAACGATCAGGAACCTGAGCACAAGCCCACCGATGAGCACCAGTACAGGGGCAATCGGAGGAAGGTGGAGGTGGAATCCTGCATTTTCAAGAAATTCAATCAAGAGGGGAAGGAGCAGGCCTGCAGCAATGAAAACTCCCCAGAACCAGTACATATAAGACATACCTGCCATCAGTTGGTCGCCGACGATAAGGTGCATCATGGCGCCGTGTGTGTTTGCCGTTCCGGTGATGCCGCCAAGGACGAACAGACCAACGATGACCAGCTCTATCCAGATGGCATTGGCGTCTATTCGGCTGTAAATGTGTTTCTCGTCTTTTGGCGCGAACAACAACAGGAGGGCTGATGCGCTCGAAATACCTGAAACCAGAAAGAGCATGCCGAGGATAGAACTCGACCAGAGTGGCCGTGCAGAGAAGAAGGAGAGCAGGATGCCGGTATAGATACCGATTCCGACGCCGATGTGGGCATTGAGCAGGGCAACTTTGAGGAGGTGGTCATCTGTCCACTTGATCAACTTGTCGAGCAGCTCAATGTTCAGTGTATTAAGGTATTTACGATTGACAACCATCGCTTGCAGCACTGCCAGCGGAAAGAAGGCAACGAGAATCCAGCTACCAGCCGACATTGGTGAGGTTGGCTGAATAGTGGTGTAAAATGCCCATACATAGAGCTTGTGGGTTAAATCAAGAAACAGGAAAAGCATCCCGATGCCAAGGAGAAGCGGGGAGAGGATAGCACCGATTCTGACGGCAGTACACGGGCAGCCATCACCTTCGTCTTTCGGTCCGATGCCGAAGTGACGCCGCATGACAATCATTACTGAAGTGATCACCAGCAGACCACCGGCTATGCCTCCAAGAAAGAGGTAGAGCGGAATGTGCCACTCCCAGATGTGCAGGTGCGGCAGGACATTCGGATTCATTTTTGTTGAAACGAGTTCATGTATTCCATCAATCATAATTACGCTCCGGGTTTGTTTCTTGCGGAAATCCAGTAGAGTTTCGGTTCGGTACCTGCATGTTCCTTCTGTCGGTAGACCTCTTTGCCGTTGAGCATGGCTTTCTCTTCAGGGGTCATATTGTCGAAATCGACCAGGTGCAGGCTTCCTGTCGGGCAGATGGAGACACAGGCGGTCTTCAACCCTTTTTCGATACGGTGTTTGCAGAGTGTGCACTTGTCAATGAATCCATCGGGGTGCACGTAGCGGGCATCGTATGGACAGGCTGCCATGCAGGCTTTACAACCGGTACAGCGCGAACGGTTGATCTGTACGGTTCCGTTTTCATCGTAGTGCGACGCTCCGGTCGGGCAGTAGGTGACGCATGGAGCATTATCGCAGTGCTGACAGCGCTCCGAGCGGTTCTCCATAGAGAGGAGAGGGAAGTTTCCCGAGGTATCCTGTACGACCCAGTCACGGCAGTAGCCTTCAGGAACAGCGTTTTCTGCCCTGCAGGCATAGACGCATGCTGAACAGCCGACGCAGACACGGGTGTCGATAATCATGCCGTAGTTCTTTTTATTGCTCACCGTTTAAATCTCCTTGACAAATGTCACAAAATTGTTCTGAAAGCCAACAGCACCCATGGCAGGATCAATGTCTGTTTTTGAGATCAACTGATTGTGAGATGCACCTCTTTTATAAGCCCACTTGAGCTCTTTTGCATTGTGGCCGAAGCCATGCACCATATAGACCGCATCAGTACGGATACGCTGGGTCACCTTGACCTTGATCGGAAACTCCGAAACGATACCCGCCTGATTTTTTAAATGAACATACTCGCCGTGAGATAACTGATGCTTCGATGCAACTGTTGTATTGACCCATACCTCATTCTCCTGTGCCGTGGCCAGGTCACCGAGAAACCGGTTGTTTGCCGTGCGTCCGAAGGTCAGCATTGGTTTTCGTCCGGTTAACATGCGGTAATAACCAGCCGGCGCTTCAGGGTGTTTGGTATATTTTGGAACAGCATCGAATCCGCCAGCCTTGAGCTGTGCTGATGCAAGTTCCACTTTTCCACTCGGTGTGTTCAGGTTGAGCGGTTCTCCGGGTTTACGATAAAGATCGGTTGCCGGCATGACCAGAACGCCTCTTTTTTTGATCTCTTCAAGCGAACTGCCTGCAAGTTTGAGCTTCTTGTCGAGCCCGGCCTCCACCGTCGGAGCAAATACACCATGGATGCCCCACTTGTCGGTAATCATTCTGGCGATTTCATTTCCCGGTTTCGATTCGAACATGGGCGCAACAGCCGGCTGCCTCAGCGCGACAAACGGTGTCCGGAATGCTCGGCCATTGTCGAGATCGTCATATCGCTCCAGGTATGTACACTCTGGAAGCACCACATCAACGTAACCGGTCACCTCTGCAGGCAAAACATCAACGGCAACTGAAAAATCGACCTTCTGCAGTGCCTCAAGTGCGGTTTGCCGACCAAGAGTCATGGTTTCAGGGAGATTGACCCCATAGATGAAGAGCGCCTTGACCTCTCCGGTAATAGCCTGCTGGACAATTTCATGAGAGGCAATAGTATTGGACGGTTCGTCCTTCGGGAAAAAGGGATATTTGCTGTGAACCTCTTTTTCGTAGGCAGGGTGTTCATGTGCTGGCGGAGGTTGTGGCAGCGGATATTTTTCGAAGGCAACGACGCCTCCAGGCATCTTGAAGTTTCCGACCAGAGCGTTAAGAATCTGGATAGCCCTGATGCGCTGCATGGCATCACCGTACCAATTGGTTCGCCGGCCAGTGTGCACAAAGGCTGCAGGAGCATGGAAGGCAAATTCCCGTGCAACCGTTCTGATGGAATCAGCGGATATGTCGGTTATTGTGGCCGCTTTTTCCGGTGTCATCTCCTTCACCTCTTCCCAAAGCTCCGCAAACCCGACGGTATGCTGTTCAACAAACTCTTTGTCGTACAGGTTTTCGCTGATCAGCACATTCATGAGCGCCTGCATCATGGCAATATCAGTGGCTGGCTTGATGGGCAGCCAATGTTCAGCCTTTCCTGCCAGTGTCGAGAATCGGGGATCGAAAACCACAATCTTTGCACCACGCCGTATCCCTTCTGAAATCTCCTGGACAGCAGTGTTGTGCATGTTTTCACCGAAATGCGTGCCAAAGAAGAGCATGTATTTGCTGTTCATGATATCGAACCCTTCCGGTGTGTCACTCGGGTAACCATATGTCAATACCGTAGCCTGTCTTGCAGGCCCACAGCACAGGTCGTATGAGGGCTTGGCAATTTTATTGACGCCAATTTCCGAGAACATCTTCTTGAAAAACGAGACGCCAAAACCGTGATGCAGCATGGCAATAGCGCTTGGGCCATGCTGCTCATGAATCTTGTACAGTCCACCGGCCACAGCCGTTATAGCCTCATCCCAGGTGGCTTTCCGGTAATACTGCTTTCCCCCTTTACGTTCACGAATCAACGGATGAGCCAATCGGTCAGGATCGTAGAGAAGCCCTGTTCCGCCTGTGCCTCGTGGACAGAGCTTTCCATTGCTCAGTGGGTGGTATTCCGAACCGGTGATTTTGGTGACTCTGCCGTCACTGACATGCACGGCTACGCCGCAACGCCAGAAACAGTGCTCGCAGAACGAGTAAACGATTTTTTCACCTTTTCCATTCATTGGATTGCTGCCCAATCCCGATACGATGCCACTTGGCAATGTAGAGAGTGCGGCTGATCCGGCAAGAAAAAGTGAAGATATTTTGATGAAATCCCTTCGGCTGAACTCGGTGCCATGATTCATGCAAAAGTCTCCTTGCTGATAGTTACTGAGTTATAAAATATGTTTTGATTTTTCGGCGCATCAGTCGCCCAATCCGAAAGCCCAATCCGAAACAAGAGTTCTTGACCGTACACACATTACCGATGAATGCTGTGCCGTCAGCTCCCGATTCTACGTTGTTGCAAAATTGTGCAGTACTTACAACCGTTACTGAACTCTGCTGCAGTGGCGTTTGGGAAGAAAAAAAAGATGCGTTGTCAGTTATTGCGTTCAAAACACACAAGCCAACATTCCTGAAGAGGCAACAACACCTCTCCTCTCTTAATGGTGAGCCGTGTGCAACGCCTTACTTGTATGTGTCTTCGACAAAAGAAGAACGAGTTTGTACTACAATCATCGGATCATTATGTGCTGACACAAATAAGTACTGCATTGTAAGTATGCAATACTTGCCGATAAAGAGACGCTTTTTTCAATAATTTGAAAATAAACATGCGCACCTAATGTACTTGAAGAAGTTTAATAATACAAGAGTGAAAATTGTGATGCGCCGTTTTCGTTATCACCTTATATTTTATGATTTTAACTGCTTTTTCCGACATCTGTCTGGCGGGATTGATGATATTCTGTATGCTTTCTTTATATTCAAAAGCAATAACAATTGTTCATTTCGTCTTTCGGTTCGCTCTCGTTTAAAGTAATAACAATTGTTCATATCACTCGGCAGTTTTTTTGTTTGAATGAATAACGATTGTTATTACTTCAGGCATCATGGATTTATTTTATGCTATACATGCAATGCAGCTTTTTGACGTATAAATAGTACTCTTTGTTGCCGCTCCGAATAAAATAACTCATCATTTGCCGCAGAGTATCCTCTCTCTTATGGGGGTGGTGATGACGACCGTGCGAAGATTGAAGAGGTTTTCGCTACGGTGCTCTCTATTGCCGCAGAGTCTCCAGCCTCCTACGGGAGCGATGCTGATGATGCCAGTTCTGCAGCCTATCGCGACATCCCCGGCCTCCGCAAAGCCGCCACCCTCAAGGAAATTGAGGCGCAAGGCTGGTCGCTCAATCCCGGACGCTATGTGGGCGTGGCCGCCGGTGAAGCCGTGAGCGACGAGGACTTCAAGGCGCAGCTCGAAACGCTGAACGAGGAACTGGAACTCCTGAATGCACAGGCTCGCGAATTGGAGGCAACGATAGCCTGCAATGTGGCGCAAATTTTGGAGAGTTGACTTGGCTTGATATCTGACTCAAGCGCTTTGCTGAATTCACAGTGTTCCGTATATTGCAAAAATATACAAATTTTCTATGGCCATTTTTGAAGGTATCTCGGGATTTCAGTGGGACAAGGGAAATTCGACCAAGAACTGGGAAAAACATCGGGTATCAATGTCTGAATGTGAAGAGATTTTTTTCAATCAGCCATTGATTGTGGCTGATGATAAAAAACACTCTGGCATGGAAAAGAGGTTTTTTGCATTGGGTAAAACGGAGCGGGTCAAACCTCTTTTTCTGGTGTTTACTGTTCGTAAAGATCAGATCAGGGTTATTTCAGCACGCAGTATGAACAGAAAAGAACAGGATATTTATGAAAAACGGGAAAACAGCGATTCCGGAATTCAGGAGTGAAGCGGAGGAGCAGGAGTTCTGGTCAACGCATGATTCAACTGAGTTCGTGGATTGGAACAAGGCTGGCAAGGCACTGTTTCCGAATCTGAAGCCAACCATGAAAACCATTTCACTCCGGTTGCCGGAACCGATGCTCAATCATCTGAAGATACTTGCCAATGAGCGTGATGTACCCTATCAGTCGCTTTTGAAAATGTTTCTCAAGGAACGTCTCGATCAGGAATTTTCGTAAGGAATCACCCACCGGTACTTGTAAGGAATTCTTACAGGTTCAATCTGAAGGTGCCAGGCAACTGTTCAGCAATGCTTAACAGTTCGTCAGGAGTGCAAATATTGGTGCTTTTCAGTTGTAAAGGATTTCTTTACAACTACCGATGGAGAGACTTACTGCACGAAGGTTTAATAACAATTGCCGGTAACATCTCAAATTCTTGAAGCAATGAAAACCGAACTGATCCAGACACTTACGACAACGTTTGAGGCGCACGCCCGGAAGGTCGAAGGAGGAGTAGAATATTGGCTGGCCCGCGATCTTCAGTATTTGCTTGGCTATAGCAAGTGGGACAACTTTGTCGGTGTTGTATCCAAAGCAAAAACTGCTTGCGAACTTTCCGGCCATAAGGTGTCAGATCATTTTGCCGACGTCGGCAAAACGATCCAGATGCCAAAGGGAGCTACCAAGGAGGTTCCAGACATCATGCTGACACGCTATGCCTGCTATCTCATAGCCCAGAATGGCGATTCACGAAAGCAGGAAATCGCTTTTGCCCAGACCGGAAGTGCCGAGAATTTCGCTGTGATCCGCAGCAAGGGCGATCAAGTACTTTTTGGCAAAAGTACACAGGCAATGAAGGCCGAGTGGAATGTACCGGATAAACGTCCGCTGGCTGACTTTGCACCAACCATCATTCTGAAAGCCAAAGACTTCGCCACCGAAATCACCATCTTCAATGCACGCGAACATGGGATGAAAAGTGAAGGCGGCATTTCCAACGAACACATCACCAACAACAAGGCAGTTCGGAATACCCTACTTGGACGGGGTATCTGTCCGGAATCCCTGCCCCCCGCCGAAGACGTGAAGAAGGTCGAACGCCGTCTGGCTTCCGAAGAGAAACAGTCATTGAAAAATCCTGACGGCTTGAGCGTGCCAACTGAGGAGTGATTGAAATCGAACTATAAATTTTTCAAAGTGTTGAGGCGCCATCTGAAA
Organism: Pelodictyon phaeoclathratiforme BU-1; assembly: GCF_000020645.1. GTDB lineage: Bacteria > Bacteroidota > Chlorobiia > Chlorobiales > Chlorobiaceae > Chlorobium > Chlorobium phaeoclathratiforme. The sequence goes on from NC_011060.1 coordinate 952,435, forward strand.
CAATACACCGTGACAAATATGCTGGTGATCTGGAACGAGGATTCAGCGGTTTTTGAACATGTCTATTTTTCCTGAGTATGAACAGAAAAGAAGAGGATAGCTGTGAAAAACGGGGAAAGAGCGATTCCGGAATTCAGGAGTGAAGTCAATGATGAAAATTATCTCATTCCGGTTGCAGGAACCGATGCTCAATCATTTGAAAATTCTTAGAAAAAATCGTTGCAGAGAGTGGTGGAATTTGTTGATCTTTGAGTAAAATGGTTTTCTGTAATATAGTGAAAAGGGGGAGGTCATGAGTGAACAGGAGAAGCCGGATGTACCTGATATCTTTACGAAAAAGGTGTCGAGGCAGCTTGCTTCCGGTGAGCTTGAGGAGCGTATTCTGAAGTTTCTTGCCTCGCGTCAGCTTTGCGTGCTTTCGACCAGCCGGGACAACGAGCCGCGTTCCACTCCCATCCTGTTTCGCTCGAAAGGGTTCACCCTCTACATGGCTGGCGAACCGGGCCTCAAGCTTGGCAACATCAAGCTGAACCCCAATGTCAGCGTGGGCATTTTTGATCCTGCATCCGAATTTTCCGACAACATACACGATATCACCGGCCTGCAGATAAGCGGTCATGCGAGGCTTCTCAGGAAGGATGATCCCGGATTTGAGGAGGCGTTCGGTCTTTTCGGACGTCCTCAGGCGTGGGCTGAGCACTGGTTTGGAAAGATGATCGAGGTGGTACCTGACAAGATCGAGCTGTTCTCCATGGCGCTCAAGCTTGAGGATTATGCTGCCCGGCAGATTTGGACACGCCCATAATATTTATTTCGTTTGCTGTATCAGGCTTGTTGGTATCCGAATCAATTCAATATTCAGGAGGTGCTTGCCATGAACAATTTCTTCAGATCGATTGGTGCCATTCTGTTGCTGCTGCTTTCGAGCGGCTGTGCATCAACGGCCAACAATAATTTCAACAGCCTTCTGTGGATGCAGTCTGCTTCGGAGTATAAAGCCAACACCATACAGGCTTACAATACGGCGTTGAAGAATATTGATGCCGCTCTTGACGATCGCACATGGACGGCAGCCAAAGAACAGGTTGGTGACTGTTCTTCATTACCCCCAGCTATTGTCATGGATATTGATGAAACGGTTCTGGATAATTCGAGGTATATGGGGAAGCTGGTTCTTGAAGGTGGTGAATGGAGCCTTGTAACATGGAATGAGTGGGTTGCACTGAAAGATGCACCGGCTGTTCCCGGCGCGGTTGAGTTCATCAATGCAATGAGAGGCAAAAATGTCAAGGTTATCTTTATCTCCAACCGGGAGTGCAAAAAGGGTGGTACTCCGGGAGCGGAATATTGCCAGGAAGCCGGTACGATAGAAAATCTTGCGAAGGTCGGTGTGGGGGGTGTTCTGCCTGAAGATCTCCTGTTACTCGGTGAAGAGGCTGGCTGGACTTCCGAGAAGAAGAGCAGGAGGGAGTATATTTCGAAAAAATACCGGATCGTGATGCTGTTCGGGGATGATCTTGGTGATTTTCTGGCTGGCGTGAAATCCGGTATCACTCCCCAGGAACGTGATCGTCTGGTTGGTGATAACACGAACAACTGGGGCAGGAAATGGTTTATGTTGCCCAATCCCACTTACGGGTCGTGGATAAGCATTCTGCATGACCCGAAGTCACAGTATATCATGAAATACTGAGGGCGTTTCAGCAAATTGGGGAGTCAGGGGTGCTGAAGAGAGCAGCATGCCGTGCTGGAAGCTGTTGTCAGGGCTGGGTTCTGCTCTCTTCTGTTGCATTGAATTGGGCGATTGAGTACAGCGTGGCAAAATGCAGGAGGCTTTTCCGGGTTTTATCTGTCAAAAAAAATATTATTATGTCGCAAAAGTTTTTGCCGGAAAATCTTGAAAAAGGATCATTATGAGCGACTTGCCAAATTGCCCGAAATGCAACTCGGAATACACCTATGAGGTTGGTACCCTCCTGACCTGCCCTGAGTGTGCTCATGAGTGGAGCAATTCGCCAGTTCCGGCGTCGGCAAAGGCCCGCGTCTGGAAGGATGCGAATGGTACGATATTGCAGGATGGTGATTCTGTGACGGTGATCAAGGATCTCAAGGTCAAGGGCTCGTCATCGGCGCTCAAGGGTGGTACGAAGGTGAGGAACATTCGCCTTGTCGAGGGTGACCATGATATCGACTGCAAGATCGAGGGGTTTGGAGCGATGCAGTTGAAGTCGGAATTTGTCAAGAAAGTCTGAGAGAAGTCGTTATATCTCCTCTACATGATGATATTGAATCGCTCAAGAGTGCTGTCCGGCTCTTTTTCTTCTTTTCTGATTGCGGTTACCATGGAGCGTGATGGCCCTCTTTGTGCCTGAGGGAGCAGCTCTTCTATTGCGTTTTCCGGGCCTTGCGCTTCAATTTCAACGGTGCCGTCGAAACGATTTCTTACCCACCCGACCAGCTTCAGCTCGTTTGCCTTCCGGTCGATGAACATTCTGAATCCGACACCCTGTACGGCTCCCGTAACAATCAGGTTTACTCTTTTTTGCATCAATATGCTTGTTTGATCTTCTGTTTGATCACGGTGTTTCAGTTGCAGAGGCAACCCTTTTTCTGACAATGGTGATAACGTGTTACTCTTCTCTCCATAACTGGTGGTTGGTATTACAAGTTCAATGCCTCTTTTTTTGAGGGGGCTGTTTGTTTTTTTACATCTGCGTTGATTCATTTTCAAACTGGTAGAGCAGTGTTGAGAGATAACGTTCGCCGGTATCGGGCAGAATGACGACAATACGTTTTCCCCTGTTCTCGTTGCGTTGTGCAAGTTGAAGTGCCGCATATACGGCTGCCCCGGATGATATACCGACAAGAAGTCCCTCTATCCGGGCAAGTTCACGACCGGTGCGCAGGGCATCTTCATCTTTTACCGGTATTATTTCATCAATAACCTCTTTATTCAGGATTTCGGGAAGAAAGCCGGCGCCGATGCCCTGAATTTTGTGCAGACCAGGTTTGCTGCCAGCGATAACCTGTGAATTAAATGGTTCGACGGCGACAATTTTTATCCCGGGGTTGCGTTGTTTGAGTACCTCTCCAACACCGGTAATGGTGCCGCCGGTGCCAACGCCACTGACAAAGAAATCGATCTCTCCATCGGTATCGTTCCATATCTCTATGGCGGTTGTTGTGCGGTGGATTTCCGGATTTGCGGGGTTTCTGAATTGTTGCAGGACAATTGAATTCGGATAAACCATGCGCAGTTCATTGGCTTTTCTTATTGCGCCGGGCATCTCTTCCGACCCTGGTGTCAATACCAGGTCAGCTCCGAGCGCTGTGAGGAGTTTCTGGCGTTCGATACTCATGGTTTCAGGCATGGTGAGTATTAACCGGTATCCCTTGGCTGCAGCAATATAGGCAAGTGCAATGCCGGTATTGCCGCTTGTTGGCTCAATGATGATACTCTCTTTGTTGATCAGCCCCTGTTTTTCGGCCTCCTCGATCATTGAAAAACCAACGCGATCCTTGATACTGCCTCCGGGGTTGAAGTATTCGAGTTTGGCAATAATTGTTGCCTCGGTATGATGTTCGCGATTGAAATTTTCAAGCTCAAGAAGAGGTGTGTTGCCGATGAGATCGGTCAGCTTTTTTGCAATACGCGCCATGTCGGATAATTTTTTTTTGAGAAGAGGGAGGATGGGCAAAACTTACAAAAATTATCAATGCATTACTAAAATACCCTGTCTCTTTTATTCAGTATTTCCTGATCTTTTTTCAGGATTATCAGTGCCTTTTATTAGCATTATTTCATTTATTTGCATTTAGTTACAGCGAGAGCAGTGTTTGAGCTGTTTCCTTTGTGAAGTTGGTAAAGAGTGGTGGCAAAGAAATACCATCGCCACAAAATGCGCTGGCCTGATACATGGAATCAGGTGAAGAATCTGCATAGTGTTTTCCGGAATGGAGGCTGCAGGGGTTGGCGTGTGGTGGATCATCTTTTGAAATGTGCAGGGGATATTTCGGGCGACTTCTGTCCCCCGACAGGTTCAGCTTCAGCCGGTTGTTTTTTCTTCATAGTAATGTTCAATAGATGCTGTTATTGCTGCCGTGGCACCGATGCTTCTGTGAACAAATGAGGTGGCATTCAATCCGCTCTTTTTTCTTGTTGCGGTGTCGGTTGTGAACTCTTTGAGTGCGGTGCCAAGCTCCTTCTGATCGTGAATGATTACAGCTCCGCCTGCTGCAGCAAGGCCTTCTGCTTCGGGGGAGTTGTGGCAGTGAGGGCCGAAGAGTACCGGAATGCCGTGGACTGCTGGTTCGAGGGTGTTATGGACATTGATACCGAACCCTCCTCCTACATAGGCTATTGATGCGATGGAGTAGAGTTCTGCAAGATAGCCTGTCTGATCGATAACGAGGATCTGCTTTTCGGGGTTGAATGTTGCGTTCAGGGCAGATATTGGCATAAAATCAAGTGAGCGCTGCTGCAGATCGTTGTAAAGCCGCTTCATGTTTTCGGGGTTCACCTCATGAGGCACAAGAACAAGTGACGCTCTTTTTTCAAGTTCCAGCCATGCGGGCAGCAGCACCTGCTCATCTTTATCCCAGACACTTCCGGCAACCAGTACCGTACGGTTTTCAAAGAGCGGTTTCAGGTGAGCAACCTTTCCGCAGTTCTGGCTCCGCAGAAAGACCTGATCGAACCTTGGGTCGCCTGCGGTTTCTGTTTGTTTGCAATTAAATATTGTTCTGAAAGCCGTTGTATCTTCTTCTGATACCGTAAAAATGCGGTCGAAGAGGTGAAAAATGCTCTCGTAAAAGCCTTTCAGTATGGGTTTAAAGTAGGGGCTCTCCTTCTGGAGTACTGCAGCGGCAAGGATCAGTTTTACACCTCTGTTTTTTGCTTCAAGGAGATGGTTCGGCCAGAAATCGTAGCGCATGAGAAGCAGGAGATCTGGCTTGATGAGTGAGAGCAGCTTGCTTGCATTATCGGGGGTGTCGGCTGGAAGGTAGAAGACCGCAGCGGCATCGTGGAAATTTTTTCGGGCATTGTAGCCGGAATCGGAAAGAAAGGAGACAAAAAGGGTGATTTCCGGATGCCTCTCTTTCAGTGCGGCTATTATTGGACGAGCCTGTTCAAATTCTCCGACCGAAGCTGCATGGACCCATAACCGGAAGGATGATGGGGTTATTGTATCTGTTTGTTTTTTCAGCTCTTCGAATAATTCTCTTCTTACGCTGAAAAATGTCCTGAGCTTTGGGTGCAACGTGCTGAATCGTTTTGCTGTACTGACAAGCAATGGGGAGAGCAGGGTATAGAAAGAGAGTGTGGATCTGTTCATATTCTTAATCTTTCTGTGTAATGAGCCTAAAGGTAATAAAAAAGTTAACGGCATCGTGCTCTCCGGTTTCTCTCTTGATAAAGAAACGCTATTATTTATGAAGGGAAGGTGCGTCATGTTGTCTGGGTTGTGAGGTTTGTTTTGGATATTTTTTTTGTGGCGGGAGATTTTGATTGCGGCAGGCGGGAGCAGGATGTTGCTCATGCCCTCAATAGAAGAATATTTTGATTATGATAGTTATGGTGATACGTCGTCTGCGTTTCCTGTGCATACTTTTTTTACTTGCAGGGCAAGTTTTTTTTGGAGCAGTTTCCGAGGCTGCCATGAGAGCTTATACTCCGAAGGCTGGCAGTCCGGAGCGCAGGATGTTGCTTGATCTTATGCGCCGAAAGGTTCTGGAGTTGCATCAGCTTGATGTGCTCTTTGTGGTCAGGGAGATGAAGCTGAGCAGTGGTTGGGCATGGGTGCATACGCTTCCTCGCTCAAAAGATGGGGTGGGTCGATATGAGGATTTTATTGCGATTTTCCATAAAAAAAACGGAGTATGGAGGATTGCTGAAATACCCTGTACAGAGCCGGATAATCCCAACTGCATTGATAGTCCGGATTATGTGACCCGCCTCAGAATGCGTTTTCCGGAGATGCCTGATGCCATTCTTCCCTCGGAAATGCTCTCTAAACAGAGAAATCCCTTTACCGGGTTTTGGCGAGAGAGCGAAGGGGAGATTCAGGAACTTGTCTTTTCCGCCAATCGTACTTTTTCTGTAACAGTTCACCCTTTTGAGACGTACAAGGATTATTGGGGTCATTATGTATATGATCTCAAGAAACGGACAATTGTTTTTGTCATGGATGGCGGGAATAGAAAGCCGGTTGATGTTGATCTTGATGGATTTTTCACGTTTAACAAAGCTGGTGATCTGGTTTTGGAAGGCATCTTTTTTGGTACTCTTTTTCAGGGAAAGCGGGAGGCGCATGGTTATTGTTTTAAAAAGTATGCAGATAAATAGCGGAGCGGAGAGGGGGGCTTTTCTGGCTTTAAAGAATAAATTCGTCTTTGGTAAAATAAAATCGTACTATACGACGTTTTTAATACGTGGTGAATATGCTAAGAAAGGACGCAGGGAAATTTAGTGGTCGTGTTGACTGATCATTTCCGGCGTTTGTGACGATACGATGGTACTCAGCATTGTCTGAAGTTTCCAGAATGTTTTCGGTTGATGAGAACTCTTCTTCATTTTTTTCTTTCCTGCATTGCTGCCACTCCCGCCTCGTACGAGGCTCTTTTTTATCAATGTTTCGGAACAGAAAAACACAATGAAAGAACAGCAATTATTGCCGATGGATTTTCTCGGCCTGCAGCTTGCAGAACCATTAATGAGGGCACTTGCCGATGTCGGGTATGAGAACCCTACTCCAATTCAGGCCCAGACCATCCCACTGATTCTTGAAGGACGTGACGTCCTTGGCCAGGCACAGACCGGTACAGGAAAAACTGCCGCTTTTGCCCTGCCAATTCTCTCCAATATTGATCTTGAACATGCTGAACCCCAGGCCCTTGTGCTGGCTCCTACAAGAGAGCTTGCCATTCAGGTTGCCGAGGCGTTTCAGCGTTATGCTGAACATCTCAAGGGTTTTCATGTTGTCCCGATTTACGGGGGACAGGACTACGGAATTCAGCTTCGCATGCTGAGACGTGGTGTGCATATTGTTGTCGGTACACCTGGTCGAGTTATGGATCATATGCGTCGTGGTTCGCTCAATCTTGCTTCGCTGAAATGTCTGGTACTGGACGAAGCCGATGAAATGCTCCGCATGGGATTTATTGACGATGTTGAGTGGATCCTTGATCAGACACCAAAAGGTCGTCAGGTTGCTCTTTTTTCGGCAACCATGCCGCCGGTTATTCGCCGTATTGCGCAAAAGTATCTGCATAATCCTGCGGAAGTCACCATACAGACAAAAACGACAACCGTTGATACCATTCGTCAGCGTTACTGGATTGTCGGCGGAAGTCACAAGATTGACATTCTGACCAGAATCCTTGAAGTTGAGCCGTTTGATGGCATGCTTATTTTTGTACGCACGAAAACCATGACACTTGAGCTGGCTGAAAAGCTTCAGGCCAGGGGATATGGCGCGGCAGCTCTTAATGGCGATATGCCCCAGAATCAGCGTGAGCGTACGGTTGACCAACTGAAGAACGGAGCGTTGAGCATTGTTATTGCCACCGATGTTGCGGCGCGAGGCCTTGATGTTGAGCGCATCAGCCATGTGATCAATTACGATATTCCTTCCGATACAGAATCCTATGTGCACCGCATTGGACGAACCGGTCGTGCAGGTCGCGCCGGTGATGCCATTCTGTTTGTCTCTCCGAGAGAGAAAAATATGCTCTACTCTATTGAAAGGGCAACACACAGTCGTATTGAGCTGATGGAGCTTCCGACGACAGAGGTTATCAACAACAAGAGGATAGCAAAGTTTAACCAGCGGATTACCGATACCATTGCCGCTGAAGATCTTGGATTCTTTACCAAGCTTATCGAGCAGTACTGTCATGAGCATGACGTTTCGGCAATTGAGGCTGCAGCAGCGCTTGCTTCGATGGTTCAGGGAGAGACACCGCTTCTTTTATCCAACAAGCCTGAAAAATCGCGTTCTTATGAAGAGCGGGAAGGATCAGGCAGGGATCGTGGTTCTGACAGAGAACGCAGCACAGACAGAGGCCGCAGTTCTGACAGGGATCGTGGACCGGTTAAAAAGAGAACCAAGGGTGAAACCTATGGTGATGAAGGCAAAGAACGCTATCGTCTTGAAGTTGGCAGTGAGCATGGTGTGAAAGCGGGCAATATTCTTGGAGCTATCCTGAATGAAGTTGGTCTTGATCCTGAATCGGTTGGTCATATTTCAATTAATGAGGGCTACAGCACGGTTGAACTGCCCCAGGGTATGCCGGATAACGTTTTTCATGAATTGAGAACAGTCCGGGTTTGTGGTCGTCAATTGCGGTTGAGCAAAATGGATGACCAGGAGCGTGAGTCTGCCTACGCTCCCAAAAAGAGTTTTAAAAAGCCCTTTAAACCGGCAGGAAAAGAGACCGCATTCTTTACCGGTAACAAAAAGAAGCGTAAGGGTTAATCCTTGCTTTCTGTTTTTTTCAGGCGGGGAATTTTTTCCCCGCTTTTTTTTGTTCAATTCTGAAGTCGTTCTTGCTGGATATCTGGGGTGGAAAATTATGGAAATTCAATTTTATGGCGCAACAGAGAGAGTGACCGGTTCGTGCCATATTCTTAGAGTGGGTGAATATACGGTTCTTCTGGATTGCGGTCTTATACAGGGGGCGCCTGCAGAGGAGCTCCTCAACAAGGAGCCCTTTCCTTTTGCTCCTTCTTCGATTGATGCCGTGGTTCTGAGTCATGGTCATATCGATCATTCGGGACGTCTGCCCTATCTCGTCAAGCAGGGATTCAGAGGCGTGGTTTACACGCAGCATGCGACAGTTGATCTTTGCAGGGTACTGCTGCTCGATTCGGCCTCTCTTGCCGAGCGGGATGCGGAGTTTCGCAGGAAGCATCCTTTAACGCGGCGTGATCGTCATGCAGAGCCCCTCTATACCCGTGAAGATGCATTGAGGGCGCTCAATACCCTGACGGGCCTGCCTTACCATGCAAAGCGGGAAATTCTTCCGGGAATCACCATTCGCTTCAGCGATGCCGGACATATTCTCGGTTCGGCTCTTGTTGAGCTTTGGCTGGAGGAAGATGGCGTGGCAAGGAAACTGGTCTTCAGTGGTGATGTAGGGCAGTATGGCTCTCCGATTCTCAATGATCCCGAAACGATAGGCCAGGCTGATATGGTCATCCTGGAGAGTACCTATGGTGATCGGTTGCATCGGGCGCTTGAGCAGACCCTTGCAGAAATAGGGGAGATTATCCGCTCGGCCAGTACAAAACATGGGAATATTATTATTCCGGCCTTTTCGATTGGCAGAAGCCAGGAGCTGCTCTATCTCTTTGGACGCTATTTTGAAGAGTGGGGGCTTGAGCGCTGGCAGGTTTATCTTGACAGTCCGATGGCTATCGAAGCGAGCCGTATTTACTGGGACTATCCCGAACTTCATGATGAGGATGCGCTTGCTTTTCGTCATGACACGAAGATGATGCCTCATCTGAACAACCTTCATTTTACTCCCACGGTTGAGCAATCGCAGGCGATCAATGGTGTTAAAAGTGGCGCCATCATCATTGCCGGGAGCGGGATGTGCAATGGAGGAAGGATTTTGCATCATCTGAAGCATCACATACAGCGTCCGGAGTGCTGTTTGCTCATGACCGGTTTTCAGGCAGAAGGAACACTCGGCAGGGCGCTTGTCGATGGAGAGAGTGAGGTGGTTATTCTGGGCAGGCGTTACCCTGTCAGGGCCACTGTTCACACTATTGGTGGTTTATCGGCGCATGGCGATCAGAATGACCTGCTTCGCTGGATGGGCGGTTTTACCAATAAACCAGAAGTTTTTGTTGTGCATGGTGACCAACCGGCTAAATCAATTTTTCGCAATGCTCTGGAAGAACGCCTTGGCCTGAAGGCTTCAATTCCGAAGCCTGGTGATATTGTTGCATTTGGCCCGTGAGTGTGTCGGTCAAGCTGCTCCTGCGGATTGTTTCGATTATGTAAAAATGATCACCCCACAGGTTGCAGGTTTTGTTTTAATTGCTATTTTCACAATGTTTTATAAGAGATGGTTATCGATGGCCAATCGGCTGCAGAGATGATGATGACGATCGTTTTTTTATGTTACCAACAAGGATGTTATGTCAGTTACTTCGTTCAAAGAGCTTGTTCCTATTCTTCAAACAGCAATCGGTCCGATGATTCTTATCTCCGGTCTCGGTCTTTTGCTTTTAACCATGACCAACCGACTTGGTCGTCTTATTGATCGTTCACGGTCGCTGCTTGATAATCTGGAATCCTATCCTGAGCAGTATATCCTCAGAATAAACCGTGAGATTGCTATTCTCTGGAAGCGGGCGCGTTATATCCGAATCTCTATTCTGCTGGCTTGTTTGACCTGCCTGGGGGCTTCATTGCTCATCATGTTACTTTTTCTCAGTGCGCTGGTCAATATCGATTTGCCGATGCTGCTGTCGGCAGTCTTTATTTTCAGTATGCTCTGCCTGAGTTTTTCGCTGATCTTTTTCCTTGTTGATGTGAACATGACCCTTTCAGCGCTGAAAATAGAGATGGAGAGCCATGACAAGAAGAGGCTGATTATTGAGACAAAGGGATACTGAGCTACGAATTTCTCATCCTCTCGGATGGAAGGTCTTGTGTACCTCTTTGATGAATAGGCGGTCGATGTGTGTGTAGATTTGTGTGGTGACGATGGAGCGGTGCCCGAGCATCTCCTGAACTGCGCGAAGATCTGCCCCTCCTTCGAGAAGATGGGTGGCAAAGGTATGTCGAAAGGTGTGCGGGCTGATATTTTTTTCAATCCCTGCCATGACGGCATACTTTTGCACCATCGTAAAGAGGGCCATGCGCGATAGCTTTATGCCGCGTGCATTCAGAAAGAGGTAGTCATCGGAGTTGCGCTGTACCAGGGCTATACGGAGTTCTGCCTGGTATCGGGTGACCCATCCAATGGCGGAAGTGCCGACGGGGACAAGCCTCTCCTTTGACCCCTTGCCGAAAATCCTTACAAAACCTGCATCAAGATAAAGGCTCTGCTGTCGGATGTTAATGAGTTCACTGACTCTGACACCTGTTGCGTAAAGGAGTTCAAGCATCGCTTTGTCGCGCAGCACATATTTACCGGGTGGGTTTACGCTTTGTGGGGCTGCCAGCAAGCGCATGGTTTCATCAACGGTCAAAACGCTCGGCAGGTACTGGGCCTTTTTTGGCTGATGGATGTTCTCTGCCGGGTTTGTGTTGAGTGTGCGTTCGATAACCAGAAATTTATGAAAGGATCGGATTGCAGAGATGTTTCGTGCTATTGAGCTTGCTTCGAGCCCTATGTCGTACAACTCTCCCATAAACTCCTCGATATGCTCTTTTGTTATCATCTCCAGTCTCCTGGAACGGTGCTGCATGAAGATCAGGTAGCGCTTGAGATCGTTGCTGTATGACTCCCGGGTGTTTGCCGAAAAGTTCCGCTCGATGAGCATATAGTTCAGGAAGCTCTCAAGAACGTTTTGGTAGTCATGATGCAACGTGTTCATCTCTTTCAGCCTTTTGCCTTACGCAACCGCTGGCAAAATCCACCATCAAAACCGGGGTGTTCGCCCGGGAGTGTGAGGATTGCTCCACATCCCTCATTGCTTTGCCGGAATTGTTCCGGGAGATGCTCACCAACGGGATCGGCAATAAAATCAGGATGTCTGCGAAGAAACGAATAAATTTGCAAGTTGTTTTCTTCGGGCTCGATGGAACAGGTAGCATAGACCAGAATACCATTTTCATCAAGCAGTTCTGCGGCATGATCAAGTAACTCTGCCTGCAGAACCAGAAGCTCCTGCAGCATTTCCGGGTTCAGTTTCCATCGAAGTTCAGCTCGCCGTCCAAGTACTCCGGTACCTGTACAGGGAGCATCGAGCAGAATGGCATCGGGATGGATTTCAGGCATAAAGCTTCGGGCATCCTCCATTACGGTTTTGATGATGGTGATGCCAAGAGCCTCTGCATGAGACTCTATTTTTTCAAGCTTCTGTTCATAGCGATCAACAGCGGTAATCTGCCCTCTGTTTTCCATCAGTTCAGCCATGAAGGTGGCTTTGCCGCCAGGTGCTGCGCACAAATCGAGGACATTGCTGCCGGGAGCGGGGTGCAACAGCAGGCATGCAAGAGCCTGTGTCGGGTTTTGAACCGTGAGGCGGCCGTCGATCACGGCGGGTTCAAAAGCGTTAAAATCTTTTGAGAGAAAGATATTGTCAATACCACTCTCTTCATGCATCACGGCGGCCATTGCCGGGTCAGAAAAAAAACGTCCTGCTGAATTTTTCAGTCGGTTTATCCTGAATCCAAAGGAGGGAAACTGGTTGTTATAGGAGAGGAGAGCCTCGCTTTTTTCGTTGCCGTATGCTGCGCTCCAGCGTTCGACGAGCCATTGTGGGTGTGAATATTTTACGGCGAGCTGCTCTTCATTTTTTTTTTCTTTCAGCCACTCGTCAAGGGTGACGCTTTCCGGAGTTATTTTTCTCAGAACGCCGTTGACCAGTTTCGACATTCGCTCACCTTTGTATTTTCTGGCAAGCTTCACGCATTCGTTGACGGCTGCCCAGTCGGGTACCTTGTTGAGGAAGAGGATCTGATAAACTCCAAGGCGAAGGATGTTTTTCATGATCGGCGCCGCCTTTTCAAGCTTGTGGTGGTAGAATTGGGCGATAACAAAATCAAGCTGAAGGCGGTAACGCAGAACGCCGTTGACCAGTCCAGTGGAGAGTGCCCGATCTGCACGGTTTAGTGTGGAGTGATGCAGCGATCGGTGCAGGAGCGTGTCGGATTGCTGTTTTCCGGTTTCAAGTGATTGCAGGACTTGTAATGCCAGTTCTCGAGCTGTGGTCATGGGTGATCATTAAAAACAATTAAAATGCATTGGCCATTCAGGCAGTTTGTAAAATACTATTCCCTGTTGTAGATTAATCGAACTAAATGTTCTTTTCAAGATTTCAAGCTATCATCCAGAAAGGTGGAGGGACTGGCCCTGAGAAGCCTTGGCAACCGTCATTGCTCTAATGAGCGGTGCCAATTCCATCCCGGCATAAAGACCGGGAATGATGATGGTATGCATGCCCTTCTGCAGCTACATACCTCTCTTCAGATATTTTTTCTTTAACCCGCTATTTACTAATGGGTTATCTCTATTCTTATGGAGTGATGGCGGCATTTTTCAACCATGGTTCATTATGAGTGAGACACCGCAGGCCCACAGGTTTGAGACGCTTCAGGTTCATGCCGGTCAGCGTCCTGATCCGACAACGAAGTCACGGGCGGTTCCGATTTATCAGACGACCTCCTATCTTTTTGACAGTGCAAAGCATGGAGCTGATCTTTTTGCCCTGAAAGAGTTCGGCAATATCTATACAAGGATGACGAACCCGACAACCGATGTGCTGGAACAGCGCGTTGCGGCGCTTGAAGGGGGCCGGGCAGCCCTTGCTGTTGCGAGCGGCCATTCAGCTCAGTTTATTGCCGTAGCTACGCTCTGTGAGGCGGGGGATAATATCGTTTCTTCCAGTTATCTTTATGGCGGTACCTATAATCAGTTCAAGGTGGCATTCCGTCGCCTCGGTATTGGTGTTAAGTTTGTCGAAGGATGTAATGTTGAGGCGTTCAGGACGGCAATCGATGAGCATACAAAAGCACTCTATCTGGAATCGATAGGCAATCCCGCTTTTCATGTACCCGATTTTGAGGCGATAGCGGCTGTTGCGGCTGAACATGGTATTCCCCTTATTGTTGATAATACTTTTGGTTGTTCCGGCTTTCTCTGTCGTCCTCTTGAGCATGGGGCTTCGATTATCGTGGAATCAGCGACAAAATGGATCGGAGGCCACGGCACTTCAATGGGCGGTGTTATTGTTGACGGTGGAACCTTTAACTGGGGAAATGGAAAGTTCCCTCTCCTCAGTGAGCCTTCTGACGGTTATCATGGCATGAAATTTTATGAAACTTTCGGCGATCTGGCATTTATTATCAAGGCTCGGGTTGAGGGGCTGCGTGATATCGGGCCTGCAATCAGTCCTTTCAACTCTTTCATGTTGCTGCAGGGGCTTGAAACGCTTTCACTTCGGGTTCAGCGACATGCCGACAATACGATGGAGCTTGCCCGCTGGCTCAACGAGCACTCTGCGGTTCAATGGGTAAACTATCCCGGGCTGGAGAGCCACCCAACCCATGAATTGGCTAAAAAATATCTGAATCACGGCTTTGGATGTGTCCTGACTTTCGGTATCAAGGGTGGATATGAAAAAGCCGTTGGGTTTATCGACAGTGTCCAGCTTGCCAGCCATCTTGCCAATGTTGGGGATGCCAAAACGCTGGTCATTCATCCTGCATCCACGACGCATTCACAGCTTACCCTGGCAGAACAGGAATCTGCCGGAGTTACCGCCGATATGATCCGGGTCTCACCGGGTATAGAGCATATTGATGATATTAAGGCTGATTTTGAACAAGCTTTTGCAAAACTGAGGTGAAGTGTATGAGAGCATATACCGGGATGATTTCCGAAAAAACAGCCTATTTCGATTCAACTGAACCTTTTAAGACTGAACTTGGCGCTCTGCTTCCTTCTGTAAGGGTGGCCTATAGAACATGGGGAAAGCTCAATGCCCGCAAAGACAATGTGGTGCTTGTTTGTCAGGCTCTTACGGGTTCTGCTGATGCGGACGGTTGGTGGGAAGGGATGTTTTCGCCCGGGGGAGCTTTTGATGAGAGTGAGGATTTTATCATCTGCAGCAATGTGCTTGGCAGTTGTTATGGTACAACAGGCCCAACCTCTCTGAATCCTCTCACCGGTCGCCATTATGGCCCTGATTTTCCACTGATCACCATCAGGGATATGGTTGAGGTTCAGCGTCTTTTGCTTGCCGGGTTGGGTATTGACCGTGTCAAACTGGCCGTCGGCGCCTCTCTGGGTGGTATGCAGGTTCTGGAGTGGGGTGCGCTCTATCCTGATGTTGTCCAGGCTTTGATGCCAATGGGCGCATCAGGACGCCACTCGGCATGGTGTATAGCGCAGAGTGAAGCACAGAGGCAGGCGATCTATGCCGATCGTGACTGGAATGATGGATGGTACGCCGATGGTCACCCTCCCGCAAAAGGACTTGCTGCGGCAAGGATGATGGCCATGTGCACCTACCGGAGCTTCGAAAACTTTCAGGCACGCTTTGGCCGGGAGTTTCATCATGGCACAACCTTTAAGGCAGAAAGTTACCTGCATCATCAGGGCCGAAAACTGGTTGAGCGCTTTGATGCCAATACCTACATTACTCTCACCAAAGCGATGGATATGCATGATCTTGGGAGGGGCAGGGCTGGTTACGAAGAGGTGTTGCGTTCGATTCAGCTCCCCGTGGAAATCCTCTCGATCAATTCTGATATTCTTTATCCGAAAGAGGAGCAGGAGGAGCTTGCCCGGTTTATACCGAAATCAAGCATTCTCTATCTCGATGAACCATACGGTCATGACGCTTTTCTTATTGATGTAGAAAAAGTCAGCCGTATGGTCAGGGAGTTTCTGGAAGGAAGGGCGTTGTCGGCTCACTCAGCAGCCTGAGTAATCTCGTCAAACCTGGTATAGTGCCGCAATACCTCCGGCACCATGATGGAGCCTTCCGCAGTCTGGTAGTGCTCAAGCAGGGAGACCATAAGGCGGGAGGTTGCCAGGCCTGAGCCATTCAGGGTGTGGACGAACTCCGGTTTTGCATTACTCTCCGACTTGAAACGGATGTTGGCGCGCCGGGCCTGGTAATCTTCAAAGTTTGAACAGCTTGATGCTTCAAGATATTTCTGCTCGGCTGGTGACCAGACCTCGATATCATAACATTTCGTTGCATTGGCGCTGATATCGCCGCTGCAGAGTAAAAGTACCCGGTAGGGGATTTTGAGCGCAGTGAGAATTGCTTCAGCGTTTTCTCGAATCGTTTCAAGCGCCTCATACGACTCTTCCGGTCGGGTGAACTTTACCATTTCCACCTTGTTGAACTGGTGCACCCTGAGGAATCCTCTGGTATCTTTGCCGTAACTTCCCGCTTCGCGACGGAAACAGGCTGAATAGGCTGCATAGGAGATTGGGAGCGTTTTTGTATCCAGCATCTCTCCCCGGTGCAGGTTGGTTATCGGTACCTCGGCTGTTGGTATGGCGTAAAGATCATCCTCCTCCATGTGGTAAACCTGATCGGCAAATTTTGGCCACTGCCCGGTTCCTCTGAGCGACTCCTGATTGACGAAAAAGGGCGGAAAGACCTCTGTATAGCCGTGACGTTCGGTATGGCAGTCGAGCATGAAATTGATCAGTGCACGTTCAAGTCGAGCCCCTTTGCCGATATAGACAGGAAATCCCGCTCCGCAAACTTTTGCGCCCCGTTCAAAATCAAGAATCCGAAGGGATTTGCCCAGTTCAAGATGGTTCTTGAGCGGAAAGTCAAGATGGTAGGGAAAAGATATCGGCTCCTTGAAGATCTGGTTGTCGTCAGCAGAACGTCCGACAGGAACGGATGGATGCAGCTTGTTGGGGAGGCCCAGAAGAATGGTTTCAATCTCCTCTTCAAGATGGCCAAGCGAGGTATCCATTCCGGCAATTTCTTCCGATACTGATTTCATCTGGAGGATAAGTTCGCCGGATGAGCCAATACCACTTTTTTTTATCTCTGCGATCTCTTTTGAAACTTTGTTGCGCAGTGCTTTCAGATCGTCCGAACGCTGAACCAACCCTTTGCGCTCCCTGTCGAGGTTAAGAAGCTGTTCAATTTTTGGTTCTTCAGAAGCAAGCTGGCGGTTGTGCAGCATGGAAATGATTTCTTCGGGATGCTGACGGATAGTGTTGATATCAAGCATGATGATATTGAGAAAGGGTTATACTGAAAGCAGTGACTTGACGATCTCCTGGACTTTTGTGCCGTCCGCCTTCCCTTTAAGCGCTTTCATGGCCTGACCCATGACCTTGCCGATATCTTTCATTGATGTTGCTCCTGTTTTTGCAACAATGTCTTCCACAATAGCCCTGACATCATCATCGGAAACCGGTTCCGGCAGATACTCTTCGATCACGGTGAGTTCCGAAAGCTCTATTGCTGCAAGGTCAGGACGGTTTCCGGCTGTAAACTGTTCGATGGCATCTCTCCGTTTTTTTGCAAGGCTGACGAGTACCTCGATCTCCTGTTCGTCAGTCAGTACGGCTTTACCGGCAACGCGGATGGATACCTCTTTTTCAAGGAGTGTTGCCCGGATGGAACGGATGGCGTTCAGACGGGTTTTGTCACCGCTTTTCATTGAATTTTTCAGATCCAGATCTATTTGTTCTTTCAGACTCATGTTTTTTCAGCTCAAAAATTATTTTTTAAAAAGAGGAATGGCAAAATACAGGAAAAAAAGCGGCTTTCCCACAAGAGCTTCTGCTTTGTTCACTCATTGATATCCCCGCAAACCGGTCTGAGCACCAGCTCTTCCACCGACGTTCTCTGTGGCATGAAATAGGCGTTGACGACGGGAGCGGAAATATCTTCAGGCCTCATCATGACGGACTTCATGGCATCAGGAACTTCACCCCACATTGGCGTATAAACCGCACCGGGCATGACATTGGTAATACGGACATTACACGTTTTAGCATATAAGCGTATTGCCTCGACCAAGCCTTTCTGCCCAAATTTGGACATGCAGTAGATCGAAGAACTTTTGAAAGCTGTTTCTGCGGCAATGGAGGTGATAAAGAAAATATGACCCGACCGTTTCTTTTCCATCAGGGCAAAAACTCTCTGTGTGAGGAAAAAAGTGCCTTTGAGGTTTGTTGCTATCGTATAATCAAAATCCTCTTCTGTCAATTCGGTGAATGGCTTGAATCGTCCAACGCCAGCATTGTTGATCAGACAATCAATTGTGCCGTAGCGCTCCAGTGTGGTGCTGACAAGATGCTCAATCTGGGCGGGGTCGGCAATGTCCACAGGAAAGATATCTGCTGCTGCTTCGAAAGAACGGCATTCGGACGCAACTGACTCCAGATCCGAAATGGTTCTTGATGCAAGGATCAGGACGGGCTCAAATCCTTCGTGCTTCACGGTAGCTTGTGCAAATTCAAGGGCAATGGCTTTGCCGATTCCTTTGCCAGCGCCGGTTATGATGATGATTTGTTTCATGTTAATTGTGTGTTACTGTTTTGTTCCTGTCGGATAGAGATGGTTTTTAGCTTTTTTTCCGAAGTACTGAGGCTGTAATGTTTTTGTGTTTTTCGTTTGGAATGGCGAAATAATTGTTGAAAATTCCATATATTTGCAGCATAAGTAAACTGCGGGTGCGTCCATTCCTATCGCATTGCACATCCTCGAAAATGGTAAATTGTAACGTTTATCATGGCACTAAGCAAAGTTAAATGGTTCGATGGCAAAAAAGGCTACGGCTTTCTTCTGAATCCGGATGGAGGAGAGGATATTTTTGTTCATTTTTCGGCAATCCAGTCAGAACAGAGTTTCAAGGTACTGAATCAGGATGCCGAAGTTGATTTCGAGCTCGATAAAACCCAAAAAGGGCTGCAGGCAAAGAATGTTCGTGAAGTTTCACTGAACGGCTTGTCGAATAGGCAATCTTCCCGGATGTCGTTTGGCTGAAGAGAGCGCTATCAGAGAAGGCCACTTTCCCGAAAGCTGAAACATCCTGTTTTTCCTATAATGATATGGTCGAGCAGGTCGATCTGGATGACTGTGCTTGCCTGTTTGAGGAGGTCGGTGACCTGCTTGTCGGCATTGCTCGGTTCAACATCGCCTGAAGGGTGGTTATGAACAAGAATGATGGCATGGGAACTCTCTTTTATAGCGGACTTGAAAACCTCCCGAGGGTGAATGAGGGCGGCATTCAGTGTTCCCACAGAGACAAGCTCGGTTTTGATGATCTGGTTTTTGGTGTTCAGGTGCAGTACAAAGAGATGCTCTTTTGTTTCATCCGGAACCCGTCCTGCCATGTATTCAAAAACATCGCGTGCAGCCTGTATTTTTTTATTAAGATTGCGGCTGTAATGGAGTCGTTTGTTCAGTTCGAAAATAGCTACAATCTGCATGGCCTTGGCATCTCCGATTCCTTTGACCTTCTTCAGCTCTTCAAGCGTTATATTGGCAAGTTTTTCAAGGCTGTACCGGGCAATCAGTTCATTGCAGGTATCAACAATGTTGAGGTTTTTTGTTCCGGTGCGCAGGATAATTGCAAGCAGTTCAGCCGGGCTGAGCGAAGCCGCTCCGCTGCGGAGAAGGCGTTCCCTCGGCCGGTTGTCCGGGTCAAAATCATGGATTCGCATGGTTCATCCTCTCCTGTTGCTGTTGAAATTTTTTAATTTTTCACGCAAAAACAGCGTACTGAGGCAACGTAAAGAAAAAGAGGGAGAAGTGAAAATACTCTTTTACCGTTTGGTTCGGGCAGCCCGGAGAGGAGT
Organism: Pelodictyon phaeoclathratiforme BU-1; assembly: GCF_000020645.1. GTDB lineage: Bacteria > Bacteroidota > Chlorobiia > Chlorobiales > Chlorobiaceae > Chlorobium > Chlorobium phaeoclathratiforme. The sequence continues at coordinate 971,911 of NC_011060.1, forward strand.
GGTTACCTGCCGTCAAAATCGGCCCAGTTGTTCGGGGTTTCATACCAGCGGAGTTGTTTAAGTGTCACTCCATCAGGCAGATGGGGCTGGATCTGGTTGAATGCCCATTTTGCAAGGCATTCTGCTGTTGGTGGCTCATCGGTAATGAGCACCCTTGAATTACGCTTTACGATAAAGTCGAGATCCTCATGATCCTCCTTCCACACAGCAAAGCCGTGGTCGAGCTTGTCGTGAATGTGCTCTATCAAAATGTCCTTCAAAAATTTAAAATCCATCACCATTCCCTCCTCTCCATCACCCTTGCGTTCAATCAGATTCCCTTCGACCGTTGCAACAACCACCCCCCGGTGGCCATGCAATTGGTTGCAGAACGAAAAGCTGTTCGGAAGTGTATGGCCGTAATCGATCTCTATTTTTCGTGAAATGCGCATCATCTCTGGATATTCTCAGTTACCGGTTTCTCTCGGGCTCTGCAAAGTGTACACAAAAATTATTGTTTCGCCAATTTGCGGCTTTTTTTTGATTGGTTTTGCCGTATTGCCAGTCGGATGAATCGGCAGAGAGGTTTCCGTGCCCTATGGGTCATTTTTGAAATCGGATTTATTTGCTGTGAAAAGCTCCTGTAGTGCGATTTTGTGAAGCTTGTGGAGCAAAGATGGGAATACTTGAAAACGAAGAGGTGGCTTCCACGGAACGGTCAAGAGACCGTTCCGTGGAGTGCCAGGATTATGGCCGAGTCCAGATTGATCCTCCGAAGCCGCCGGTTTTATAGGTGGCTGTGGCTTTATTCGGAGTATCCAGTCGAAGGATCAGGATCCCTTCCTGCATGATCTGACCTTTTGGAACATCAGCCCAGCGAAGAATGATCTGATTTCCATCGATGTAACCTGATGCGACATTGGACCAGACTGGAGCCGTTGGTGAGCGCTCTCCAAACCAGAATACCTCCTTTCCAAGCTGTCGCAGGTAATAGTTGCCTCCGTCATTACAGCTCCATTTGCCTGTAAGATCAGCGAATGCCAAGGCAGGAAGTGAGAAGAGGAGAAGAAAAAGCAGGGTTTTCAGTTGTTTCATTTTTACCTCCGTGGTTGGTGTTTAAAAAACAGGAGGAATACGCTCCTCCCTGATAGGTTGCGCACAATTGCGAAGAGGATTTTTTTGTGCGCCGTACTGCTTTCACAGCGACAAAAAACAACAGAAACAATTTATTCGTTCAACAATTGTACGTCCTTTTTAACTGGTGTTTTTTGCGCTTTTTTGACTTGTTGTGGCTTTTGTTCAGGCTCTACTGCCGGGATTATGCGTCATGATTGTTAGAACCGCTTTACTGCCTGAACAAAAATCATCGGGGTGTCGGATGGTTCGCTCTCTCCGGCGATCTTCCATGCGCAGGTTGCCTGCAAGTTGTAGTTGGCGGCATTGAACCATTTTATGCCGATCCCTGCTCCGGTAAGGTTGCGGCTGTTATCGTCGGTATCCGGAGTCGGTTTTGCATGAAGGAGGGCATATCCATGGTCAATAAAAGTAATGAGTTGTACTGTGCCGGGCAGCTCTCCGATAGAGCTGATCAGGTAGCTCATTTCGACGGTTGCAACCACACCCCTGTCACCGTAAGATTCTCCCCGTTGCCATGCACGTACTGCGGAGGGTCCTCCCAGAGAGAGTTGTTCCGAACTGGTCAGGTTTTTATTGCTCCATTGTCCATATGCTCCTGCGTAAAGAGCTAATCCGTGAGCAATGGTCTGGTTTCGGGCGAGGGCCATGGTAAGCTTCGAATAACTGCCGTTGGTGTGTAAGCCGCTTGATAATTGGTCAATGGAGAGTGTTTCCGAATCGTTGATATCCAGTCGCCCTCCGATAATACCAAGGGAGAGTGAGGTTGACCCGCCTCCCAGAATCCTGTCTTTTTGTATGCCGGTAATGCCAGCCTGCCACGATGTGGTGTGACGTCGATTTCTTGATGTACTCCCAATTCGGTCGTTTAACCCTCTTCCTTCCGCAGCAACGGTTGCATTCATAAGCAGATTTCTCTGGCGTATGAGTGGCTGGGTAAGGGCAAAAGTCAGGTTATGGGCGTCACCCTCTGCATTCAGTGTTTTGAATAATCCACCGAGGCGATAGGTGAGATAGTTATAGTTCACTCCGATCCTTGTGCCATAGGGTGTTAGCGGCACGGTATAACCGGCCAGCATATTTTGCAGATCTCCGGTTGTTGATGTCTGCAGTCGAAGGGTGAACTGATCTCCGAGATGAAGTGGAGAATAGAGTTCCATGGTGCTCCCGACACGATTTTCTCCGGTTGGCGGGTTTCCATAGTTGTCAATGTCGAATGAAAAACTGATGGGCCTGCCTTCGCTGACTTCAAGGGTTGCTTTTGTGTAACCGGGTCTGGAGCCCGGTTCGAGAAGAATTCGGGAGGAGATATTGGGTAGTTCATTGGTTTTCATGACCATAGAGGTAAGGGAGCCCTCCTCCAGAGGTTGTTGACCGGGTACCTGACGTGCATAGCTTTCAAGGAGAGATTTTCGTATTCTGGTGTTCATCGGAATGGTTTTAACCTCTATGTTTTCCAGGACACCCTCGATGATTTCAATGGTAATGGACATGCCTGGTGTTACCGTTTGAGGCGGGAAAAAGAGTGAGGCAAGGAAATATCCTTTTTTGCGGTAAGCGTTGGTGATTGTTCTGGAGGCATCAGTCAGCCCTGCAAAGGTCATCTCTTTGCCAACGCAGTTTGCCATGAGTTGTGCAAGTTCCTCGCTTGAAAAAAGGGTGTTTCCGATAAAATGAAAGCCAGTTACCCTGACCAATGCACCCTCTGGTGCCTGTTCTTTTCCTGTTTCCGGCTTTTGGAAAGTCGGAGCTTCCTTTTGTGGTATCAGAGATGGAGGGGGAGTACTCTCCATGAGGAGCTGGCCAGCGTCAGGAGGAGTTGCTGCATAGAGGGTGCTTGCCGTAACGGTTGAAGCGAACAAGAGTATTTTCCATAATGCTGCCATGCTGGACTCCCTGAAAATTATTAACAAGTGATTTCAATGGTTCCGAGTTGAGTCAATCGGCAAACGATCAATGTTATAGTGTTTTTTATCCGATTGTTATCAGTACAATTGACCGGCTCTCGCCACCAAACTTGTCTTTGGCGACCAGCTCAATCCTGTATTTTCCTATTGCCTCTTTTGGCGCTTTCCCGCTTATTATTTTTCGTTTGGGGTCAAATGAGATCCATGACGGTACTGCTGTGCCATTGATTGAGTGTGCTTCGAGAGTGACAATTGCATCGGGATTGCTGTTGCTGAAGATGCTGTCAGGGAGAGAAAAAAAGAACAATGCTTCTGCTCTTGCTGGCACGGTTATCGTCTCGGGAGCAATAAGGTCACCACTCTGGGAGCTGTATTTTGTATTCTTAATGGCTCTTCGCCTTACGATAAAACTTTTCTGTGGCGAGTTGATTGTCTGATCAGGTTTATTGAAAAGGGTTTCGCCAGAAAGAACTCTTTTTGCTCGATGTTCTGTTTCAGATTGCCAGCTCAGTATCGGATTGATCTCATTAAAGTTGATCGGCTGTTTTTCAACCGTATAAATGAGCCCGGTGCCTGCTGTAAAGGTGAAGCCAACACTGCTTGACAGGCCGCCAGCATATTCTATCAAGTAGTTGCCTGTTTTCGATGTTGCATTGGGAAATTCGCTGACCATCATGGTGCCATGAAGTCCGATATTTTCAGCATTATCTTCGCTATCGGCAAAACCCGTGAGTGTATAGCCGAAAGTAGCAACAGGCCATGTTCCGAAAGTGCTGCTGGCGCTGCCGCTGGTCAAGGTGGTGGTGACATAAAGCAGGTTCGGAAGAGAGGCATAGATAAACCCATTGCCGGATTCGTTGATGTTGAAGGGTGGGTAGCTTGTATAACTGGCATTGTAGTGACGAAAGTCTGATTTCAGTCCGCCTTTGATGGTTGCTTCTGGATTGTCAGAATAGACGATCCATCGGGCTGTTCCGTTGGTGGAGAGTCTTGCATTTGCGCTATTGTCGAAATCGTTACCTGCCAGAATAATCGTGCTCCCCTCTGTCGCTTCGCTTGCAAGAGTTCCTGAGGCGAGAGTGATACCGGAGCCCTCTGTCGGCCCGAAGTTCAGGGCGATGATGTTGCTGGCGGTGATGTTGCGCAAGGTGATGTCACCGCTCTCCCTGTTGGTATTTCCCGATCCATCGCGCAGTTCGATGGCTACATTTCCTGAACCTGCGATGATCGATGTGCCTTCACCCATGGTGATTGTTGCGTTTCCTGCCGAACGCCATTGATCGACGACTCCATTTGCCTGAGTATCGTTCGAAGCCATTGTCAGATTGCCGTTATCGGTTGAGATAGTCGCATTGAGCAGTATGCTTTTTCCTGCATTCAGGTAGAGATTTCCCCCGTTTCCAAGGGGATTGTCGGCGATGATGGATGAATTGATGGTGATGTCATTGTTTGCCTTCAGAACGACCTGGCTCCCTTTATTGAGCAGCGCGGTTATTTGTGATGGATGGAAGGTGTTGGCAGCATCCGGGTTGAAACGGTATTCCTGCTCAACAGATTCCTGTTCGGGGTTCGGGGTAAGAATCTCTACCCAACCCGTTTCGTTTGCTTGGTTAAAAGAGCTGACAACGAAGCTCCCGTTCATGCTGCCGATGGTGAGCGCTGTAATGCCGCCAATACCGAGTTGATCCTCTTTGCTGGATCCAACAAGGCTGTTCAAGGAGCTTATTGCTCCGGTCGTGTTGTTGTTGACTCCATCCAGCAAGGTCAAGGCACCAGCATTGGTTAATGTCCCATTGTTCCATAATGGAGAAGAGACGACATAATTACCGTTGGGCAGAGCAGTCACTGTTCCGACCTGATCGCCTGTTTTCGAGCCGACCAGACTGTTGGAAGCGTTGATTACTCCGGCACTCCCTCCAAGACCATCTCCCCAGGTCACCGCGCCGGTATTGGCCGTTGTTCCCTGATCCCATAGTATGGAAGAGGCAACATAATTACCGTTACTCAAAGCGGTTATGTTATTTTTCCCTGAACTGTCTGATCCGGCATAGTCATTTTTGCTTGAACCGATCAGACTGTTCTCTTCACCAATCACTCCTGTAGTTCCCTCGAAACCATTTCCCCAGGTCACTGCACCTGCGTCGGTAGCCGGACCATTGTCCCAGTATGGGGATCCTACGACGTAGTTCCCGTTTGTGAGGGGTATTATATTGTAACGTGTTCCGTCATTGACAGTTGAACCAACCAGACTGTTGCCAGGGCTTATGGTACCGACCGAGCCTCCATTGCCATTTCCCCAGCTTACTGCTCCTGCGTCAGTGGCCGTGCCGTTGTCCCAATGCGGCCATGCCGCTACGTAGTTTCCGTTGGTCAGTGCCGTCACTGTTGAACCAAGCCCATCACTGGCTGCTGAACCGGTCAGACTGCTGGAACTACTTATCATTCCGGCAGTTCCACCGATTCCATTACCCCAGGTCACTGCACCAGCATTAGTCGTTGGACCATTATCCCATTCGGGGGATCCAACCACGTAGTTGCCATTGGCAAGAGCTGTAACATAAGCTGAAGCAAGGTCATTTGCTGTTGATCCCACCAGACTGTTCGTCGTGCTTATTACTCCGATGGCACCATTGATTCCATTACCCCAGGTCACCGCTCCTGCGTCAGTAGTTGTACCATTGTCCCATGAGGGTGATGTGACCACGTAATTGCCATTGGTCAGTGCCGTTACCCCGGTTCCAACTTTATCCTCTTTTTTTGAACCGACGAGGCTGTTTGTTGCGATTATTGTTCCGACAGCGCCGTTGAGTCCATTCACCAGGGTTGCCATACCTGCATTGGTGATTGAGCCATTATCCCAATTTGGTGCGCTTACAACGTAATTACCGTTTGTCAGGGCAGTGACGCTGCCAACCTGATCGCCGGTTTTGGAGCCGACCAGACTGTTGGTCGCGCTTATTGTTCCAACTGTTCCGCCGAGACCGTTCGACCAGGTTACGGCACCGGCATTGGTAACAGTTCCTTTGTCCCATAATGGAGATGAAACGACGTAATGGCCATTCGTCAATGCTGTTACCGTACCAACCTGATCATTTTTTTTGGAACCGACGAGGCTGTTGGCAGCACTTATTACCCCAATCGTTCCGCTGAGCCCATTCCCCCAGGTGACAGCCCCGGCGTCGCTGGCTGTACCATTGTCCCAGTCTGGTGAGCTGACCACGTAGTTTCCGTTGTTCAGAGTGATTACACGGATTGAAGTACCATCATTGACTGTAGAGCCCACCAAGCTGTTGGTGCCAGATACGCTTCCGCTTACGCCGATACTCTCATTAATCCATGTGACTGCGCCAGCAGCAGCTTGATCTCCATTCGACCATTCAGATGTTGAGGTTACAGCACTCTTCCTGCCAGTCAGTGCAGTGACCGTTTCACCTACCTGGTCATTGGCTGTTGAGCCGCAGAGCATGGAGAGCAAGGTTCCATCTGGCCTGTAGAGTCTGACAGCTCCGGCATCGGTTGCAACGAAATCATCGAAGGGGCTGGCAACAAGAATGTTGCCGTTGCTCAGCTCAAGGATATCTCCGGAGCCATGCTGATCACCCTCTGCCGGGTTTGCATCAGGCAAGGGAATAAGGGAAAAGAGGGGAATTGTGACACTGGCGTCAATGGTGATATTTTGCGGGTCAAGCAGCAGAAAGCCGTTGTTGCCATGAGGCGCGCCTGTGCTGACCTGGCCGGAGATCGTGAGTGTTTCGTGGCTGGAGAGCTCGACCTCTCCTCCGTTCCCACTGATATGGCCTCCCATGGCTTCAATTGTGCCGGAAAAAGCGGTTGAGTGATCTGACCAGAGTACTACCGTACCGCCATTGCCATTTTCAAGAGCGTTGGCCCTGATGTTGCAGCTCCCGGTTACTGTGGTGGATTCGGCGTTGGCCAGATAGTTGCTTTTTCCTTGCCAGCCACCCCCGATGAGAATGCTTCCTCCTCCATTCTGGCCATTAGCTTCTATCTGAGCTCCGGCGAGAAACGTTTGTGGTGCAGTGATGCTGATCTGCCCGCCTCGTCCCGAACTGCCGTTTGCACTGAACATTCCAGAGAGATAGAGTCCCTTTCCTGCATCAAGCTCAATCTGGCCACCCTCTTCTCCATCGGCAGTCATGCGGCTTGCTGCGGTTTGCTCAATGTTACCTGTTGCATCAATTGCTATTGTTCCTCCACTGGCAGAGCCCCCGGCATTCCAGGTGCCAGCATCGATAAGGTTGTTGCTACTGACAGTGATTGCAGAAGCGGTGAATGTGCCTGTGTTGATGATTGATGCGCCTTCGAGCACGATGGTGCCATTGCGTTCCTTCATGCTGGTTGCACGAACCTGACCACTGTTATTTACCACGGAGGCAAGCAGAGCGTCGGCGGCCGAGGCTTTTATCACCACTCTTCCATCGTTGGCTTCGATCACGCCGCTGTTTCTGATCTGAGCATTATATGCCGTCTCTTCAACTCTGATTGCTACCAGACCGGAGGGGTCAATGTTGAGGGTAATTTTTTCACCGGCGGCTATTCCTGTTGTTCCGCCTGTGGTGACAATAGTGCCGGTGTTCGAGACATTTTTTCCAAGCAGCGCTATGAATCCACCACTCAAAGAGCCCTGATTTATTACTGAACCCACCGTGCCATGCCGGAAGAATGCATATTTTTCTGAGAGGAAGTCGCTGTTTCTGATATCGAGTGTAGAGGTCACCAATCCTCCAACGTTGATGCTGGCGCCGGGAGCAAACAGTACGCCGTTCGGGTTCACCAGAAAGATGCGTCCGTTTGCGGAAAGCGTACCGAACAGTTCAGAAGGATCCTCACCCGAAACCCGGTTGAGGAGGGCGGAGCGGCTGTCAGGCTGGACTACGTTGACGCTTTCACCTCTGCCGATACCGAAGGAGCTCCAGTTGATAATGGCTTGGCGGCTCTGTTGCTCAATTTGCATTGCTGTGAGTGATGGAGTGCTGATGGTGGCCTTTCCGGCAGCCAACTCACCCCCGGCGGGCAAAGCGACAACCTCGTGTCCAGCAAGCAGGGAGAAAAGTACAACAACAGCGACAACTACTGTACTCCTGACATTGCTCCTGATAAAGCTATGGGTGCTGCACATTGAATCCGGAAAATATTACAATTATATTGCTTTGAACGCTTCTTCGTAGTTACGCAAAATTACAGTAAACACAAAGGGGCCTGCTGAATTTTATGTGACTCTATCTTTGATCGTGATGTGCTTCCCAACAGTTCTTCTGATTAGAAAGCTCTGTTTTCAGGTTTTGGTGCGCAATCGGGCTGAATTTTTATAAATTCAAGAGCTTTTTTGTTTTCACCGGTTATCCGGCAGAGGGTTTTTACATTATTCTGGAAATTTGTATTGGTGCGGTTCAGAGCCGTATTGTTAACCTATGGGAATAGATATCAGGAATATCTGGTCAACGATTGTCACTGAGGCGGCAAATGAGTGCGGTCGTGATCTCCAGATCAGGGTTTTTTTAGAGCAGCATATTCTGCGTTTTGATGATTTTGGCTCTTCACTGGCGATGCTTTTGTCGGTGAAGCTTGGATCGAAGCATTTTCCTCCTCTTGTGCTGCAAGGGCTTTTTGAGGATTTTTATCTGCAATGTCCTGAAGCTGTTGAACATGCAGCCTATGATCTTGTTGCAACGAAGCAGCGTGATCCGGCAGCGGTACACTACTTCGAGATTATGCTTTTTCTGAAAGGATATCAGGCCTTGCAGGCTTACCGTCTTGGTCACTGGCTCTGGAAAAATGGACGTAAAACCATGGCCTATTTTATCCAGAACCGTATCTCTGAGATCTTTGCCGTAGATATTCATCCCGCAGCGCTTATCGGTAAGGGCATTTTCTTTGACCATGCCACCAGTCTTGTGATTGGTGAGACTGCAGTGGTTGAAGATAATGTGTCGATTTTGCATGAGGTTACGCTTGGCGGCACGGGTAAGGAGAGTGGCGATCGTCATCCGAAAGTGAAAAAGTCGGTGATGATTGGAGCGGGAGCCAAGATCCTGGGTAATGTGGTGATTGGTGAGGGCGCCAAGGTCGGGGCGGGGAGCGTGGTGCTTGATGATGTGCCGCCCCACTTCACGGTTGTCGGTGTTCCTGCCCAGATTGTGGGTAGAACCGAGGTTTCGGAACCCTCTCGCGATATGAACCAGAGGGTGGTTAATACGGGCAAAGAGGCTCCTTTAACGGATCAGGAATGAAAGGTGCTGCGGATACTCTCCCGGTAAAGGTCAAGGCGCTGTCTGATTTCATCCAGATGATCACCACCGAGTTTTTCAAGCAGTGCATTGGCGATGACCGGCGCAAGAACGGCTTCAGCAACCACACCGGCAGCGGGTACTGCACAGGTATCGCTGCGTTCAAAGCGTGAAGGGGTTGCTTGCAGGGTTTCAACATCAAAGGAGAGCAGGGGAGTAACCAGTGATGAGATAGGTTTCATTGCCGCCCGCAGGTGAATGGTCTGTCCGCTCGACATGCTCCCTTCGAGGCCGCCAGCCCGGTTGGTTTTTCTGATTACCCCCTTTTCCCGAGAAAGGTGAAACTCATCATGCACTTCTGAACCCGGTTTTCTGGCGTTTTCAAAGGCGGTACCAATTTCTACTCCCTTGATAGCCTGAATGGAGATGATTGCTGCGGCGAGTGCGGCATCGAGGCGCCGGTCATGTTGTACATAGCTGCCGAAGCCAGGAGGTACACCAGTAATAAAAATTTCGATGATTCCGCCGAGGGTATCTCCGCGCTCACTGGCTCCATCTATGGCTGCAAGTGCGTTTGTTTCAGTCTCTTTTCCGAGCATACGTACCGGTGAGAGGTCGGCCTGCCTTGCGACAGCTTCAGCTCCTTCAAGGAGGAGTCCTTCAAGCTGCTTATCCGGAGAGGCTTCTGCTGCCGATCCAATGGCAGAGATGTAGCTGCCGATTTCAATGCCGAGTGCTTTGAGAAAGAGTCGTGCAACCGTTCCTGCCGCTACTCTTGCTGCCGTCTCTCGAGCTGAAGAGCGTTCAATGACAGGGCGTATATCGTCAAAACCGTATTTGATGCGTCCTGCAAGATCAGCATGGCCTGGCCTTGGAATGGTGATTTTTGAACATTGTTCATCGGGTTTCTCAAACTGGGCCATGGTTGTTGTCCAGTTTTGCCAGTCGCGGTTGTTGATCACCAGCGTAATGGGCGAGCCGATGGTTTTGCCGAACCGGACGCCGGAGAGTATCTCTGCCTTGTCGCTCTCTATTTTCATGCGTCCCCCCCTGCCATGTCCTTGCTGACGGCGGGCTAACTGGGTATTGATCTCCTTCGGAGTTATGGTGATGCCTGCAGGCATTCCTTCCACTATTGCCGATAGTGCCGGTCCATGTGACTCTCCGGCGGTAAAGTATCGTATCATTTTTTATGCAGTAGAATGCCCGGCTGCACTCAGAACCCTGCAGCCGGACTTTTTGAATGGATTTCTCTTTTCAGAGAGAGGTTCAGCGAAGAATTCTCGCAGCCTCTTTTGCATAGTAGGTAAAGATCAGGTCTGCACCGGCACGTTTCATGCAGAGCAGCGACTCCATCATAACTCTTTTTTCGTCAATCCATCCACGCTGGGCTGCAGCCTTGACCATGGAGTATTCGCCGGAGACATGGTAGATTGCCACAGGAGTGTCAAAACGCTCTTTCGTGCGGTAGACAATGTCGAGATAGGCAAGGCCGGGTTTGACCATGACGATATCGGCACCTTCCATGATGTCGAGCTCAATTTCTTTCATGGCCTCATCGGTGTTGCCGGGATTCATCTGATAGGTAGTCTTGTCACCAAACTGCGGCGCTGAATGCAGTGCGTCACGGAATGGGCCATAGAAGCTTGATGCGTATTTGGCAGCGTAGGAGAGAATGCCGACATCGGAGAAGTCCGTGTCGTCAAGAGCCTCGCGGATGGCGCCGATACGACCGTCCATCATGTCGCTGGGAGAGACGAAATCAGCTCCGGCGTTGGCATGGGATATTGCCATTTTACAGAGCACCTCAACGGTTTCGTCATTGAGAATAATGCCATCTCTTACCAGTCCGTCATGGCCAAAAGGGGTGAACGGGTCAAGCGCGACGTCGGTCATGATACACAGATCAGGCACTTTTGCCTTGATGGCGCGGATGGCTTCCTGGATGATCCCATATTCATTGTAGGCTTCGCTGCCATCTTCAGTTTTTACTTCAGGAATACCAAAGAGATCAATAGACTGAATTCCAAGATCCCAGAGTTCCTGGCACTCTTTTACTGCATTGTCAATCGAATAGCGGAAGCTTCCCGGCATGGAGGAGACCTCTTCAACGACGTTGGTTCCCGGGCAGACAAAAAGAGGGTAAACCAGATCATTGATTGTCAGGTGTTTTTCCTGCACAAGGTTTCTGATTGCGGCACTTTTACGTAATCTTCTGGGTCGCTGGACAATATTGAGTAGATTGAGCTGGCTCATGGCTGATGAGATATTATGGTTTTAAAAAGGCTAAAAATAAGAAAATCGACGAACATCACGAAGTATTTCACCAAGCCAATATATTCTTCCTGCACCATTGGAGAGAAAAGGTTACACCATGAAGCTCATCATGATGCCAGCGGCAATGGCTGAACCGATGATACCGGAAACGTTCGGGGCCATGGCATGCATGAGCAGATGATTTTCAGGGTCAGCCTTCAGCCCCTCCATTTGCGCTACACGGGCGCTTTCAGGAACCGCAGCAACACCTGCAGCGCCGATCAACGGGTTGATTTTGTTTCCCTCTGAAAGAAAAATGTTCATGAATTTTGCAAACAGAATTCCGCCAGCCGTTGAGAACATGAATGCCGTTGCGCCAAGGATGAAAATAAGGGCAGAATTGTGGGTCAGAAATGTTGTCGCCTGAGTTGACGCTCCGATGGTAACGCCAAGAATGATGGTTACGATGTCGATCATGGCATTTTTTGCCGTATCAGCAAGCCGTTTTGTGACCATTGATTCTTTGAGCAGATTGCCCAGAAAAAGCATACCGAGCAGCGGTAGGGAGCCGGGAGCAATAAATCCGGTCAGGAGCAGACCGAATACAGGGAACATGACTTTCTCGATTTTGGTAACCGAACGAGGCGGCTTCATTTTGATTCTGCGCTCTTTTTGGGTCGTCAAAAGGCGCATGATCGGTGGCTGAATAAGCGGGACAAGCGCCATATAGGTGTATGCTGCGATGGCTATGGAACCGACGAGATGCGGAGCAAGCCGGGAAGAGAGAAAAATTGCTGTCGGGCCATCAGCGCCTCCGATGATACCGATCGAAGCTGATTCGGGATTGGTGAAGCCGAGGGAGATAGCTCCAAGATAGGTCATGAAAATGCCGAGCTGCGCCGCAGCACCGAGCAGGATAAGCTTCGGATTTGAAATCAGCGGTGAAAAATCGGTCATGGCCCCTATTCCAAGAAAAATCAGGGGGGGAAATATTCCTTTCAGTACTCCCTGGTAGAGGTAGTTCAGGACGCTGCCATCCTGATAGATACCAAGAGCCATACCACCATGCTCGATAAACGGGGTATTGCCGATCAGAATACCGAAACCGATCGGAACCAGAAGAATCGGTTGATATTCATAGCGGATCGCCAGGTAGATGAATACCATTCCGACAAGAATCATCAACAGGTGTCCCGGAGTTGCATTGGCAAAACCGGAATACCCAAAAAACTGCATAAGTTCGTCCATAATGGTGTTATTCAATTTCTATCAGGATATCACCCTGCATGACTGTATCGCCTACGGCTACCTTCACCGTCTTGACGGTACCGGCTTTTTCAGCAAAAATATTGTTTTCCATTTTCATGGCTTCCAGTACCAGAATGGGTTCTTCGCGTTTTACCTTTGAACCGGGCTGAACCATGAGGGCAATGATAGTACCTGGCAGAGGCGCCTTTACGATACTCAGTCCCGGGGTGTTCAGTGGCTGCGGCGGTTTCACTGGAGTCGGAGGGGTATAGCGGACCAGCTTCGGGGTCTGCGGCCTTTTGATCTCCTGGCCAAGTTCAACCTGATATGAGGTACCGTTAACTTCAATTTCGGCAATGTTTTCCTCAAAAGATTTGATCTCGACATTGTAGCGGTTTCCGCCGATCGTGAATTTATATTTTCTCATCGTTGAAACCCTTTGAAATTAATGACATTGTAGATTTTTGAACTCCATGGTGAGTAGCTTTTGCCGACTTTTCTGATAGTCAGAATTGCATTTTCCTGATCGTGCAGCTCGTCAAGATAGAGTGAGATCGCCACACTGATGGCAGCGCTGACCTCTCCGGGAATCATGTTTCCCGCCAGGGCTCTTTTTGCTTCATCACCCTTATCATCAAATGTTCTTCTGACATTCCACGAGAGAATTTTCGGTATCACACTGAAAAGCAGGGCGAGCAGGAAAAATGAAAGAAAGACAACACTGTATCCCGTGACAGCCAGTGCCAGGTGCTGACTTTGGATTGCCGGGAGATTGACCGGAAAATATTGAAGGATCGATGGCATGTTTTTTCCGCGTTTACAATGGTAGGGTAGAGTGCTTTTTTGGAGGATTGTTGTCCTTTTTGGTCAGGAGCGACTGAAGGGAGCGAATGATCCTGAAACGGGTATTGCGCGGTTCGATGATATCGTCGATATATCCGAATTTTGCCGCTTCGTAGGGATTGGAGAATTTTTCACGATACTCCGCAGCGTTTTCAGCAACGAACCGGGCACGCTCTTCCAGATCTTCGATGGCATTCAGATCCCTGTTGAAAAGTACCTCAATGGCCCCTATTGGTCCCATAACCGCAATCTCGGCTGTCGGCCATGCATAGTTGACGTCACCGCGAAGATGCTTGGAACTCATGACAATGTATGCTCCACCATATGCTTTGCGCAGGATGATGGTTATTTTTGGCACGGTGGCCTCTGCATAGGCAAAAATCAGTTTTGCTCCGTTGGTGATAATGCCGTCAAACTCCTGTGCACTGCCGGGAAGGAAACCGGGAACATCGACAAGGGTGACGATGGGAATGTTGAAGGCGTCACAGAATCGGACAAATCTTGCCGCCTTGCAGGATGCGTTGATGTCAAGACAACCGGCAAGATAGTTGGGCTGGTTGGCGACGATACCGGTGGAGATACCATTGAAGGTGACAAAGCCGACAACAATGTTTCTTGCATATTGCCGCTGTACTTCGAGGAACTCTCCGTTATCGGCAATAGAATGGATCACATCCTTGATGTCGTAAGGGATTGATGGCTTCTCGGGTATTATGGAGTTCAGTTTATCGTCAAGGCGATCGACCGGATCATCACAGATTGCAAGGGGTGGCTCTTCAAGATTATTCTGCGGCAGGTAGCTGAGCAGCTTTTTAATCAGCAGGATTCCTTCGGTTTCATCCGCACCGACAAAATGGGTTACTCCTGATTTTGTGGCATGAACCGAAGCGCCTCCAAGATCCTCGTCGGTAATGCTCTCTCCGGTAACCGTCTTCACAACTTTTGGACCAGTGACAAACATATGACTGGTTTTTTCGACCATGACGACGAAATCAGTCAGCGCTGGAGAGTAGACCGCGCCACCTGCACAGGGCCCGAAAATTGCCGATATCTGGGGTATGACTCCCGATGCCATAGTGTTTCTCTGGAAAATACTTGCGTATCCGGCCAGACTTCTTACCCCTTCCTGTATTCTTGCTCCGCCGCTGTCATTAATTCCGATAAAAGGAGCGCCCATTTTCATGGCCTGATCCATCACCTTGCAGATTTTCAGTGCGTTGGTTTCTGAAAGTGATCCGCCAAGAACCGTAAAATCCTGAGAAAAAATATAGACAAGACGACCATCAATGGTACCGTGACCGGTAATTACTCCATCGGAAAGAAATTTTTCCTTGTCAAGTCCAAAATCAGTGGTACGGTGCGATACGAACATATCATACTCTTCGAAGCTTCCTTCGTCAAGCAGCAGATTAAGGCGTTCCCGAGCGGTAAATTTCCCTTTTTTATGCTGTGCGTCTATGCGTTTTTGTCCACCGCCAAGGCGGGCTTTTTCGCGTTCGGCAATCAAGCGTTTCATTGTGTTTTACGATATTGATTAACTAACTTGCCGGTCGAAAGTGACTTTTCAGGAGCTTGTCCGGGGTTAAGCAGGAGCGCTGTACATGCAGCCTCAGTACTCGGCATAAATAATTTGAGCCACAAGATATTAAAAGAAAAGATAAAACCATGACACCATTGACTTCTGATCTTCAGCTTGCTGTGGAAATGGCTGAACAGGCCGGGCAGTTAACCCTCAGTTACTTTTCCCGTAAATCGTTACAGGTTTTCACAAAAAGAGATGCAAGCCCGGTCACCGAGGCTGATCGTAAAGCTGAAGAGCTTATCCGTTCAGCAATTGCTTCCCGCAATCCCGAAGATGGAGTGCTCGGCGAAGAATTTGAAGAGCGCCCTTCCGGCAATAATCGTCGCTGGATCATTGATCCCATTGATGGTACCAAGGCCTTCATTCATGGAGTGCCTCTCTATGGTGTGATGATTGCGCTTGAGATCGATGGAACGGTGAACCTTGGAGTTGTCCATTTCCCTGCACTCGGTGAACTCTATTATGCCGAAAAGGGAGGCGGAGCATTTCTCAACGGATCACCGATAGCAGTCTCTTCCATTTCCGACCTTAAAGATGCAACGGTTCTGTATACGGAAAAAGAGTATCTGCTCGATACACTCTCTCAGCACCCGGTTGATCAGCTTCGCCATAAAGCTGGACTGGTGCGCGGATGGGGTGACTGTTACGGCCACATGCTCGTTGCCTCCGGCAGGGCGGAAGTGTCGGTCGATAAAGTCATGAGCCCCTGGGATTGTGCGGCACTGATTCCCATTGTGACTGAAGCTGGAGGGTGTTGTTTCGATTACCGGGGGAAAACGACAATATCAGGCGAAGGGCTGGTCAGCGCAAACAAGGCCATTGGAAGAGCTTTGCTGGCGGAAATAGAGGGGTGAGATGGGTTCCACCGCTCAATCAGTCAGCTTTTCCGCTATTGCTTTTGCAAAGCTTGGCGCGTCGAATGATTCGGGGATAATGTCGACATGAACGCCAAGTTTTTTGAGCGCATTGGCGGTTGTGGTTCCTATGGCGGCAATCTGCACTCCGGAGGGAAGTGCGGTTGTCCCCATAGCCTCAAAAAAATTGATGGCGGTTGAGGGGCTGGTAAAGGAGAGGCAGGAGAGTTCGCCCTGCTCAAGCAGCGATTTTATTTTTGCGCTCTCTTCAAGTGAAGGTGTCAGGTTGGCATAAACGGTCAACTCAACGCAATGCCCTCCCCGTTTTTCAATCACTTCGGGAATAACACCAAGAGAGAGAGTTCCTCTTAGAAAAAGAAAGGTGTGGCCTGCTATTGCCTCACTTCCGATCTCTTCCATGAGCGTGACGGCATCGGCAATTTTCGGTATTGGTTCGGTTGTTACACCGTGTGCCGCAAGGTCGGAGGAGGTTGTTTTTCCGACAGCCCAAACCTTGAGCTTCTGGAGGTTTTTCAGCTCATCAGGGCTCTCTTTGAGCAGCCGATCCATAAATAAGCCGACACTGTTGGGGCTGGTAAAAAAAACTCCGTCAAACAGGGCAAGGTCAGGAACCTTCCAGCCGGAGACCGGCCTGATCTCGATTGTCGGAAAAACAATCGAGTTCAGACCGTACTCTTCCAGTTTCTTTACAAATGATGCAGCCTGATCTTTTGGACGGGTAACAAGAACAGTTTTCATCAGCGGGTTTTACGGATTTGTGACAGAATTGCGTCCGCACCCTGTTTCAGCAACTCCTCTGCAAGCTCAATACCAGCCGCTTCAGCCTGTTCAGGTGAAGTAAGTCCGGTTTTTGTGATGTTATTATGCAATCCGATTTTTCCATCAACCGAACCGACATAGGCAAGCAAGGTCAGTGTGCCATTTTTAAACGAAGCATAGGCGCCGATAGGAATCTGGCATCCACCCTGAAGATGACGAAGCAGTGCGCGTTCTGCCCTGCAGCAATATTCCGTTGTGGAGTGGTTGAGGATTCTGACAATCTCCCTTGTCTGTTCGTCATCAACACGGGTCTCAATGCCGAGAGCGCCCTGTCCGACAGCAGGAAGCATCACTTCATGCGGAAGGATTTCGGAAATACGGTCACTGAAATTGAGGCGGAAAACACCTGCATAGGCAAGCATCATGGCATCGAACTCGCCGTTGTCGAACTTCTGGAAACGGGTATTGAGATTGCCTCTGATATCGCGGATATCCAGATCAGGACGAAGGCTGAGCAACTGCGACATGCGGCGAAGGCTGCTGGTTGCCATTTTTGCATTCTGGGGAAGATCCTTCAGTTTGACACCATTTTTCGAAATGATGACATCCCTTGTATCCTCTCGCTCGGTGAAAGAGGTAATAATAAGCCCATCAGGAGTAGCCGTCGGAACATCTTTCAGACTGTGAACAGCCAGGTCAATCTCTTTGGTAATCAGATGTTTCTCAATGTCCTTGGTGAAAAGTCCCATATCTCCGATTTTGGAGAGCGGGGAGTCGAGAAGGACATCACCGGTTGTTTTAACCAGTTTGAGAGTGATATCAAGCTCAGGAAAATGCCTGGACAGTTCCGCCTTGGTAAATTCTGCCTGCCACAAAGCGAGCGGGCTGGATCTGGTACCGATGATAAGCTGTTTTTTCAAAGCAATTACAGATTTTTATTTAGTGGGACTGATTTGGTTCTTCGAGATCGAAAACGTTTCGCACAAGATTGACCCTGCTTGGAATAGAGTCCGTTGTGTCAATTGGCGCCTTGAGCATTTTAATGGGGTGGTGCAGGATTTTCTTCAGGATTCGGTCGGTAAGGTGCTCCATCCTCTGGAGCTCTTCTTCGCTGACTTTATAGCGATAGCGTTCAAGCTCCTTTTCCTTGATTTCAATGAACTTTGACTGAAGATCCACGATTGTGGGCCTGACTTTCAGCGTATTGATCCATTGCCCGAAAGCGATAAGCTCCTCTTCTATGATGGCATTGACCTTTGGAAGTTCGCGGCTTCGTTTTTCAAGGTTCTTGTCGATGATATGCTTGAGGGCATCAATGTCCTTGAGGAACATGTTCTGCAGTTTGGAAACATCCGGGTCAACGTTTCTCGGCAATCCGAGATCAAGAATAATGACCGGCTTCAGTCGTCGCTTGATCATGCTCTGGTGCATCTCAGCCTCATTGAGGACATACTCTTTGGTGCTGATGGCCGTTATGATGATATCAAATTCGTGCAAATGCTCCCTGAACGTTTCAAATGGCAGCACTTTGTTGGTGCCGAGTTCTTCAGCAAGTGTTTCAGCCTTGGAGAGCGTTCTGTTGGTAATAACAATATTCCGGGCATTTTTCTGAAACATGTGCTTTGCAGCCAGTTCGCCGGTTTCACCTGCTCCGACCAGCAGCACTTTTTTCATGGAGAGATTTGAGAAAATCTTCTGGGCAAGTTCAACGGCAGCATAGCTCACCGAAACAGCCCCCTCCATGATTTTGGTTTTTGTTTTGACCTTCTTGGCTACACTGAAAGCTGTATGGCAGAGACGGGTGATGAGAATACCCGCACATTGTGTTTCGGCGGCAATACGATAGGCATTTTTGACCTGGCCGAGAATCTGCCCTTCACCAAGGACAAGCGAATCAATCGCACTTGCCACTTCAAAGATATGACGAGCTGTTCCGCAGTAAAAACGGCTGAAAAAGTGTTCAGGACGTACCTCTTTTCGGGCATCCTTGAAGGAGATCAGATACTCCTTGAGAAACTCTCCGTTCACCTCGTATATCGCGGGCACAACGTACAGCTCAGTGCGGTTACAGGTAGATACGACCATGGCTTCGTGGGCAAGTCCGCTGGAAATAAGGCCGGTAATGAACTCCTTGTTTTGAACTTCAGAAAGGGAGATTCTTTCACGGATTTCAATAGGTGCGGTTTTGTGATTGACACCAACTGAAATGATGTTCATGGCAGGGTTGTTTAAATGAGCTGATGACGAACAATCCAATAAAAAATACTGCGTTTCAGTATAGAACGACAATTTACGAATATATTCTAAAAGCCCCTATTTTCAAAGAACTGTCATGGTTAAAAGGAGAGTCCATGGAACGTAGGGGAAAAAAAGGTCATCAACACGATGAGAATGGTGATGAAGACAAAGAGAAAAATAAAGAGGTAAGCCATGTGCTTGATATCCCAGCCGATGATCGGCTTGATGAAAATGCCGGTGCCGTAGAGTAACCAGATGACGATCAGGGTGACGAGCTTTGGTTCCAGCAGATTGATTGCCTCACCAGAAGCATTTTGCTCAATCGCTCCGGCAAAAATGGTAATCGAAAGAAAAATAAAGCCGAAAGCCACGGCATGCATGGTGAGTTTCTCAAGTACCTCGAGGTTGGGAAGACGCTGAAAAAGCAATTCAAAGCGGTTTTGCTCTATCTGGCGAAAAAGCAGCAGATAGAGTATGCTGTAAAGGCCGGCAATGGCTATGGCACTGAAGCCGAAAATAGCAGCAATAAGGTGCACACCGATGCCGATACCACTGAAGGTGATCCCCGTATTTGAGATCTGTGCAGTAAGGATTGAGGATATAAGCTGAGCGCCCGCTGCAAAAGAGATGACAAAAAATCCCGTCTTGTCACTTTTGGTTGTAAACTCGATAAACAGATAGGTGATCGTGAGGGTGAGCCCTACCATGGTCATAAGGTTCACTGTAGAATAGTTGATCTTGTACCCTTCAAGAGAGGTAAGAAGCCCCAGGTAGACCACATGGGTCAGAACAGTAAGGACAAGGATGGGTTGTATATATTTTTTCCCAAACTGGATGTCCTTGAAAAAATGGGCACCATAGAGAAAAGTTGTCACCAGATAGAAGAGTGATACAAGCTGATTAAGGACAAGCAGCGGCAGATTATCAAATAATATATTATTCATTGTATGGTTTAAGGGAGTGAACAGCCATGAAACAGCCCTCTTGATGCCTTCGGGTATAAATGGGCACGCGCCCCCGCGCTGGCCATGGCAAAGATTGTGGCCATAATTACAAAGAAATAATGTATATTCGGGCCTATACGAGGTATAAATATACTTATTTACAAGGATAAAAAGATGAGCTCGACAAAAAATATAAGAAATATTGCCATTATCGCTCACGTTGATCATGGAAAAACAACACTGGTTGATTCGATTTTTCAGAAGACAGGCGCTTTCAGGGATAATCAGCAGGTAAACGTCCGGGTACTTGATTCAAATCCTCAGGAGAGAGAGAGAGGAATTACCATATTTTCAAAAAACGCTGCGGCAGTATACAAAGATCACAAGATCAATATTGTTGATACACCAGGTCATGCTGACTTTGGTGGCGAGGTTGAACGTATTTTACAGATGGTTGACGGCGTACTGCTTCTTGTTGACGCATTCGAAGGCCCGATGCCGCAGACCAAGTTTGTTCTGCGCAAAGCCCTTGAACTGCATCTGAAGCCAATTGTGGTCATCAACAAGATTGATCGGCCCCAGTCGGATCCAGTCAAGGTGCACGATCAGGTTCTTGATCTCTTCATCGCTCTCGGAGCAGAAGAGCATCAGCTTGATTTCCCCTATATCTTTACATCGGCCAAACATGGTGTTGCCAAATACAGCATGGATGACGAAGATGGTGATATGAGCCTTCTGCTCGATATGATCATCAAAGAGATTCCAGCTCCTGTCGCCCATGATGATGGCGGATTCCAGATGCTGGTAACAACCCTTGACTACAGCGATTACATTGGCAAGATAGCCATTGGCCGTATTCATCGCGGAAAGGTAAGCCCGGGAAGTCAGCTTGCCGTGGTTGGTCCTGACGGGGTGATGGGCAGGGGAACCGTAACAAAGGTTTTTCAGTTCGACAAGGTTCAGAAGGTTGAAGCAAAAGAGGCTACCTCCGGTGACATCATTGCCATCGCCGGTATTCCTGATGCTACTGTCGGCATGACCCTTGCTTCCATTGAGGATCCCGTATCGCTGGCTTCATTCGATATCAGCAAACCGACACTCTCCATGCTTTTTTCGGTCAACGACTCTCCCTTTGCAGGACTTGAGGGCAAGGAGGTCACCAGCCGGAAGATCCGTGAGCGCCTCATGAAAGAGAAGATGACCAACGTCGCTCTCAACGTCGAGGAGACAGAGAGCCCCGATACCTTCCGTGTTTCAGGAAGGGGAGAGCTTCACCTTTCCGTGCTGATCGAGACCATGCGGCGCGAAGGCTATGAAGTTGCCATTGCAAGACCCGAGGTTATCATGCACCGTGATGAGGATGGTACCCTGCTTGAGCCTATCGAGCATGTGACCATCGACATTCCTGAAGAGTACACTGGCGTTATCATTGAAAAAATGGGTCGCAGAAAGGCTGAGATGACCTTTATGGGCACGCTTCGCGGCGGAATGGTCCGTGTTGAATTTGAAATTCCTACCAGAGGGCTGATCGGTTACAACCTTGAGTTTACCACCGACACCAAAGGCGAGGGCATCATGTCACACGTCTTCCTCGACTACCAGCCATTCAAAGGCAAATTGCCTTCACGCGAGACCGGTGCACTGGTCGTTTCTGAAGCAGGTATCTGCGTTGCCTATGCTCTCAGCGCCCTTGAAGATCGCGGCACCTTCTTTGTTTCACCAAACACCAAGGTTTATGCAGGCATGATTGTCGGCGAATCGACAAGAGGTCTCGATATTACCCTCAACGTCTGCAAAACAAAAAAGCTGAGCAACATGCGCTCTTCCGGCACCGATGAGTCACTTCGTCTCACCCCTCCAAAAATCCTTTCGCTGGAACAGGCGCTGGAATTTATCAACGACGATGAGCTTCTGGAAGTAACACCCCAGAGCATCAGACTCAGAAAGAAGATTCTGGATGTGAACCTTCGCGCAAAAGCGACCAAAAAGGCCAACGCCTGATGCCACTGAAAGATGACTCTTTCGATAGCGGAGAATATCCCGAATATCGAAAGCTGGTTTGATCAAGAAGAGTAAAACACAGAATGGGCTACCTGAAAAGGTGGCCTTTTTTGTGTATATATTCCGTTACAACAATTCACCGTATTTTGCAGAAATCCTGACATCATAACGTTTCTTATGGCAAAATGGCAATGTGGGCTATGCTCCTATATCTACGACGAAAACAAAGAACCTGTCGCATGGGAGGCTCTTCCGAATGAGTGGATGTGCCCTGTTTGCGGTTCGCCAAAATCCTCATTTGTCCTGCTGAAAGAAGAGCAACCCATTGTTCCGGCAGTTGAAAGCGAACCTGTTTCAACAAACATCTATGCATGTGCTCTCTGTTCGTATGCTTATGATGAAGCAAAAGAGGGTCTCCTGTGGCCAGCTCTTCCCGACGACTGGAGATGTCCTGTCTGCGGCTCAGGCAAAGAGAGCTTCAGCCTTGCAGCATCCGACCGACCGGCAGCCGCCGGGATTGTTGCTGAAAGAGGGTCGGGAGAAGAGTACCTGGCGGAATGGCGACGGCAGGCTGACGATTTTGAAACCAACATGGCCGATATCCACCATCTTGCCATGACGGGAAAATCGGTAATCGAACCTATGCGTTCGCGCCTTCCCTCCTTCTCCTGGGACGAAATCCTCATGAAAGGTGCACAGCTTGCAAAACTGCCGCTCAACAAAACACAGCTGGTTGTCACACAAACAGTGATTGGTCCCGCTGCAGCTTTTCCCCTTGTCCTTGAAACACCGATTTTTGTCTCCCATATGTCCTTTGGAGCGTTGTCGAGAGAAGCAAAGCTCGCTCTTGCCAAGGGCAGTGCGCAGGCAAAAACAGCCATGTGTTCAGGTGAAGGGGGTATTCTGCCCGAATCACTTGCAGCCTCCTACCGTTATATTTTTGAATACGTTCCCAACAAATACAGTGTAACCGATGAGAACCTGAAGCTGGTTGATGCCGTGGAAATCAAAATCGGACAATCCGCAAAACCGGGAATGGGCGGTCATCTTCCGGGGAGCAAGGTCACCTGTGAAATCGCTGCCATCCGCGGATTTCGGGAAGGACAGGATATCATCAGCCCGTCTCACTTCCCGGATATTCGCACAAAAGAAGACTTGAGAGATACGGTCAGCCATTTGCGCCTGAAAACCGGGGGAAAACCGATTGGCATCAAGCTTGCGGCTGGCCATATCGAAGAAGATATCGATATCGCTCTCTTTGCGGGGGTTGATTTCATCACTATCGATGGTCGTGCAGGTGGAACCGGCGCTTCTCCCAAGGTTGTCAAAAATGCCGCCTCCGTGCCAACCATCTTCGCGCTGGCAAGAGCAAGAAAAATACTCGATTCGAGAGGGGCTGACAGTGTTTCTCTCATTATTACCGGTGGCTTGCGTCTCTCTTCAGACTTCGCCAAGGCGCTGGCAATGGGGGCCGATGCCATAGCTGTCGGGACTGCGGCCATGATGGCGGCAGGATGTCAGCAGTACCGCATCTGCAATACCGATAAATGTCCCGTCGGCATTGCCACGCAGGATCCGGTACTTCGAGCCCGTATGGATGTCGATAAATCCGCCATCCGTGTCGCAAACTTTTTCAAAGCCGTTACCGAAGAGCTCCGTGACTTTGCCCGTCTGACCGGTAACGATAATGTTCACCACCTCTCGCCAACCGATTTATGTACCACCAATTCCGAAATTTCCAATCATACCCCTATCGAGCACGTCTGATCAACACGACTCTCCCGACACAACATGGAGAGGCATAAGAACACATAAGGAGAAACACACCATGGCAACAAATGAGAATCTGCAGAACGCTTTTGCAGGAGAGAGTCAGGCAAACCGCAAATATCTTGCCTTTGCCAAAAAAGCGGAAGAAGAGGGAATGCCCCAGGTAGCAAAGCTTTTTCGCGCTGCGGCTGAAGCGGAAACCGTTCACGCCCTTGCGCACCTTCGTGTAATAGGGGGAATAAAGAGCACCGCTGAAAATCTTCAGGAGGCCATCGAGGGCGAAGAATTTGAATTCACCGAAATGTACCCCAACTATCTCGCTGAAGCACAGCAGGAAGGCAACAAACCGGCCGAATTTTCCATCAAGAATGCATTGGCTGTAGAAGAGATTCATCACGGGCTCTACTCAAAAGCACTTGAAGCCGTAAACGGCGGCAAAGACCTGCCCGCAGCAAAGATCTACATCTGTCCGGTTTGCGGCAACACCGTCGAGAACAGCATCCCGGACACCTGCCCCATCTGCAACGTCCCGGGCAGCAAGTTCATTGAAATCGGCTGAACTGAAATCCGATCAACGTTCCGAATCAATGGTGGTGATGGTTTTTTGCCATCACCACAATACTATGGCAGGTCTCAGCCGAATTGGACTGATATCAGGAAATATCCTTCAGTGCGATAACAGCGCAGATGGACAATATGGGTTATTCCAAACCATCGATGGGAGCTTCACCGGTTCCTGCTGCACCACCTGTCAATCTCCCTTTTTATCAGATAGTCAATGGGGATTCTCATAGATCTTTTGTGTGCACCTCAGCTCCTCCCTGATCATCTCCCGCAGTTCTGCCGGTTCCAGCACCTCGGCCTCTTTTCCATAACGCATAACCCAGTGCATCAGGGCATCGAGAGCGCCGACCCGCATCTTCAGAACAACCGATCCCTCCTCATGCTCTTCGATCTGCTGGGTTGCATGCCAGCGGTGCTCGCTGATCCATTGCGCCTGGTAGGCGGTGAACCGGATGGCCACATCATGAATGCGCTCCTCATGAATTTGCTCGAAGCTCTCCTCGATATAGCGGTCAATGGAAAATGATGCAGGAATGGTGAAATGCTCTATAGTCAGCGATACCTCCCTGATGCGGCTGACAACAAAAGAGCGGATCTCCTGCCTCAGTTCACAATATCCAAACAGCGACCAGTTTTCCTTTGTGTGAGAAAAATGCAAACGATAGGGATGCACAACCCGCTCCGTTTCCTTGCTGTTCCAGAACGCCCGGTAGGCAAGATTGAGCTTCAACTTGTTGCGGATCGCATCTTCAATGACGGCAAAAACCCGGTTGTCAATTGATGCCAGTGAAAACGATTCAAAGGAATAGATTTCGGAAACCTGACTGGCCGACAAGGTTCCCGGCAGATACTGCAGCACCTTGTCAAGCGCCCGGTTCACCTCCTCATAGTAGGGAGTGCCCTGATATTGCGATAGCACCTTTCTGGTAACAATCAACGCCTCAGCCTCCTGACGGTCAAGAATGGTTGAGGGCAGAAAGCTCCAATCCTTTTTCGAGTAATGGAAACCGTTTTTTTTGCTGTCGAACTCAATCGGCGCATGAAGCAGGTCGCGCATGTAATCGATATCTCGCTGAATGCTTTTGGTTGAAACCTCGAAATAGCGGGCAAGCCTGGTGCAGTTCGGCCAGGTCTGTTCGCGAAGTTGCTGGTCGATATACTGAATCCGAACCAGCGGCGGTCTCGATTGCTTCATGGTATCAGCTTTTCTGTATGAGTGAACGGTAAATATCACAAAAAGTAGAGAAACTTTTACCCGTATGACAGCTTTTGTCTCACCCTCATGCTTATCATAAGAAGAAAGGGAGGGGAATAATATAACACCCGCCTGACTCTTGAAAGATTAACAACGAACAATGATAAACCATGAACAGAGATGATGGAGCGATCATCGATCGAGCAGAAGGGTGTATGCTTGGTCAACTTGCTGGCGATGCTTTAGGGAGTTTGGTGGAGTTTCAGTCGCCCGGTGAGATTCTTCGTCACTATCCCGATGGAGTCAGGGTAATGGCCGATGGCGGAACGTTCAACACCCTTGCCGGTCAACATACCGATGATTCCGAAATGGCGCTACTCCTTGCCCGTTCCCTTGTAAAAAGAGGCCGCTATGATGCTGAAGCTGTACGCAAAGAGTATCAGTGGTGGGTTGATTCTGAGCCATTTGACATGGGGAATACTATTTATCAGGCCTTTCATGGAAAGCGGAGTTTTACAAGCGAGGCAAACGCCTTAACCCATTCCCATCGTCTCTGCGTGCAGGCAAATGCGATTTTTGCAATGGCAATCGCTCACGCTATCCGTACCGGATCAAAGCCAGAGGAGCTTTATGCTGCAATGCTCTCATGGATGCAGAAAATGGATATTGAACAAAAACTGAGTGATGCTATTCACCGTGCTGCCGACAAAAAGCCTGCTGATTACGTCACTCTGCAGGGTTGGGTTCTTATCGCGTTCCAGAATGCACTCTACCAACTGCTTCATGTCTCAAGCGTTGAAGAGGGGGTGGTCAACACCATCATGCAGGGAGGTGATACCGATACCAACGCGGCAATTGCAGGCGCACTCCTTGGCGCAGTACATGGTCGCACATCCATTCCGGAAACATGGATCATGACGCTGCAGAATTGTCGACCTAAATTCACGAATCCCAATGTGCATTGTCCCCGTCCGGAATGCCTGTGGCCAATTGACGTTCTCGAACTTGCCCGTCAACTGCTTTAAACCATAAAAACAAGGTCGATCAAAGCTCCAGGCATCAAGGCGCTGAGGCAGGCGGGGAGGTGGTGAGGGGAAGTTTGCTTTGAGGAGGCAGAGACAAGTTGCACAATAATCATTGTAACAATATTGTAGTTTGACTTCGTCGTTACCGGTGCTTCACGATTTTATTGCACAGCTTCCTTGTGGGTTGTCGCGTTATGCGTTTTTGTGATTGTTAGCGAAACTGTATCTTCGATCTCCTTGATGATTCTTGTTGGCGCGACCATAAAAAGTAACATTTCAGCTAAATAAGGTTTGCTGCCCGGACCATAGATCTCGCACGCAAAATGCTTTACAAGTCCACAGTAGCTATGAAAGGCTTCCTTGTGAGATAAAAAATTGAACTCACGTTTTGTGAGGTTGAATATTGTTTCCATATCATATTTTGACAAATTGGCGCTACGCCCTATAGGTTGCCGAAACAGTTTGGATGATTCTGAGTGATTGAAAAGCAACCAGTTAAGGGTGTAGATGGCGCGCGAGTCATAAATCGCATATTCATCAGGGTTTATAAATGAAGCAACCTTGGATAGAGACGAGATACATTCAAAGGAGTTTCTGGTTAGCGTTCCCTTGTTTAGTTCATCCAGAAACTTTTTAATTCGAAGGTCGTTTCTTTCATTTCTTCTGAATGACCCAATGCCACCCCAGTTTTGGATTGCCCAATAGTGGCTATCTAAACTGTCGTCGCCAAGGATTTTCTCGCGAAAATTGTCTTTAAGATAAATGTTTTGTAAATAGCTGTCCTTGTATTCTGCTGGAATATCAATCGGACAATCAGTTGGAAATCCCCACTCATATTGATTTAGTGGTGATTCTTTTGCTATTTTTTTAAGTGCGTCTATTAGATTGCTCATTGGCATGCTCTTGTTCTATGGCCGATAACATTTTTTAGATTGATCTGCCTAATTCAGGAAAAGCAGACGTTTTTTTGTAATAGAAGCGTCGATAGGTCATAACCCTAAAAGATCCCAGCGGTCAAAGTATTTGTTGTTCGGGTCAGCAAACTTTCTCATTGGCGTATCTTGATGTTGCTGTCCATTTCTACCTGGTGTATTAAGCCAGTGCGAGTGGTTTCCCTTTGCATATTGCGCGACTTCCTTACGAGGTGCGATATAATACTCAGGAGCACATAGACCGTCAATGCTCACAAACACAAAAAATAGATTGCTTGCCATGTCATTTTCTATTTTTTGATTGAGTATCCAGTCCTTGCGATTACCTTGACTTGTTTTTACCTGAATTCCAACGCTTTTTGTTGCATCAGCATTGGAAGCTATAATATCAATGCCTCTTGTATTACGAAGAGTTATTGATGCAACATATCCCCTTCGGGATAATTCTGCAGCAACAAAATATTCTCCAGCCACGCCGCATAATCCAGCAGTTAGCCGAATAGGTTTAGATTTTATGCTTTTCATATTGGCTTTAGATATTAAATAAAAGTATAAACTCTCAACAACAACTCAATCGATAATGGAAGACGCCCTGCAGATAAATATATACATAATCATGTTTGCGATGCTTCCATAAACATAATATCTTGCAGTATCGTATTGACCCACGCAATTTTCAGCATCAAGCGCATCGCTAAAACTCGCACTGCTCATTATGTTCCAGCCAAAATCAATACAAAGCAAACAATCCATACGATAAAATACGCCTGATTGTGTTTGAGGGCTTTTGCTCGTTGATAGAGATATACCGGAACGAGCCATACCCAGCCATGAAACCTATTCGTGTTCGTCCCTGCCTTTTTGAGTTGCATCTCATCCCAGGTAGCCAGAGCTATGTTCAAAATAAGCGTGATATACCAAAACTCTCCTTTGGAAACGGCTCTTTCCACCAGATACGAATGGTACTGTGAGTCAGAATACACCGAGCCAGCAACAAAGTACTCCAACATATATCCAAGTATCGGGCCGAACGCAAGAACCCAAATAACCGTGTTTTTTACATACTCCCCGGTTAGGGGCGGAGGCATACTCTCATCAAGGTGCGACCGCAATTCAGTATTTTCAATTTTCATCCAGTCTGCGAATCCCTTTTTCCAGACCACCGATCCTTGAGACAAGGTTCCGCTTTTAATGATGTTTATGATTTCGTCCTCAGAAACCCCACCTTTACGTTCTCCACCGCTCTCATAAAACCAAAGCTTATCGTTCGGGGAAGATTGTTCTGTTGCTGTCATAGCACACCTCTTCTTTATTTGATTATCTGATAGCGATTTGTATCTATTGTATTATGATTATTGTCGTTAACATTGTTTGTATTGATCTGCCTGATTCTAAAAAAGCAGTGCTTGCTCCAGAGTGAAAAGAAGCAATTCCATCATCAAAAGTGCGTTATTTCCTTTCAGCAACAATCAATTTCGCGAGAGTCAAATGGCCGCCATCCGGGTAACCCCATCGTTCAACAAGCTGATATTTCTTTACCAAATCCAGGTAATCACCACATTCACCATTGCTTCCCATACTGTCATAAAACATAAAGGCAGGGAGTCCGCCCTTGTTTTGGAGAAGAACACGTTTCAGCTCCTTTGGATAATCACGATAATTGCCTCCGAACCCAATTCCGGAGCGGACATGTACCAGACATTTCGGGGCAATATTTCTTCGGGAAAACGCCGAAATAAATGCGGCGATTGCTTCGCAGCAGGCAAACATGAACTCAAACGTCTCGGGCCCATGATCACCGAAAAAACCATCCATGCGTTTGAACCGACAGAGAACCACAAAGGGATCAGTCCATTCAAAATGAATTCGTGAAATGGTGTTGTCATGCCTTTGTGCCATATCTTTCCAAGTCATTTCGAACACTTTCTTGGGACTTAATTCCTCTACCGAATCAAGCTCATAGCCTTTGAATCCCTGCTCGTTAAGGGACGTGTCAAACTGCCTGCGATCTACGGAATAGTCCGCATAAAAGAATCGCTGAAATCTTTTGCCCAAAAACTTAACCGGTACTCCGTGCAGTGATGAGCAAGGATAAAAGACGCATTCACTGAGAAACTTGTCGATTGTATTCATCTGTAGCTTTGTTACGCTGAACTTTGCTGAAACTGATCTCCCTGCGGAATGGAGCGACGACCTGATGTTGTCCAACTGGCGCAGTCATTACTTCATGATACACTCGATGGTCAGACAAAAGCTGTCATAGGGCTCCTTAATAATCAGTTATTTTCAGATATCCGGTTTAAATCCACCCTTTTTTTCGGCTGAGGAAGCGCGATACATCCTGCAGGAGACGGCTCAGCACATCCTCCTTGGTGATTAACGACAAATCCGCAAGCAGTCCGAGGAAGTGACGCCAACAGCTACCGGTGGGTCATCGGGCTCAATTTTGTAGAGTTTGCATCTCTTTCTGCGAAGTGTTCCGTGCCGTTTTTTCAGTCTTTGATTATTGTGCGCTGTAGCCAAGCATTATAAGAGATGAGGGAAGTCCCCTCGCATTCGGCTTGCAGGAGCAGGGTGCAAACCACCGTAAGCGGCATTAGTCAAAAGCCCTTGTCGTGAGCGTTACGGAAAAGGCATCGTAAAGATGTCAGGTGTGAGCCAAGGAAGACGAGTACAAACAAACTGCCGTGAACGTGTCGAAAAGATTAAGATGACATCAAAACTGAAGGGAGTAGTTAATTCAGGAAAAGTTTGGCGGAAACCTGTTTACTGGCCAAGCGGTGTCCGGCATAAAGGCAGCGTGATCCTGGTTCGGGCTCTTGTATTGAACTACAGGAACCTTCGTTGGCGATGCAAAGGGAAAGGCGCAAGTGTAAAAAGCGAGGCCGATAATACCAATGCGCCATCAAGGGACGGAGCGACTCGTACGAGCAATGAAAGCCTTGTAATGAGGCTGGAGCAAAGGGGTCGCGTCATCTGGTCATACAGTCATGTCAACTGTGCAAACAGAAGGAGCTTTTCGGTATGACAAAGCCATATGAAATTTCCAAAGAACTTGTCTTGAAAGCGTATCAACAAGTGAAATCTAATGGAGGTGCAGCCGGTGTAGACCGAGAATCGTTACAGGCATTTGAAACAAAACTGAAAGACAACCTGTACAAGGTATGGAACAGGCTCAGTTCCGGCAGTTATTTTCCGCCGCCGGTAAGGGGTGTGGGCATTCCGAAGAAATCTGGAGGAGTGCGTATGCTTGGTGTTCCAACCGTGGCGGACAGGGTAGCTCAAAGCGTTGTAAAAATGGTGCTTGAGCCCATATTGGAACCAGTTTTTCATGAAGATTCGTATGGTTATCGTCCGGGGCGTTCAGCTCATGACGCTATAGCTGTAGTGAGGAAGAGAAATTGGGAATATGATTGGGTTGTAGAATTCGACATCAAGGGGCTGTTTGATAACATCGATCATGAGTTGTTAATGCGCGCTCTTCGGAAACATTGCCAAACTCCTTGGGTTTTTCTTTACGTAGAGCGGTGGCTAAAGGCACCGATGGAGACCCCGGAAGGTGAGCTGATAGAACGGACAAAAGGAACGCCCCAAGGGGGAGTGGTGAGTCCACTGTTGGCGAACCTGTTTCTGCACTATGCGTTTGACCGGTGGGTGAGCGAAAATCTACCCGGTGTGCCGTTTTGTCGGTACTCCGATGATGGCGTTCTTCACTGTAAAAGCAAGATACAGGCAGAGCTGGTAAAGCGAAAGATTGGTGAGCGTTTTCGTGAGTGCGGATTAGAGTTACACCCTGATAAGACGCAAATAGTGTATTGCAGGGATAGCAATCGCAAGGACGAGCATCCAGTAAATCAGTTTACATTTCTTGGTTTTACCTTCTGTTCACGGGAAGCCAAGAAGAAAGATGGAACTTACTTTATTGGGTTTCTGCCGGGAGTAAGCCGGGATGCACTGCGACACATGCGGCAGACGATCAGAAGGTGGAAGCTACAGCTCAAAAACAGCTTGGAACTTGCGGATTTATCAGCACAGTTCAACCCGATACTGAGGGGATGGAAGAACTACTACACGCGATTTTACGGTTCAGCAATGGCTCCGGTTTGGCAACACATGAACTATTACTTGGCACACTGGATGATGAGAAAGTACAAGCAATTGAGTGGGCACAAAACCAGAGCAAGCAGAAAACTGCGACTTCTGGCGGAAGAGAATCCAAACTTATTTGCGCATTGGAAAGCGGGGTATACCTCGATGGCTAGATGATGGGAGCCGGATGAGCGGGGACGTTCCTGTCCGGATCTGCGAGGGGCTGGAGGTGAAATTCCTCCGGTCTACTCACCATTATTTACCTTTGTTACGTAAGCAATTGTAGTCAAGAGGAAGCTCATCAGGGTAGGCAAATCAGCAAAAAGCATCGCTTTAGATGAAACCGACAGTATATGTGGAATCGTCAGTAATCAGTTATTTAACATCGCGACCAAATCGGGATGTCATAATAGCAGGAAGACAGTCTGTTACGCTTGATTGGTGGTAAAATCAGCGACACAGATTTGATCTGCGGATTTCCGTTCTTGTGGAAGAGGAGATCAGCAGAGGTGATTCATCAGCCGCACAGCAACGGCTTGATAAAGTTACTGAAATCCAGAGCTTTTTAATCTCAGATGAGGCAGTCAGGATAGCTGATTTGCTTTTGGCTGAAAAAGCAGTACCGAAAGGAAGCGAAGAAGACGCTTTGCACATAGGAATTGCCGTAGCACAAGGTGCGGATTTTCTTTTAACATGGAATTTCAAGCATATAAACAATGCTGAAAAAAAGGCGGCCATTACTCGGCTTATTGAATCTGCCGGGTATGCATGTCCGCAATTATGTTCACCTGAAGAGTTAGGAGGAATGCAGGATGATTAATGATCCTATTGTTGAAGAGGTTCGTCGTTATCGAAAAGAGCATGCTGCACGGTATGGGAACGATCTCAATCGAATTGTCGAGGCATTGAAAAAAAGAGAGTGCGAGTCACATCGGATTCGATTAAATCCAGGGCCTAAAATGCTTATTAAAAAAGAGAGTGAGTGTTCCTGCGAAAGTGCAGCACCTCTTCCGCGATAACGTGTTGGCAAGATAGAGCAATTAATTAGGGGAAACAGAAATGCTGGAGCCCAGGGATCTGCGGTGAATGATCAATGAGGAATTGCGACTTACCAAAAAATTGCATAACGAGCCACGACCCACGCCCGGCATTGATCGGACGTGCTGGATAGCCGTTTCGGCTCTTCGCGCATTTTAATGGAAAAGAAATTTCATTTTACGGCACCCTCAGATTTTCATATCCAGTTTCCCACAGTAAAAGAGGATCCTTGTTCGATAGCTTTCGAAGCCTCGAAACCCTCGAGCAGTTGCTTTTATTAACTGGATTTTGCTGTTTATTCCTTCCGATATAGCGTTGCTGACTTGATGTTTGAAGTAATTGAGAATGTTCCCTTTATGACGTTCCATCATATCTTTCACTTTTATCAGTGGCTTCAGTTTTGTCTTGTCGACTAACTCACACCAGTACGCGAAAAATATCTCGCCCCTCAGTCCTGATGAGCAGTTCCAGAAATCACGAAAGATATTCTTCAACACCCAAGCCACACCGGTCTTAAATTCGCATGCTATCAACTCGTTAAACCGTGTTTTTTGGCTCTTGGTCATCTTTTCGGGATTTCGAAGCCAGGTGTATTTCGAGCCAACCAACCTTGTATCCCCATCTTTCTTCAGTTCCTGTGATTCCTGATGCCGAACCTTGTTAACTGCGTCATTAAGATATTTGCTGATGTGAAACCGGTCGTGAACAATATCAGCCGCAGGAAGGAGCTTATGTGTAGCTGTTGCAAAGGCTTGCCACATATCCAGCGATACCGACTTAACTGCCTTTCGTTGTTGTTTTGAAAGGGTTCCTAACAGCTTTTTCGTTGCTGTCAGTGTCCGATCCTCAATGACATCAAGTACTCGGCTTTTATCAAGATCATTGAGTATGGTGATGTATTTCTGGCCCGACCTGAAGCTTTTTTCGTCCATACCTACATGCACTACATCATCGGGCTCACGGCGTAGAAGTCCTCGCTCTACAGCACGTTTCATAATCTGATCCACAGCATGCCAATCAAGCTTGAGTATATTTGAGGCCGCTTGTACACTGGAACAGTGCTGGAGCAGAGCAACGGCAAAACCTTCAAACATGAGGGTAAAACGGGAATGGGGGGCCGCCCAAGGGACTGCTATGGTCTTCACACCACACGTTTCGCACTGACAACGGGGAATGCGTGCTATGATGATGGTTTCAAACTGCATGGTATCAAGATGCCGCCAACGTTGTTCAGGGGCCTTGTCATAGGCTTTCCCGCGCACCCCACATTGAGGGCATATTACTTCATCGCCTACAAAACGGAGGTGAACTTCTATCTTCAGACCAGAAACGGAAAGGTTGACATCATCGACCTCCCAGATGGCAGGAAATCCCAGTAATTGCTGGTAATGCTCGGTTAGTTTTTGCATCTTGGTGGTTAGGATTGAAATACTGCAGTCTACAATTTTATCCCATCATTCCACTAAATTATGCGGAGAGCCGCCTGTTTAGCTATTCGGGCAGTTGCATCAGCCAATCCATCACACTGAATAAATCGATAACGTGTTGTTTATTTCAATGCCGTTCATTCCATATCCGTAGCAAACGGAGTTCGCGTTGCCCCGTTCCATATCCAGTTGTTCTTTTTCCTGTAGCCAGCGACTCCATTTTTATTACGTTCCAAAACCTCCCGGAATTCATCCTGTACCAAGATGCCTTGCAACATCTTTGAATCTTCAGGCCTGCCAAGTGTCATGACATGAGCAAGAAAATGCGCCGGATTGGCACGTTCTTCCTCTGGTGTTTTAACTCACACAAAACAGCGAGCCACATTTTTAAAATATCAGGAGTACCAGGTAAAGGGTTCATGGCATCAGCTTTTCTGTATGAGTGAACGGTAAATATCACGAAAAAAATAAAGAAACTTTTTCCGGTATGACAGCCTTTGTCTAACCCTTGCGCTTATCATAAGAAGAAAAGGATGGTAAATATGGTAGAAGGCAATAATCAACAACAACCGGAAGCCAGTTGCTCTGCGGTAGAAAGGATTACCAGGATTCATGACATGGTGCAACAATGGAAAAAAGCACCCGAAAGAGTTGCACTCTTCATGCAGTTGGCACAGGATGACAGAAACGTGCTTGTCAGGCTTGAAGCCCTTGATAACCTGTTGACCGAGAGCAATAATGACCCGCAGATAGAGGCGTTTATCAAGCAACGGTTCCATGTTGAACAAAACGAGGCCATAAAACTTGCGATCATTTACCGCAATGACCGGTCGGATATGACACAGGCAATGATTCGGATGATTGCGGATACCGAGCAGAGCAGAGATGAAGAAGTTGCCGGAATACTTGAAAAAAGAGCGGGAGCGGATCTCTTTAAATCTTTCCATAATGGAGAACTGCAGTTTGATACCGAGGAATCAGTAGTCTATGAGTTGAGGCAGGCGTATCTGTTACGATTCGCCCGTGAACGAATGCACGAGCCAGATACCTTTGTGTGGCTCAAAGAACGGGCGGAGAACGCTTCGAGTGAGATTATCCGGCAGACAGCCCTGCATGAGATTGCACGAGGATGGTTCACCGTTCCGGGTACACTGCAGTGGCTGCAGCAGCGGGGCCAGCTTGATGAAGATCCTGGAGTCCGGACTGCTGCATTCGAGGAAATAGCACTGCGGTTTCCGGATTTACCCGGCGTTCTGGAATGGCTAAAGGAACGAGGCGAGCTTGATGAAGATCCTGGAGTCCGGGCTGCTGTATTCGAGGAAATAGCACTGCGGTTTCCGGATTTACCCGGCATTCTGGAATGGCTTAAGAAACGAGGCGAGCTTGATGAAGATCCCTATGCTCGTCATGCTGCACAGGTAACAATCAAAAATTATAGCTCTACGGAGGCAAAAAATATGGATGACACCAGCCTTCCTTTTGAAACGCTTGCTGCTCTGATTAATGCCGTTGATAACCCGGTCATACTTCTTGAAGGGCGCCGCTCGATTCCTGCTGATGCGTATGAGCAGGCCTCTGCTGCAGCACGGTTTCTTGCTGCAACATTTCCCCAAGCACGCTTCCGCTCAGGCAATGCGACCGGCTCAGACGAGGCATTCTCAAAAGGTGTTGCCGACGTTGATCCAGCCCGGCTGCAGGTGGTTGCTCCCTATGGGAACCATCGAAAAAATGCCCGATTTGAGGGCGCCACTTACCAATACCCCGACGCGCTTACGCTTGGTCAAAAAGAGCAAATCGTTGCCAAAACAATCTTTTCCTCCCCGAAATACTCCACATTGATGGGGCTGTCTGGCAAAACAGGCTCTCTTGCCGCCAAGGCCGACTATCTGCTCCGTGACACCATGAAGGTTGTCGGCTTTTCAGAAGAGTTCCCGAAAGTTACGGCTGCGCTCTTTTATGTTGATCCCTGCTACCCAATGAGTGGCGGCACCGGCCACACCATCCGCGTCTGCCAGAAAGAGGGCGTTCCGGTGGCGTTTCAGCATGAGTGGGCAAAATGGATAAGGTAGTCTGCCGCTATTATTGTCAATCAACTGTCACGGAGGAGTTATGCGTCTTGCAACACTTGTTGAAGAGTTTCTCGCCGATCTTGGCTGGGTAGACGGGATTGAGACCGAGGAACGGTTTGAGGGTGATGCCGGCTTACGGGTCATTACCGAAGTCAGGATCACCATAGAAAACCAGACATATCGGCTCTTTATCGACACCATTGAAAAGTCGCAATGGCTCATGCTTACTCTTTACCCGCCCTTCAAGGTGAATGAAGGAAAGTATGTTGATGCCTGTATGCTCTTCAATTATTTCAACAACAATTACCTTTATGGGGGACGCATAGCCGTTGACGACGATGGAACCATACGCTACCGTCAGATTATTGATGTCAGTGACACCGATCCATCAAAAAACCTGATCAAGAATATGCTGGAAAACGGCATAGATATGTTTGAACAGCATGCAGAAGCCATTGCCCTTGTTTCTCTGACAAAAAAATCCTACGAAGCCATCCGTGAGGATATTGAAAAGAAAGCAGAGATTGAAAGAGTTAGAAAAATGGGTGATCAGTGACAGGGTGATCAAAAAAAGCGTTATTTATTGAGTATGTGATTGAGCTGAATAATCGAATCGAGGCGCTGAATCCAATCCCTCATGTACATCGGCGTTCGCTGCTGCGCCATCACTTCCGCAAAAGCAAGGTATTGCTCCACCAGCAGGCCAAGCAACTTGATTTCACCTTCATTGAGATAATTTTTTGCGATACTCACATCGCCCTTGCGGAGAGGTACGCCCGTTTTGTCAAAAGATTGCATTCCCATCAGTGGCAGTGAAGCATCAGCACGGTGATAAACCAGTTCCGCTGCTGTCTGTGTACTGATTGCCCAGAGTAACTTATTCTGCACCACCTTGAAAAAGGCTATGGTGCTTTCAGCTCCGGGATCATAATCGATGCTGGTGGTGTAGATATCTTTGATCTTCTGGTAAAAGAAATGTTCCGACAACCGGATCTCGCGGATGCGTTCCTGCAGTTCCGTAAAATAGTTCATCGAACTGCCACTCTTGAACCGCTCATCATTCAGCAAAAAACCTTTTACGATATACTCCTTGAGCCGCTGCGTCGCCCATATCCGGAACCGCGTGCCCTGCTGCGATTTGACACGGTAGCCAACCGAGATAATCACGTCCAGATTGTAATATCGAACATCATAGCTTTTCTCATCTGTCGCAGTTGTTCGGAAATTCCGAACAACTGACTCTTCGTTCAACTCACCCTCTTCAAAGATATGCTTGATATGCTCGCTGATGGTTGCTTTTGACTTCTGAAAGAGTTCACATAGATGCGCCTGTGTCAGCCAGACCGTTTCATCATCAAGCCGTACATCTATTTTTATTCTACCATCAGGGGCCTGGTAGATAAGCAGGTCGGAGTTGGTCATTGATGTACTCCCAAAGCGTGCCAGTATGGTTTGAATCCTGCCTCGACAACCTCGGCGATCAGAGCCAGAAATGGCTCGTAATCCTGCTTCGTATGGGCGGCATCCAGAGCCTCGTAGTACTCCAGTCGCTTTTCTACCGGAAGAACCACTGGCGGATACCCGTCCTTCATCAGCTCAAGGTTCATCAAGAGGCGAGATGTTCGGCCATTGCCATCAGTGAAGGGATGGATTTTTACAAAATCGGCATGAACCCTTGCCGCTCGTTCAACTGGATGAAGCGAAGGCGCTTGTTCTTTGTACCAGTTGATGAACCCTTGCATTTCGCTTTCAACATGCAGGGCGTCTGGCGGGACGTGATCGGCACCGGCAATGATCACATTGGTTTTCCGGTACACACCAGCATGAGCATCATCGATATTCTTCAGGATCAACTGATGGATCGACTTGATCTTCCATTCCGTGAGCGGCTCATGCGGTTGAACCATCGCTTCAACATAATAGATGGCTTCCCGGTGATTGATCGCCTCGAAATGCTCCCGGATGGTTTTACCACCAACCGTTATTCCCTCAAGGGCAACTTTCGTCTCCTTGAGCGTCAGGGTATTGCCTTCGATAGCATTCGAGTTGTACGTCCAGCGCAGAACAAGATCTTCGTGAAGATTGGCAACAATCTCCGGCGGCAGCGGCCGGTAGGAGTCAAGCCTTTGTTTCAGCTTGTCGAGTATATTGAAATCAGGCATGAGAATCGTGTTTATATCAATCCAAAAATCTTCGATCGAGCTTCAACCTTGTCAACCATCGCCTTCACCGCCAGATCGATTATCTTGCCTTCACGGTAATCAGCAGGAGCAATGAGCGTCACCCTTTTGTCAAAAAGCAATTGCTCTGCGGCTTTTTTAGCTCCATTTTTATTTGAATTATACACAGAGATCGAATGTCCGCCCTGCTCCTTGACTAGCCTCATACAAGGAATATCGGTTTCTCCGTCTCCGATGAAAATCATGTTTTCAAAGGGCACTGGCCGTTCTTCGGGCAAGACATATCTGTTGATGACGCTGTTATCATACACCTCCAGACTGCCCTTGTTGATCCGGAAAAGGTACTGAGTTTTTGTGGTGTAGTTGATGGCAAGGGCTGGCCAGCGTGCGACACCGTGATGATCGTACATAAAACCTGAAGCGTAAATCGCCTTAAACTCTTTGACTATGGAGGTTCCCTCAACCATTTCCCTGAGACCTGACGAGACGATGTAGTGTTCGACCCGGATATTTTTCGCCCTGCCATACTCATTTATACGCTGAAACCATTCAGCCACCCCGAGAAAAAGTTGTATCTGCTCACCGTATTTGTGAAAATCACTCTTTCTTACCTGAACCTCTGCACTTTCAGCTTTTTTCAGCATCAGATACATATAAGCCAGAATCTGATCAGCATTCTGTTCCCGAGCATAGCACGATACCTCATCCCAGAAACCCTTTGATTTCATGCGAAGTTTTGGAATAAAATCATACTCCTGCATGTTACCCGGTGCCAACGTGCCATCGAAATCATAGGCAATCGCCATATTCACCAGTTTTTTTGCCATAATCGTTTAAGTCTATTTTTTATCCTTTGGTGGGCATTGATCGTTTCCATAGCTGGTTCCAGCCCTGATCTGGCCGTTCTATCCATGAATCTTTGTATCTGACTGCTGGTTTCTTGCGATAGTTTGTGCAACCTGAATGGCACTAATTTCTCAAGGCGTTTAACCTTCCAATCATTCGGAATGTTCATCGCCACACCTCCAAGCTGAACATTATCCGTTCTTGATTCCTCTCTATTCCAGTTCATTCATGCCTCCACCCAGCTTTTTCTCCGGGGATTGCGCCCGTCGCTCCAGTTTTTTCAGATCCTCTTCAGGTTTCGGTAAATCTTCGGGCATGGTACCGCCCAGTTCCTTGATGGTCTGGCGTACTTTTTTACCGACATCAAAATGAGTCTTGTTGGCCATGGTCTTTCCCTGAACATTTTCCCTGCGGAGTTTTTCATCTGTCTGCGTAGCACGAAAGAGATTGGCTGCCAACTCTGTGCTGCCCATATTATCGAGGATATGCTGACTTTTTTTCAGACCTTTGCGTTGATGAATGCCCTTGGCATCCAGTCCGCCATAAAGTCCCTGGTAACCGTGATTCTGAAAAATGGCAAAATCAAGAGTGGTTTCCACCCCCGCCTGTTGAGCAGTTTCCACCAATTGTTTGTTGTGCTCGCGCATTTCGTTACGAAGAAACAGGCGTTTTTCCTCCTCCTTGAGTCGCTTGAAAGCCTCATCGTCAGCCAACTCTTGCCGGCGCGTCTGGATAGCGAAATAGGTCTGACCGTTGGCGATAACAGGCTTGGAAGGATCGCTATTCTGCACAATCAGATAACAGGCATAACGGGAAAACGCATAGGATTCCATTTTGCGCTCAGCACCCGATCCAATCGGAACCATCTCGTGCATCTCCACGAAATGGTTTTCAACCGGTTGCCCGCTATTTTGACAAGCCCTTTTAGCTTTCTCAATAACCGGTAAAAAATTGCGAAATTCCGCATAATCGAGAATCTTGGCCAGTTGCCGAGCCATCCAATAGTCTGAGCCATTTCTACCAGTCTGCTTAATCTCCTCAAAAGTCTTGTAATGTCTTTTTTCTATTTCCTTGCTGCTCATGGCTGCATCTCTTTTTAAAATTAACAGTTGACTATAGAGAACGGATAACGGATAACCTGCTTTGGCAACGATACCAATGGAACCTGTTTTTTCTACCCACTGCTTGACTGATAACGCAAAACGATTTAAGCCTGCTTCGTTTTTAATTCCCTCGAATTCGGGGGAATTAAAACTAAACTGGTTAAATTCGATCCCTTTTGCCTTAACCGCTACAGTCATCGCTGAATCTCCTTGAGTTTTTCGGCCATCTTCAGGCGCACCTCTGCCAGCTCTTGTTCCAGCTTGTCAATTTCTGCCTGAATGGCATCAATATCAATCTCCTCTTCCTCTTCAAAGGTATCCACATAGCGGGGGATATTGAGGTTGAAATCATTTTCCAGTATCTCGGTAAAGCTGGCAATATGGGCATATTTTTCGACCTGTTCTTCGGAAAGGGTATTCTGATTCTTGCCCGACACAAACTCCCGACTGGCATCAACAAAGAGTATCTCCCTGCATGACTCCCTGTGTCCGCTTTTTTCCCTGGAGCGGTCAAAACACCAGTATGGCAACCGGAATGTTGGCGGTTGGAAAGAGATTGCCCGGCAGCCCGATTACTGCATCAAGCAGGTTTTCTTCGATCACTTTCTGACGAATACGCCCCTCGGCAGCGCCCCTGAACAGCACACCGTGCGGAACGACCACCGCAACACGCCCCTCTTTTTCAATCGCTGTATCATCAACTGTTCAACACCTGCAATACCGTGTCAGGAGCTTTTTTAACAAGATTCAGCAGTACCAGTGCCGGGCCGTGCGGTTTGCGGTCACCCCGTTCCCAATGCCTTAGCGTGGCGACATTAATGCCGAAGGCGGCGGCAAACTCATCCTGCGTCAGGCGTGTTTCCTGCCGGATACTTTTTACGTTTACAGGTTCGGGATGAAAAACCCTGACCGTGACCTTTTTCCCCTGCGAATAATCAACAGCCTCTTCCAATCCTTTTTTTATACTCTCAAATACGTTATCCATTTTTTTCCTTGTAGTTTTGAACCAAAAGTTTTGTTAGTCCGGTCAGATCATTTCGTTCTGATTTGCTCAAGTTCCCTTGCTCACTATTACTGAACGCCGATAACAGAAAACGCGGCATAGATGGGTTGTGGTAAAAATAGATGATGCGAGTACTTCTGCTTTACGGATGCATTTCGGCAGCTCTACAACGGTAATATTCATGCTCAATTATAATCCATTGGATTGGCTTTGTCAAAGAATTTCTTCAATGCGCAATCTTGTCCCTGCCCCGTAGCACGAATTTCCAGTCTAACAAAAACCTTCGTG
Source organism: Pelodictyon phaeoclathratiforme BU-1 (assembly GCF_000020645.1). Classification (GTDB taxonomy): domain Bacteria; phylum Bacteroidota; class Chlorobiia; order Chlorobiales; family Chlorobiaceae; genus Chlorobium; species Chlorobium phaeoclathratiforme. Next base: position 1,013,454 of record NC_011060.1, read on the forward strand.
TGATGAGACAAAACGCCATTCTTTCTGCTTCATACAGAGCCACTGAACGCGAATGATAACCATTTTCATTAGCATTGAACCGCACGTTTCCTGCGAAAGCGGGGTAGAGCCTTTGCTCACGCATGCTGCCTGCGGCTTTCATGAATTGCAGCGGGATGTGGTTTGAAGGCAAGCTGACGGAGTATGAACGCGAGTCAATAAAAGACGGCCTGACAAAGTATTGCGAGTTTGATACGATGGCTACGGTGATAATCTATGAAGCGTGGGTGGATTGGCTCAGCTCAACAATCCGGCAGGTATCGTTCTCTTTTTCTCTACCAGGCAGTAAAATTCGTTAAATTGCAGAAAGAATTTTGCATTTAGATCAAGGAGAGCTGATGACAACAGCAGAGAAAATATACAAGGCGGTTAAAGAGCTTCCGGAACCAATGCTTCATGAGGTCTTGGATTTTGCGGAATTTTTAAAGCAGAAAAACAAGACAAAATCATCACTGGCAAAAACAGCAAGCGATATGGACAGCTATTTTGCCAATCCAAAGGTCATCGAAGCAATTGAGCGTGGCAGAAAAGAGATCAAGGAAGGGAGAGTCACAATAATAACTGATCCCAACAACATATGGGAGAGTATTCTGTAGTCGTCTCTGAAGAAGCTCGGGATATTGGCAAAAAATCGGAGACAAATCGATTCTTCGAAAACTTGACCATATTTTCAGTGAGTTGGCTCTTCACCCGAAAACAGGCACTGGTAAACCAGAAGCATTGAAGGGAAGTTTGTCGGGTTGCTGGTCGAGAAGAGTAAACAAACAGCATCGGATTGTGTACGAAATCACTGAAAGTATGGTAACGGTTTTTGTGATCTCGGCTCGCGTCATTATGGCGACTCCTGACCGCAACATGTTTATTCCATGAAGTATAGCTACCCTGATTCCGCAGTTATGTTGCTGTTAGTTCTCGAAGAAAAGCCTTGTCAGCTCTTTCCGCGCACTTGCAAGCAACTCCCGAATCGCTGACTCCTCGCGCTGTGTCAGTTCGGCAATCTCGCCGATAGCTCTCTTTTCCAGCTCCACCATCCGGTAGACCTCCTGCTGTTCCGGGGTGAGCTTTTCTATGCAACGCGCCATTTTCAGGTCGTCACTTTCGAGGGAGCTTTTTGCCGCAACGGTTTGATTGCCGGAATCGCTTGCCTTTCTCCCGAAAAGCTCATCAGCGGTTGCCGGTTGCGGCGCATCATTACTGACCTCGCCGAAGAGGCGGACAAAGCCCATGAAGTCGAGGCCGACGGCTTCGCAGGGGGTGATGCGGTCGGCAACAATGTCCTGCGCGAGCTTGTGAAATTTTTCCCGGATTTCGGGCAGGCGGATGGCGAAGTCGAAGCTGTCGTCTTTGTCGCGGGCGTCGGCGTTGTAGGGCACTTTCATGAGTACCGTGATGCCTGCGGCCTCGGCATATCGTTCGGCAACGCCGCTGCCGTCATCGCGGTTGATGATGAGGCCGAGCAGGCGCGATTGTCCGCCGATGGTTCTGAAGTAGTTGTTGGCCTGGCAGATGTTGTTGGCGGTAAAGATGGATTGCCGGTCGTTGTTGGTGACCAGAATGACCTCTTCACTGAGTGAGCGGGCGAGGGGAGTGGCAAATCCTCCGCAGACGACGTCGCCAAGAAAGTCCATCAGGATGATGTCGATATCCCACTTGAAGATTCCGAGTTTTTCGAGCACGTCAAATCCTGAGATGATGCCCCTGCCGCCGCATCCCCGGCCAACCTGGGGGCCGCCAAGTTCGATGCCGTAAATGGGTTGGGGAAAGTCCGGAACGTCGCGGCGGAAGACGATATCGCTGATGGAGAGCTGCTCGTTCTGTGCGTTTTTTTCGGCGAAGATGTCAGTTACGGTGGGCAGCGAGATGCCTCCGAAGAGGGAGGTGGTTGAGTCGTGCTTGGGGTCGCAGCCGAGCTGGAGCACCCGCTGGTTCATCAGGGCAAAGGTGGCACTGAGGTTTGTGGTTGTAAAGCTTTTGCCTATACCGCCTTTACCGTATATCGCTATGGTTCTTGCTGCCATCCTGCCGTGTTTATGATTTTGCGGTGATTGGGCATCCTGCCTCCTCCTGTTGTGTTCCGGTTTTCCAGAGCAGAATCATTTTCATGCAGTCAGGATTGGTGAATGCCTGCAGATAGGCTTCCGTGATATCCTCTTCAACGGTATGTTGATGGGTGAAAATTCTTGCCGCATTGAGTTTTTGCTGAGCAATCAGCTCTCGTACCCGCTCAAGATCGCCTTTGGCCCACTGTTTGGCAGCAATGAAGGAGAGCTCTTTCTGAAAGGCCTGTGAGTAGTCGATGTTGATTCGCTGGTAATAGCCTCCAAAGATCACGGTTCCCTGAAACTTCAGAAAGCGGAGGCCGGTATCGATGGCGCTCATGATGCCGGTACTGTCGATCAGAACGTCGAACTCATGTCCGGCAAGGGCAGCGGCAACATCTTCTGTTTCAGGATTAACTTTCAGGTCAGCCGATGAGAGCTGCAACCTCTTTTTGTTGGGTTCGGTTGCCGCCACCAGTTTGGCACCCATAAGCTTTGCCAGTTCAGCGGCAAGAATGCCTACCGCTCCCTGACCAAGTACCAGCACCTTTTTGTTTTCAACCTGAGCCAGGTCAACAATGTGCAGGGCGGTTGCGCCAAGCGGGAGGGCGATGCCGCACTTTGGATTTTCGATGTTGTCGAGTACGGTTATGCTCTCGACCGGGCAGGCGATATATTCCGAAGCTCCACCGAAAGCAGCATTGACTCCTTCATAGCCGAATGAGCCGGCTACATAGGCGAATTTTCCGATCAGACTTTGGTTGACATGGTCGCCCGCCTGAATAATTTTTCCGACCGTTTCATATCCCGGAATAAAGGGAAAGATGAAGGGCCAGGAGGGAATCAGGCCATTATAGGCCATTTTTTCCGTGCCGGTGCTGATTGACGACCACCATGTTTCAACCAGCACATCAGTGGAAGAGAGGGATTTCAGGGTCACCTCACAGAGTTCAATCTGGCGTACACCGCTGAAGACAATGGCTTTTGCTTTCATAATGATTTTGGGTGATCAGGCAGCCTGGCGCTGTTTGAGCTTTTTTTCGTTGTGCTTTTCAAGAAGCAGACGGATGACAAATTGTGCCGCATTGACAAGATAACTGAGATAGGCAAGCAGCGCAGTCCAGATAAGCGTGCTTTCATCGAGCCCCATAAAGAAGAGGATAAAGTAGGACAGATGCACCACCATGGCGATGGCGCTGCCGAAATCCTCCCAGAAGAATTCATGAACAAAGGCAAATTGGCCAAAAACCTCCAGCTCAAAAAAACCTCCTGTCACAAAAATCAGGACAAGCATGAGGGTTTTCAGGGTGACAAAAAAGGTGATCCATGCGAAGTTGTCGATCCCGTTGTGGGATTGGTAGAGCCAGGTGACCGTAAGGCCGGCAAGAAACATGACGAACTGGATAGGTGCAAGGATTCCCTGTACTTTTGTCCAGACGGATGCATTTCTTCGTTCCAGTTGTTCAGGTGTGTAACGAGGCATAAAACAATGAGTTCACTGATGGTGGCGGAAATTCTTTAACTGCTTTGGAAAAAAGTAGTTGAATATAGTAAAAAACGGCACTGGCGGCAAACAGTGCCGAACTCTCTTTTTATTGCACGCTCCACTCCCATGCGTTGTAGAGCGTGGCGATAAGGTTGATATTGGTGTTTTTGACCCGGTTGTTTATTCCTTCAAGCTCATCGTAGTAGTAGAGGAAGCTTCTGGGCTGTTCATCGTGCAGAATTTTCTGATAGCTTTTCCAGAGTGCAAGGCTGCGTACAGAGGGCAGGGGACGGCTCAGCTCTCCGATAATGGTGTCAAGTTCCCTGTTCTGAAAGGCGGAAGAGTTGAATGGTCGATGGGCAAAGTCAGAGCCCCAGATAATAAGCTGGAAAGGGAGTGTTTCTGCAGCCATGCCTGAAAGGGCGGCATCGTAGCGGAACTCGTTCTGGTTTTTGTTGAAAATAAGGCTTTCGTCAAATTTCAGGTGGCACTCAATGCCGATTTCCCGGAGGTTTTGCTGAACAATGGTTGCTGCATAGTTGCGCCGTGGGTTGCCGACCGGTGCTGCAAGCTCAAAGGAGAATTTTTTGCCATTTTTCTGCAGGATACCGTCGGGGCCTGGTGCCCATCCGGCGGAGCGCAAGAGAGCGGTCGCTTTCTGAGGGTTGTAACCGTATGGGTCAAGAGAGGTGTCAGCAATTTCTCGGTAGGCTGGTGAAAGCGATGTGTTGACGATGGTGGCGTGCTCCGGCCCCATGAAGCCATCGATAATGGACTGCCGATCAATGGCAAGTGTAAGCGCCTGGCGCACCACTTTGTCGCCAAAGAGGGCGTTCGGCACCACTTTGTGACTGTTGCGCCAGCTCTCTCCGTCGATGTTAAGCCAGACGATACTGTCGAAATAACGGTTTTTGACGGGCTTGATGACAATTGAGGGTGAGCTTTTTACCAGCTCCCTGATATCTTTGGGGTTGATTCCTCCTGCCGAAATCATAGCATCGATCTGTCCTGATTTCAGCATGGCCAGACGGGTGGTGTATTCAGGTACAACCAGAAAAACCATGTTTTTTATGGTTGCAGGCCGGGGAAGATGTGAAGTGGGGTTGGTGACAAGTTCCAGCTTCGATTGGCGTGCCCACTCTTTAACCTTGAAGGGCCCCGCGCTCACTACCGGTATTTCAGCAGCTTTTGATCGGATATCGTCTGGTGAGTATGCTTTGAAGAGATGCTCCGCTACCGGCATTAAATCATTGAAATGGTCGAGCACAATTTCCTCTGCCATCGCTTTGCTGAAATGGAGTACAAGCGTGGAATCGTCGGGGGTTTCAACAGCGCGTTCGATATCAGCCGTTCCATCGGGAAGCAGCAGCAGGTCGTTGAGGTAGTGCTGCCGTGAACTGGCTATTTTGGGGTTCTTGTAGAGGGCATAGGAGTACTTGAAATCATGCGAGGTCACCTTTTTTCCGTCTTCCCAAACGGCATCGCTGCGTAAATTGAAGGTTGCTTTTTTTCCGTCACCGGAAAACTCCCAGCTTTTGGCCGTATTGGGCCGAAAGGTTATCGCCCCCTTTTTTTCATCGTAGGAGGGCTTGACCAGCGAAGGATAGAGCAGCGAGCACACCTCTCGTGACATGGAGAGCTGGATGAGCAGGGGATTGAGGTAGTCGAAGTCAGCCGAAACGCCGATAACAATCTGCTCCTTGCGGATCTTGTCGTTCTTCTGCTGGCAGGCGGAGATTTCGGCAAGAAGCAGAAGGATTCCTGCCACCGTGAGGATTTTTCGGATGATGGGTCGTCTCATTCCACACATGGATTGATGTTGATAATGCTGAACACAAGGTAGGGAAAACAATGGACAATTGACAATATGAGGGGTGTCAATGTTTACCCTGCTTCGTTATGGCTTGAGGGTGTGGGCAACCATTTCGTTTGACGGAGAAGGTGGTAAAAAAGAGGTTTTATTTGTCTGGCGCTGTTACGTTATTTGTTGAATACGTGTAAATTCTCTTCTTGTGACTCTTTTTTACGATCACACGATAGAAACAATGAGATAAACAAGTGCGGTGCAAGTAAGTGGAAGAGTGTGGAATGGCCAAAAAGTTGAACATCGAAGGTTTGACGGAGAAGCGCTGCCGGTCGGAGAAACAGGGAGAAGAGTTTTAAAAATCAGTCAGTAACATTAAGAAAAACTGGAGGATCTATGGACCAATTTTTGGAAGTATCGGGAATGGGGTGGTTGCCGGATTATCCTGATTTCAGGGATTATACGGCAGATCACAATCAAATTTCATCATCTCTCAGGCTGTATGGGCAAGAAGATTCCATAAAAGCCATGCTTGCAAAATCGGGGGTTGCCAAGCCAGCGAAACTTTCAGTGCCAGCTTCTGTCGATCTACGGCAATGGTGCTCTCCGATTGAAAACCAGGAATCAATTGGTTCATGCACGGCACACGCAGGAATTGGGATTGTCGAGTATTTTGAAAGACGGGCATTTGGAAAACATATTGATGCATCCCGCCTTTTTCTTTACAAGAGCACGAGGAACCTTCTGCACTGGACGGGAGATACCGGAGCATTTCTTCGCTCAACCATGGGCGCTATGGTTCTTTTTGGTTTGCCACCGGAAGAGTATCTGCCCTATGTGGTTGCTGATTACGACAAAGAACCGTCGGCGTTCTGTTATGCCTTTGCCCAGAACTTCCAGGCTATAAGCTATTACCGTCTTGATCCGATAGGGGTAGCCAAAGATGTATTGCTGACACAGATCAAGGCAAATTTGTCGGCAGGTATTCCTTTGATGTTTGGTTTTACTGTTTTTAACTCGATATCGCAGGCTGCCAAAACCGGAAAAATACCGTTTCCGACTTCTGGAGAAAAAATTGCTGGTGGACATGCTGTTGATGCTGTTGGTTATGATGACACCATAAAAATCAAGAATACCAATCCCAAGGGGGTGGAAACCAAAGGCGCCCTGCTCATCAGAAACTCCTGGGGAAAAGGCTGGGGCGACAACGGTTATGGCTGGTTACCCTATGAATATGTCCTGAAAGGATTGGCTGTTGACTGGTGGTCGCTGCTTAAAAATGAGTGGATCGACACCGGCGAATTCAAAGCATGACCTTTTCCGCTCTGTGTCAGCCCCTTTTCCGGTTTTAGCCTTGAAGAGGGGCTTTGACTCATCCCGGGAAGATGCCAGATGAGATTCCTTTCGCCAGCTTGCTGCGAAACGGTATATTATTGGCAATAAAGAGCATCCCCATTTTGCCAATGCACTTGAAGAATAAACTATGCTGACAAAAACCGAATCACAAGAGCGGGTATTCCGGTTGCAGGTAATGCTCCGGAGCAAGGATATTCATGCAGCCCTTTTCATCATGCCGATTGACGTTTACTATTTTGCCGGTACACGCCAGAATGCCATACTCTGGATTCCGGCTGAAGGTGAACCCTTGCTCCTGGTACGTAAAAGTCTTTCACGTGCAATGGATGAGAGCCCAATTGCGGCAATTCGCCCTTTTCCTTCAAGCAAGGAATTTGCCTCCGTCTTCAGTGAGGATCTATCCACTATCGGCATGACCTTTGACGCCATTCCGGTTCAGCAGCATCTTTTTTACAGTCGGGCGCTTCCGGGGCGAACGTTTGTGGATATCTCCATGATGCTGCGTGAACTCCGTTCGGTCAAGTCACCTTTTGAGCTTGAGCAGCTCCGGTTGAGCGCGGGCAAGCTTGCGTCGGTTTTTGCCGAGGTGCCGCAGTTTCTCAAAGCGGGGATGCGGGAGCTTGATCTGTCGGCAGAAATGGAATACCGCCTCCGCAAGGCAGGCCATGAGGGCTATGTGCGGATGCGTGCTTTCAATCAAGAGCTTTTCTTTGGTCTGGCTGTTTCCTCCGGAGGGTTAAACGGCGGATTTTTTGACGGCCCGGTGACGGGAAAAGGGTTGTCGAGTGCTTCGCCGCACGGGGCTTCCTGCGATGAAATCAGGGTCAACCAGCCGATTCTTCTTGATTTCGGAGGGGTGTTCAATGGATATATCTCTGATATGACCCGCATGTTTGTTATCGGAACGCTTGACGCGGAACTGCAGCGGGCTTTTGATGTTGCAATCGAGATCCAGGAGCTGGTACGTCGGGGCATGAAACCCGGCGCTATCTGCGAAGAGCTCTTTTTTGCCGCCGCAGCAATGGCCGAAAAAGCTGGACTTGGCTCCTGCTTTATGGGTATGCCGGGAGAGCAGGCGAAATTTGTTGGTCACGGTGTGGGCCTCGAACTCGATGAGCTGCCTGTGCTTGCCAAAGGCTTTACCATGCCCTTGCAGGCAGGACAGGTGATTGCGGTCGAACCCAAGTTTGTCATCCCCGGCAAAGGGGTGATCGGCATCGAAAATACCTTTGCCGTCACTGATGATGGCGGCCTCCGGTTGAGTGATCTGCCGGATGACATTGTGTTTCTGGGGGCATGAACTTCCTGAAACCTATTTAAGCGCTCTTTTTTCCTTGGTGTTTTATTTGCATTATGCTAATATATTGACGTGTATAAAATAATTTTCACCAAAGAAGCTCAAAAAGCACTCTTACGACTACCCGGGAGCACGGCAGTACAGGTATGTCAGAAATTGGAGCAATTAGCGGCTGATTCCTATGCACCAATTGCAAATGCGAAAAAGCTGCAAAACCGTTCTGGCTATCGGTTACGAATAGGGGATTGGAGAGTGATCTACGAAATCCAAAATGATAAATTAGTGGTCTTGGTCTTGAAAATAGCGCAACGCGGAGAGGTCTACCGATGAACGCACCTGTACAAGTAATCGAACGCGATGGCAAGCCGGAATGGGCCGTATTGCCGTATGACCTATACGTGCAACTTACTGATGACGCGGAAATGTTGCAGGATATACGCGATTATGATTCTGTCAAAACGGCCATTGATCAAGGCAAAGAAGAGCTTATTCCCGGTGAAGTTACTTTTGCTTTATTGGATGGTGAAAATCCAATCAAAGTATGGCGCGAATATCGCGGATTGACTCAACAGCAATTGGCGGAAACTGTTGGAATAAGTACGCCATATCTCTCTCAAATTGAAACCAGTAAACGCACCGGAACTACGGAGGTGTTATTGGCTGTCGCCAAAGCGCTGAACGTAACGCTGGATGATATTGTGTTTCAGACTGACAAATGATTCAGTTATGGTGAAAACAAACGGAGAGAATCGTCATGGATTCAACCGCAATAATTGAAGAGCTTGTACGCCATATGGAATGGGCCGACGCTGTTGTGTTTTTGGCGATTCTCGGAAAACCGCAAGCGGAGGAGGACGAAGTCCTGTTGAAGAGGCTCCGCCATATTCATCTGGTTCAGAAAGTCTTTTTTGATGTCTGGCTAAATCAGCCTATCAACCCGCATATAACTGACTCATTCAACGCACATGAACTGTCCGGTTTCGCCAAATCACTTCATAGGGAGATTCAGGAATTTCAGAATACTCT